>NZ_JBFAPP010000005.1:349667-420994 GCF_040676775.1 Micromonospora sp. NPDC049523 | reverse complement strand
GAGCAACGGCGTACCGGGTGAGCGGTCGACCGAGGACGGTTAGGGGAGGGGGGTTAGGCGGATTGCTTCTCGTTCTCGGTCGGGGAGGAGTTCGAGGCGGCGGCCCGCTACGGCTACGTCGCGGGGTAGGGAGCGGCGGGCGGCGACGTCGAAGGGGAGGTCGACGGGGGACGCGTCGGCTCCCTGCCGGTAGAGCAGGAGCCAGTCGCCGTCCGGGAGGCCGGACCCGCCGGCCACCGGAATCCGTACCCGCCAGCCGGCGGACACCTCGGCCGGCAGTTCGAGATCGGGCGGAAGCACCTCGTTCGGGTCCGCGCCGGTCCGCTGGCGCAGCACGATCCGCAGGTCACCCCAGTCGTGCTGACCGCCGGGCAGCTCGCCGAGGAACAAGAGCATGCCGTCGGCCAGTTCGGCGGCATGCACCACCGGACCCGGTGGCAGCACCCGCAGCGCCAACACCTCGTCGTCGGTCGGGCGGGCGAGCACCTCCACCTCGCCGACGGTCTGCCGCGCACCGGTGAAGCCGGCGGCCACCGGCAGTTCCCACGCCCCGCCGTCCGGGTCGGCGTAGGCCACCCGCCACCCGGCGCCCACCTCGCCGACCAGGGGTGACCAGTGCGCCAGCCCGGAGGCGGCGACCAGCTCGGCAACCGGGATCCGGGCCGTCCAGCCCACCCCGCACGGCGACGACCCCGCCCCAGCCCCGACCGACGCGGCCTCGACCGAACCGCCGTCGGCGGGCTCCACCGGGTACGAGCGCCAGAGAACCCCCGCGGTACGGGCGAGCCGGAGCGTCGCCCCCGCCGGACGGGTCAGTGCCCGCCCCTCGACCAGCAGCGTGTTGCCGTCGATCCGGGTACCGGTGACCCAGGCCTGCGGCCGTTCCACCCGCAGCCGCAACCCCGCTCGGTGCGGGTAGGGAACGACCCGTACCCCGTCGGCCACCCAGCGGGCCGGCAGCCCGGGCCGGGCGTCGCCGAGGCCGAGCGTGCGCCGCTGCGGTCCACCGGGATTGACCAACGCCACGTTGAACACCCACTCGCCGGCCCGCCAGCCGTCCCGCCCGGCCAACCGGCGCGGGTCGACCACCGCGGAGAACCCGGACCAGCCGTACGGCACCGAGCTGGGCGCCTCGGCCACCCGTCGGGGGCGGCTCGGCAGGCGCAGGATCCGTCGCCGGCCGGTGGCCTCACGCAGCCAGAACACCCGGGCGGTGGCCCAGGGTTGGGCCGCGCCACGGGCCACGTCGTACGCCAGGCCGCGTACGTGCAGCCGGCCGTCGACCCAGCGTGCCTCGTGCACCTCGGTCCGTACTCCCGGGCCGAGTTGGAACAGTCGCCGGGGCGCGGCCGGGTGACCGGCGTCGAGCAGCGGCAACCGGAGGTAACGTCCCCCGCCCCGGCGGACCACCGGCGGGGTGGCGTCGAGCCGGCTCGCGGCCGCCACTTCGACCAGTTCCGGCAGGGCCCGCGCGCGGGCCAGGTGCCAGGCCACCCGCAGCCGCGCGACCAGCCGGTCGAGCACCCGCTCGTCCACCCGGCTCAGGTAGTCGGTGGCCAGGTCGCGGAAACGCTCCCGGTACGCCTGGTCGACGTCCGGCAGCAGGTCCAGGAAGATGCGCAGGTCGTTGACGAGCGTGGTCTCGTCGTACCAGTCCTTGAGCTTGCGGTCGAGTGCGGCGAGGGACCGGCTGGCGCTGTCGACGGCGGCGAACCGGTCGACCAGGTTGCGCACCTCGTGCTGCCGCTGGGTGATCGACAACTCGGCGCCCGGCTCACGCTGGCGCCAGTAGTAGACCGGCAGGTCGAGCACGTCCACCGAGCCGGCCAGCGCGTACGCGGGCACGGTCAGCGGGATGTCCTCGTAGCGCACCCCCTCCGGGAACCGCAGCCCGTGCTTGTCCCAGAACGAGCGACGGAACACCTTGTTGCAGGCCAGTCGGTCGTAGACCAGGTTGCGCTGCGCCTTCAGGCTGGTCCGCAGGGCGGTGATCCGGTGCGTGCCCCGGTGCAGCGGCGACTGCCGCAGGCCGCGCGAGGTGAGCAGGGCGACGTTGCCGGAGGCGAAGTCGGAGCCGGTCTGCTCCAGCGCGCCGACCAGCAGCTCCAGCGCGTACGGCGGCAGCAGGTCGTCGCTGTCGACGAAGGTCAGGTAGTCACCGGCGGCGGCCTCCACCCCGGTGTTCCGGGCGGCACCCAGTCCCCGATTTTCCTGCCGGATCAGCCGGAACCGGTTGTCGGTGCTGGTGTACCGCTCGGCGATCTCACCACTGTCGTCGGTGGACCCGTCGTCGACCAGCACCACGTCCAGGTCCGGGTACGTCTGCCCGGCGATCGAGTCGAGACACTCGACCAGGTAGCTACGTACGTTGTAGATCGGTACGACGACGGTGATCAACGCGCCCAACCCCGGCCTCCCAGGCACCCGTGTCAGCCGGGCTCGCCGAGCAGCGTACGGCGTACCACCCGCTCCGCGGCCCGGCCGTCGTCCAGTACGCAGAAGCGGGCCCGGAAGTGGGCGCGGGCCTTGGCCGCGGCGTCGTTGTCGACCGCACCGGCGCGGAACAGGTCCAGCAGGTCCGGGAAGCTCGTCGCGACCGCACCCGGCGGTTCGGCGGTCACGTCGAAGTAGACCCCGCGGGCAAGCCGGTACGCGTCCCAGTCCGGGGCGTAGATGACGATCGGCCGGTCCAGGGTGCCGTAGTCGAACATCGCCGACGAATAGTCCGTGACCAGCACGTCTGCGGCGAGGTAGAGGTCCTCGACGGACGGGTGGGCGCTGACGTCGCGTACCCGGCCGGCGGCGCTGACCTCGGCGGCCACGTCCCGGTCGTGGAAGTAGTGGCTGCGCATCAGCAGCCGGCCCTGCGGGCCGAGCGCCTCCACGAACTCGGTCGGGTCGAACGGCGGCCGGTAACCGGGCAGGTGCTCCCGGTGGGTCGGCGCGTACAGCACCACCAGGTCGTCGGGGGCGAAACCGAGGTCGGACCGGATCGCGGTGACCTCGTCGGCGGTGGCGTTCGCCAGCCGGTCGTTGCGCGGGTAGCCGGTGTTCAACGCGACGTAGTTCGCCGGGTAGGCCCGGTCCCACATCTGGGTGGAGAAGGTGTTCGAGCTGATGCTGAAGTCCCACCGGTCGATCCGGCGCAGCAGCTTCGGGAACTCCATCCCGACCGCGCCGGTCGGGTACCGCTGCTGGTCCAGCCCCATCACCTTGACCGGGGTGCCGTGGTGGGTCTGGATGTGCACCGAACCGGGCCGCTTGACCACGAAGTCCGGGAAGTTGACGTTGTTGATCAGCCACTTCGCCCGGGCCAGCGCCCGGTAGTAGGCGGGCGTGCCGGCGACGACGTACTCCACGCCGGGCGGCAGGCTCGACACCCGGTCGCGGCGGACCACGAAAACGCCCCGGATGTGCGGGGCCAGCTCACGGGCCTTGGCGTGGATCGCCGCCGGGTTGCAGGCGTAACCGCGGTACCAGTAGGCGGCGTACAGGGCCAGCGACCGGTCCATCGGAAACCGCAACTGGGCCTGGTAGTAGCCGCGCAGGACCGCGTCCCGGCCGAGCCGGGCGGATCGCCGGGCCGGGGGCACCACCGCGCGTCGGGCCGCGCCGACACCGTCGCGCAACCGGCCCCGGACCAGATGCGCCGTACGCAGGGCGCTGAACGTACGCCACTTGCCCTCGGCCACCAGCCGGTGCTTGAGCCCCTCGGCGCCACCCGGCACCGGGTAACCACCCGGCGGCAACCACCGCTGGTAGTCGGCGTGCATCCGGGCGAAGAACGCCGGCCGCAGCTTCGGCCCGATCCGGTCCCCGTTACCGAGGATGGTCAGGTAATGCCAGATCATCCGCCGGAAGAGCACCGGGCGCAGGTCGTCGACCTGCGGCGCCCACTCGTCCACCAGCTCGAACACCCGCTGCCAGTGCGGGAAGACCTCGAAGTGTCGGTCCCCCTGGGTACGGGTGATCGCACCGGACCGGCGCTGCCGGTAGTTGACGCAGACCAGGTCGAGCACGCTGATCCGCTCCGCCGCGAGCACCAGCGGGTACGTGAACGACACGTCCTCGTACCAGCCGGGACCGAACCGGAGCCCGAGGTCGACCAGGAAGTCCCGCCGGACCAGCTTGTTCCAGGCGGTGTGCAGCAGGCCGATGAGTTCCGGCCGCTGGCGCAGGCTGAACGTGGTCGCGCCGGGCGAGGTCGGGAACAGTTCCCGCATCGCGCTGCCGAGCACCGCGTTGTCCCAGTACGACCGGACGTGGTCGACGATCAGCAGCTCCGGGGAGGTTTCCCGCAGTCGCCGGGCCACCGCCGGCAGGCAGTCGGGGGCCAGCCAGTCGTCGCTGTCGACGAACCAGACGTACTCACCGGTGGCGCGGTCGAGGCCGATGTTGCGCGCCTCGCCCAGACCCACGTTCTCCGGCAGCGACACCACGGTCAGCCGGGGGTCGCGGGCGGCGTACTCGGCGAAGATCTCGCCGCTGCTGTCCGGGGAGTGGTCGTCGACCCCGATCACCTCGATGTCGGTGAACGGCTGCCCGAGGATCGAGTCGAGGCATTCCCGCAGGTAGCCCTCGACCTTGTAGGCCGGCACGACGAAGCTGATCAGGGTCATCGGTTCCGCTCCTCCCCGGCCGCCATGGCGGCCCGGCCGTCGACACCCCGCCCGGCGCCGGGCGTACGGCGGGTCGGTGCGGCCGGCAGCATCCACCCGCTGACCGCGCCCAGCGTCAGGATCACGAAGAGGTACCCGGCCAGCGTCGCTTCACCCGCGGCGGCGACTCCCGCCAACACCACCGCCACCAGCAGCAACAACCGCCCGTCCCAACCCAGTCCGTACGGCCGCAGTTCGGGCGCCGCGCCGCGCTTCTCCAACCGGGCGGTCAGGTCGTAGTGGTGCAACGCCAGCACGAAAAGCAGTGCGAAGGTCACCGGGCCGGGGATCCCGGCGGCCACGTCGATGGCGATGACGAACAGGTACTCGGCGGCCCGCAGGGCGGCGGGCACCAGCCAGTCCAACGGCCGGTTGTGTGACCTGCCGGCCGGCAGCCCGGCGGCGAGCACGGCCACCAGCCCGGTCACCAGCACCGCGACGCGTACCCCGGTGTCACCCAGTCCGGCCAGCGCCAGCCCCAGCAGAGTGGCGCTGGCGGCGACCGCGAGCACGGCGAGCGGCAGCGGCCCGGCCCAGCCGGGCAACCGGCGACCGAGGTTGCCGAGCCAGCCGGCGATCGGACCGTCGTCGCGGTAGAGCGTGGTGTCGACCCGGCCGAGCACCGAAACCCGCATCGACCGGGCCCGTACGGTGCGCAGCGCCAACGTGTACGCCGCCGCCAGCCCGCCCCAGACCAGGACCGCGACCAGGCTCACCAGCGGGTTGAACAGAGCCACGGTCAGCGCGATCAGCGCCCACCGCTCCCCGATCGGGAAGACGACCGTGCGCTTGAGCCAGTACGACAGCGAACCCGTGTCGGCCTGCACCCGGTTCGACGCCTGGCTGAGCCGGCCACCGAGCCCACCACCGGACGCGCCGGACGGATTCGGGCGGCGGGCGGCCTCGTCGTGCAGGGCGCCGTACCAGGTGTCGGTCATGTGCCTGGCGGTCTGCAGGGTCAGCGCGGCGATCGCCAGCGTCCAGCCGTTGCCGAGTCCGGCCCGGTCGACACCGACCGCCAGACCGGCGTAGACGACGTACTCCTTCGCCCGGTCGGCCATCGTGTCCAGCCAACCACCCCAGGGGCTGAACTGCCGGGTGTACCGGGCCAGCTGCCCGTCCACGCAGTCGAGCACGAAGCCGAGGTAGAGCAGGATCGCGCCGAGCACCGCCGCCGGGCGGCCGCCGTACCCGAACAGCGCGGCGGCGGCCAGCGCGAACAGCACCGACAGCGCGGTCACCCCGGTCGGGCCGAGCCCCACCCGGGCGGACAGCTTCGTGACGTACGGCGACCAGGTGCTGACGAAGTACGTGGTGAAGAAGTCGTCCTTCTCCTTGACCGACAACCGCAGCTCGGCCTTGTCCTCGTCGACCGAGTTGATCGCCGACACGGCGGCGTCGACGGTTTCGGCGTCGGTGGCCCGGTGCGCGACGAGCAGGCGTACCCGATGGGTGAAGATCGTGGTGTCGGTGCCGGTCAGGGCCGCGAACACCCGGTCCGACGCGGACGTCGGGCCGGGCTGCCCGGCGGCGGAACGGGCGGCGGCGGCGAGCGCCGGCAGGTCCTCGACCCCGACCCGGACGGCGCCGCCGAAGGTACCGGTCGCCTCGGTGAACCGGCCGGCGGCGAGGCCGGCGGCGACCACCTGGCCCCGGTCCTCCCGGAGCACCGCCTGACCGGCGGCGGCGGAATCGGTCAACACCAGCGCCACGGTCGGGCCGACCGGGCTGGTGGCGAGGTGCCGCAGCACCGCGGCGTGCGCGACCAGGTCGTCCGCGCAGAGCAGGACCGGCTCGGTGGCGTGTTGGGCCACCGCGGCGACCTCGGCCGGCTCGGCGGTGACCACGACCTGCCGGGCGCCGGCCCGGCCGAGCTGGTCGCGCAGCCGGTCGACCGGCGGTACGCCGTCGACCGGCTGGGCCTGACCGGGGTACGCGGAACGGGTGAGGATGACGGCCAGCGTCACGTCCGGACCACGTTGTTGTACGCGTCGAGCGCCTCGCGGACAGTGCCGTCGATCTCCAGCTTGCCGGCGTTGAAGTAGAGCCCCCGGTTGCAGAACCGGGTCAGGTCGCTCTCGTTGTGCGAGACGAGGACCAGCGAGCGCCCCTCACCGAGCATCCGCTCGATGGTGGTGTAGCACTTCTTGCGGAACTCGGTGTCGCCGACCGCCATCACCTCGTCCATCAGCAGGATCGGGTGCTGCAGGTGGGAGATGACCGAGAAGCCCAGTCGCACCTTCATACCGGACGAGTAGTGCCGTACCGGGGTGTCGATGGCCCGCTCCACCTGTTCCCCGGCGAACGAGACGATGTCGTCGAAGTGGGTCTTCAGGTACTGCGAGCTGAGCCCGTGCAGGGACCCGACCAGGTGCACGTTCTCCCGGCCGGTGAGGTCGTTGGAGAAGCCGGCGGAGAGCTCCAGCAGGGGCGCCACCTCACCGCGTACGGTGATCGTGCCCTCGTCCTGGATCAGCACCCCGGCGATCAGCCGGAGCAGGGTGCTCTTGCCGGTGCCGTTCTTGCCGATGACGCCGACCGCGTCGCCCGGCTGGACCTCGAACGACACGTTGCGCAGCGGCCAGAACTCGTTCGCCTTCGGCTGCCGGCCGCCCCGGTGGATGAACATCTCCCGCAGGCGCAGCTGACGCCGCCGGCCGCGGACGAATTGGATGCCGAGGTCGTGCGCCTCGATGATCGGCTTGCTCACTACAGCTCCTTGAGCACGGCGGGCTCGAGCCGGCGGAAGACCCACCAGCCGCCGAAGAACAGCACCAGGCTGCCGACCACCGAGGTGGTGAGCAGTCCGGCGTCGGGGAATTCCGACGGGTACCAGATGGCGCGGAACAGCTCGAAGATGCCGACCAGCGGGTTCAGCTCGTAGATCGTCCTCACCCAGCCCGGCATGCCGGATTCCTGGACGAGCTGCAACGGGTAGATGATCGGGGTGCCGTAGAAGAGCAGCCGGGTGAACAGCCGCATCAGCCGGTCCACGTCGCGCAGCAGCACGTTCAGCGACGACAGCAGCAGCGCGACGCCGGTGAGCAGGATGGTCTGCAGCACCACCGCCAGCGGCAGCGCCAGCAGCTCCCAGCCGAAGTGCAGCTCACCGAAGTACGCGGCGAGCACGACCAGCACCGGCAGGCCGGCGACGTACTCGGCGAAGCGGCCGATAACCCGCCCGATCGGGAAGACCTCGCGGGGCACCTTCATCGTGGTGATCAACCGGGCCTGCCCGGTGAGCGCGCTGGTGGCCTCGCTGATCGCGGAGTTCGTCCACATCCAGGCGAAGATGCCGGTCACCAGGAACAGCGGGTACGAGTCCTTCGCCGGGCCGGCGTGGTTGCTGGTGCCGTACAGCACACCGAAGACGAACCAGTAGATGGCGCCCATCGCGAGCGGCTCGAGCAACGACCAGAAATAGCCGAGGAACGACTGCTGGTACTTGACCGCCAGATCCCGGCGGACCAGCAGCCGTAACGCGTTGCGATGGCTCCACACACCCGCGACGCTCGTTGTCATGGCCGCCTTCCCGAACCGGAAAATGATCGAGGGCGGCTGCGCCGGAAGGACAAACCGACGCGTCCGGTACGGATCACGTGTCGACCTCTCCCGGTCACCGTCCGCGACCGCCCTAACAGCTATTGTGCTCCCGCGTCTCGTGCCGGAATCTCGGACACGGCACCCGGACCGCGGCTGCGGGCCCCGCCAGGGCGGGCCGCTGACGCGCCATAGGTTAGCAGTCGGTCAGCACGCTCGGTAGGCGGTGCCGGGCCTGCGCGAGCGCTGCTGAGCGCGGATCCATCTACCCTCAGCACTCGATGACATTGACCGCCAGCCCACCCCGCGCGGTCTCCTTGTACTTGACCTTCATGTCCGCGCCGGTCTCCCGCATCGTCTTGATGACCTTGTCCAGGGAGACCGTGTGTACGCCGTCCCCGCGCAGCGCCAGCCGGGCCGCGGTGATCGCCTTGATGCTCGCCACCGCGTTCCGCTCGATGCACGGGATCTGCACCAGCCCGCCGACCGGGTCGCAGGTCAGGCCCAGGTTGTGCTCCATGCCGATCTCGGCCGCGTTCTCCACCTGTGCTGGGGTGCCGCCGAGCGCCTCGGCCAGCCCCGCCGCCGCCATCGAGCAGGCCGAACCGACCTCGCCCTGGCAGCCGACCTCGGCTCCGGAGATCGAGGCGTTCTCCTTGAACAGCACCCCGATCGCCGCCGCGGCGAGCATGAAACGGACCACACCGTCCGGCGACGCGGTGGCGACGAACCGGGTGTAGTAGTGCAGCACCGCCGGGATGATGCCGGCGGCTCCGTTGGTCGGCGCGGTGACCACCCGGCCGCCGGAGGCGTTCTCCTCGTTGACCGCGAGCGCGAACAGGGTGACCCAGTCCATCACCCGAAGTGGGTCCTCCGACCCACCGGTGCCCGACCAGCCGGCCCCGCGTTCGGTCGCCAGGGACCGCCGCAGCTCGGCCGCCCGCCGGCGCACCTTGAGCCCGCCCGGCAGCACCCCGTCACGGTGGCTGCCCCGCTCGACGCACTCCTGCATCACCCGCCAGATCTCCAGCAGGCCGGTACGGATCTCGTCCGCGCCGCGCCGGGCGCGCTCGTTGGCGAACATCACCCCGCTGATCGAGAGCCCGGTCTCCTCGGTCACCTTGAGTAGTTCCGCGCCCGTACTGAACGGGTACGGCACCCGGGTCGGGTCGGGCTTGATCCGGTCGGCACCGGCCGCCGCCTCGTCGACCACGAAACCGCCGCCGACCGAGTAGTACGTCCGGTCCCGTACCGCCTCGCCGGTCTCGTCGTACGCGGTGAAGGTCATCCCGTTCGGGTGGAACGGCAGCGCCCGGCGGCGGTGCAGCACCAGGTCACGGGCCGGGTCGAAGTCGATGGTGTGCGCACCGAGTACGGCCAGCCGCCCGGTTGCCCGGATCTCGGCCACCGCCGCGTCCACCCGGTCCGGGTCCACGGTCTCGGGTGCCTCACCGGCGAGCCCGAGCAGGACCGCCCGGTCGCTGCCGTGGCCGTGGCCGGTGGCGCCGAGCGAGCCGAAGAGTTCGGCGTGGATCCGGGCGGTGCCCGCGAGCAGCCCGTCGGCCTTGAGCCCGGAGACGAACGTACGCGCCGCCCGCATCGGCCCGACCGTGTGTGAGCTGGACGGCCCGATCCCTACCGTGAACAGATCGAAGACGCTGATCATCGATCCTCCTCCCGCTGCTCGCTCTGCCGCATCCGGCTCCGTTGCCGTCGGTCAGGCCAGCACCGAGCGGCGAGCCTACCCGTCAGCCCAAGCATGCGTCCCGCGTGGCCATCCGGGGTAAGCACCTACGGGTAGGGATGCGCCGAATCGCCCTCGAGGCGGAGGGCGTCGGTGGATGTCGCTTCGTACGGTGGATACAGACGCGGCGGACAGCCGCAGAGTTGGGAGACGACGACCATGAGTCGCAAACTGGTACGACCCCGGGACCACCGGATGATCGCCGGAGTCTGCGCCGGGCTGGCCCGCCGCTTCGGCCTCTCCACCGGCCTGGTCCGGCTCCTCTTCGTGCTCTCCGTGATCCTTCCCGGCCCGCAGGTGCTGCTCTACATCGCGCTGTGGATCATCATGCCGAACGAGAACGCCCAGCAGGCGTACGTCGCCTAGCAGACGCCGATCGGGGCCGTACCCGGCTGGGTACGGCCCCGATCTGGTCCTGCCGTGGTGCCTCGGCGCGGGTCAGCGCCGGATCGCCACCACCACGTTCTGCGGCAGCTCGACGATGGTCCAGTCCGAGGTCGAGAACTGGTCCGGGGTGAAGCGCAGGTTGCGCCACGCCCAGCCGTCCGGCTGCTCGCTCAGCACGAAGAGCTGGATCGGTCCGAACTCGCCGACGTCCGCCGCCTTGGCCGCGAAGGCCACCGGGTCACGAGTGGCGGCCAGCTTCTGCACCTCGGCCAACCGGTCGTCCCACCGCGACAGCGTGCTGCCGGCGGTCCGGTCGTTGTCCATGAAGCCGGGCCAGGGCAGGAACGAGAAGACCCGGTCGTCGGTGGCGAGCGTGATCGGCTGCGCCTTCGGCCCGAGTTCCCGTTCGACCGCCTGCTCCACCTCGGTGATCGGGAAGCCGGGGCGGCGGCCCTCCTTCGGCGCGTACGTCGGGTAGCCCCCGCCGGGCAGCGGTTCGCTGTGCGCCATGATCGCGTACTTGCTGCCGCTCTCCGGCATCCAGGTGCTGGTGAAGCCGGTCGCGGTCCAGGCGAGCACGACCGCGAGCAGTGCGGCACCGGCGAGCCGGGGCGGGGTGAGCCGCAACCGGCGCAGCACGATCGGGGTGAGGTGCGCGATCACGAGGATGCCGGCGATGGTGAACAGCACCCCGTACAGGCGGGCGGTGTAGTGCATGAACCCGGTGTGCTGGGTCAGCACGTACCGGATCATCGACAGCACCCGGTAGCCGTACGCCGAGATGATCAGCAACAGCAGCGGCCGGGCCCACCAGACCGAGCGCCACAACCACACCAGGCCGACCAGCCCGACCAGTTGCAGCAGCCCGATCGGGTTGACGTTCAGGAACGGGAACAGGTCGGAGTTCAGCGAACTGGAGACGTACAGGTCGGAGATCGACTGTCCGCCCTTGGTGAGGCTGGCCCAGCCGAACGGCACGATGTACCAGGACGCGACCACGAACGAGACCAGCACGATCAGGCCCAGTCGGCGCAGGTACGCCCACCGGTCCGGCTCGCTCCGCCAGGCGATCACGATCAGGGTGACCATGCCGATCGCCCCGTAGACCATCCACGCCTGATAGGTGATCACGATGAACCCGCCGAGGATGCCGGCCGGCAGCCAGTGCATCCGCCGCCGGGCCGGGCGGGCGAAGACCTCCAACGCCCACGGTACGAAGACCGCCAGCGTCAGTACCTCGAACGCCTTGCGCGGGTCCGACCAGGTGATCAGCGTCAGGCCGGAGATGGCCATGGCCACCCAGGGCCCGACCAGCCGGCGCCAGAGCAGGAACGCGGCGAGCACCGCGAGGGAGCTGAACAGCACCTCGGCGTCGGCGAGCAGGCGCCAGGCCGGCTCGTCGAGCACGACCGAGGCGCGCCCGACCAGCCAGGCGTAGAACGGCGGATACTCCGACGGCAGCCCGTGGACCAGGGTGTCGCTGGAGGCGATGGTGGTGGTGTACCGCTCCGCCGACGCCGACATCCGGCCCATGTCGCCGACCAGACCGGCGAAGCCGAACGGGGTGCCGTTGAGGGCCGAGCGCAGCATCAGCACGGTCCAGGCCGCAGCGAGACCGGCCGCCATGCCGGCCACCGCGTCACCGGACCAGCGCAATGCCAGTACGAACAACCCGATGATCAGTACGAACGCCGCCGCGAGCGGGATGGTGGACGCACCCACCGAGAACGGGTCCCGGTCGATCAACCGGGGGATCAGGATCGCGACCGGGGTCGCCACCAGCCAGGTCAGTACGGCAACCGTGCCGCCGTTGCCCAGCCAGCCCGGCACCCGCCGACCCGTGCCCGCCGGTGCATCGGCAGTGGCCGTGGCGGAAGTGTCCGTGACAGCGCCGGCAGTGGCGCTCCCGGTCGGCTCGACGGCCGCCGTCGACTCGGCCGTGTTGCGGTCTTCGGTTGACACATTCGCCTCGGGTGACTCGTCGGCCGGGTCCGGCCGACCGGGGCCGGCCGGTTTGGCCGGCCCGTCGGGCGTGGTCTGCAGCGTCACGGCGTACTCAGCTGCGGGCCGACGCGAGGTCGCTGTCGCTGTGTGCGTCGTCGACCGGGAGGCTGGCGGCCGGCGCGCTCGGGCTGACCCGGCGCAGGTTGAGCAGGCTGGCGAAGAGGCCGGAGAAGAGCACCGTCACGCCCAGGCCGATCACCGTGGACGAGGGAAGCACCACGCGCAGGGTCTCGGCGAGGTTCTGCTCGCCGAAGCCGCTGGCTCCCCAGGCGGTGACCGCGAGGATCGATCCGGCCAGCCCGAGCAGGATCAGGAACAGCCCGGCCGCGGTGCAGGTCTCGAACCGCACCCACTTGCCCCACCAGGCCACCTGGTCCTGGTTGGTGATCCCTTCGGTGTGTCCGTAGAGCAGCGCGAAGACGCCGAACAGCAATAGTTGCGCACCGGTCAGCACGGCCAGGCAGGTGTAGACCATGGTGCTGATGTCGAAGCCGACCCCGGCCACCTGCAACGGCCCGAAGGAGAGCGTCGCGGTGCCGAGCAGGCCGAGCACGAAGAGCACCAGCCCCGGCCAGATCAGCGTCTTGCGCGGTGCGAAGACCAGCAGGAAGCGCAGGTGACGCCAGCCGTCCCGCCAGGTACGCAGGTGCGGCGGGCGGCTCCGGCCGTCCTTCTGGAGCGTGGTCGGCACCTCGACGATGTCGTACTTGTTGAGCGCGGCGCGGACCACGAGTTCGGAGGCGAACTCCATGCCCGGCATGCAGAGCTGCAGGTCACGGATGCGGTCCCGGTTGAAGCCCCGGATGCCGCAGTGGAAGTCGCCGACGTTGCGCAGGCCGAACAGCCGCCGCCCCAGCCAGGACAGCACCGGGTTGCCCAGGTAGCGGTGCAGCGGCGGCATCGCACCCTTGGCGATGCCGCCGCGGAACCGGTTGCCCATGACCAGGTCGTGCCCGGCACGGAGTTCGCGGATGAACGGCTCAAGACCGGACAGATCGTATGAATCGTCCGCGTCGCCCATGATGATGTACTTGCCACGGGCCTGCTCGATGCCGTTGAGCAGGGCGCCGCCGTACCCACGGATCGGCGCGTGAGACACCCGCGCCCCCGCCCGGGTGGCGATCTCCTGCGAGCCGTCGGTGGACCCGTTGTCGCTGACCAGCACCTCGCCGACCACGCCGAGTTCGGCGAGAGCCCGGACAGCTTTGGTGACGCAGATCTCCAACGTCTCTGCCTCATTCAGGCAGGGCAGCAGGACGGTAACCTCGATCTCGTCTCCGGCAACAGAAAGTGCCACAGGCGTTTCTCCCGATTCGATTTCTCGGTGTGTCGATTGACGAGGGGCCAGCGGCGAGGGCAGCGCGGTGCTCCGTCGGCCGCCTTCTCAAGACGCCGCTGGATCCTACCGCCACATCCCGCCCCGGTTGATACGCCACCAGGGGACGCTAGGAGAATACCTGGCATACCTGGCTGACCTGCGATGACACCGAGTCATCGAGCTCCTACGCTCAGGGAGCGGTATAGGTGACGGTCACCTTCTCGTAGCCGAGCGAGCGCAGCAGTCCTTCGAGCATTTTCCGGGTGTTCTCCTGGGCCCGGTCACCAAGTCCGCTGTCCCGGGCCGCGGCGGCGATGCTCTCCTCCGCCTTCTGGTAGACCTCCCGCTGCCGGTTCGGATCGCCACCGAAGACCTCGCCGAGCCGGTTGAGCAGACCGCGATCTTCCGCGAATACGTAGCTCTTCTCCAGATCGAGATTGGTCTCGCCGAGTTGCGGCGCGGGCAACCGGATCTCCACCGACTTCCGGTCGGCGGATTCGATCACCCCACCCTCGCCAATCTTCCCAAAGTCGACATATGACTCAACGGATCCCGCTCCGACAAAAAGGGTGCGTTCGTTGAGCAGGAAGTCCGGCACGTACTTGCGGTCCTGCTGGAGGTCGATGACCACCTGGAAGTTGCCCTCTGCGGCCACGTAACGGCTCAGGTCCTGGATCGACTTCAGCAACGGTGGCTGGCTGCGATCGGTCGTCTCCTGCGCGAACGGGTTCCGCCAGGTCGGCCACAACCCGGTCGCCCGTACGCCGAGGACCAGCACCAGCACCACGGCGAGCGCACCGGCCAGCCAGAACAGTCCGCGCCCCCGCGTCGGCGCGGTGGTGATCACCGGCTCCGGCTGGGTGGGATCCGTCCCGTGGTCGTGATCCACCGGGTGATCGACATCCTCGGCGTCGGCGGCCCAGCGCCGATCCGGGGCCGGTGCGGCCGGGGCTGCCTTGCCCTGCGCCGCCGGTGCCTTGCCCTGCGCGTACTCCGGGTATTCCCGGGTGGGCTCGTTGACATCTCCGCTACGGGACATCTGCCCTCACCGTCCTCATCAGACCGTTTGCCTGGTACAAACGGTACGGGTCGGGTACGACAACACGACCACTGCCGTGGATGTACCCGATCGGACGGTCAGTTGAACGCGGCGATGCCGGTCAACCGCTGACCGATCACCAGCTGGTGGATCTCCGAGGTGCCCTCGTAGGTCAACACGGTTTCCAGGTTGCTGGCGTGGCGCAGCACCGGATACTCGCCGCTGATCCCGTTCGCGCCCAGGATCGTCCGGCACTGCCTGGCGATGGCCAGCGCCTCCCGTACGTTGTTCAGCTTGCCGACGCTGACCTGGTCCGGGCGCAGCACACCGTTGTCGGCAAGCCGACCCAGGTGCAGCGCGAGCAGGTAGCCCTTCTGCAACTCGACCGCCATGTCGGCCAGCTTCGCCTGGGTGAGCTGGAAACCGGCGATCGGCCGGCCGAACTGGGTCCGGTTGACCGCGTAGTCCAGCGCGACCTGCAGGCAGTCCCGGGCCGCGCCGAGCGCACCCCAGACGATGCCGAACCGCGCCTCGGTCAGGCAGGACAGCGGCGCCTTCAGCCCGGTCGCCCCGGGCAACTGGGCCGCTGCCGGCAGCCTTACCCCGTCGAGCACGAGTTCACCCGTGGAGGAGGCGCGCAGCGACATCTTGTGCCGGATCTCGCGGGCGGTCACCCCGGCGCTGTCCAGCGGTACGACAAAACCGCGTACGCCGTCGTCGGTCCGGGCCCAGACCACCGCCAGGTCGGCCAGCGGGGCGTTGGTGATCCACATCTTGGTGCCGGTCAACACCCAGTCGGTGCCGTCGCGGCGGGCCCGGGTCGCCATCGAGGCCGGATCCGAGCCGTGGTCGGGTTCGGTCAGCCCGAAGCAGCCGATCGTCTCGCCCGTCGCCATCGTGGGCAGCCAGGACTGCTTCTGCTCCTCGCTGCCGTAGCGCCAGATCGCGTACATGGCGAGCGAGCCCTGCACCGACACCAGGGACCGCAGCCCGGAATCACCCGCCTCAAGCTCCAGGCAGGCCAGCCCGTACGCGACCGCCGAGGCCCCGGCGCAGCCGTAACCGGTCAGGTGCATGCCGAGCAGGCCCACCTTGCCGAACTCGACCGCCAGCTCGCGGATCGGTGCCTCGCCGGACTCGTACCACCCGGCGACGTGTGGGCGGACCCGGTCGTCGACCAGCTGGCGTACGACCGAACGGATCTGCCGCTCCTCCTCGGACAGCAGCGCGTCCAGGTCGAGCAGGTCCAGGGGCGAGGCGGGCGTGCTCACTGCGTCGCCCCGAGCACGAGCACCCGGGCGTGGATCTGGTTGCGCTGCTGCAACGCCGCGCGCAGCGCCCGGTGCAGGCCGTCCTCCAGGTAGAGGCCGTTGTTCCACTGCACGACGTGCGGGAACAGATCGCCGTAGAAGGTGGAGTCCTCGGCGAGCAGCTTGTCCAGAGCCAGCTCCCGCTTGGTGGTGATGAGCTGGTCGAGCCGGATCGGACGCGGCGGGATCTCCGCCCACTGCTTCAGGGTGAACTCGTGGTCCGGGTAGGGACGTCCGTCCCGAACCGCTTTGAAGATCACGACGGTACGCTCCCCTCCCCGTGGCCGAGCCGGCCCTGCCATTTGACCGTGCCAGTCTGACCGTGCCTCACCACGCCCGGTGACACCGGCACCAAACCGAAGGCCGGTGTCAGCCTAGCGACCGACAACGACATTGCGGTTTGTTCCCGGATGTCGATTTCGTTACTGCCTGCCCGGCAACTGCCGGCCAACCGGTCAACTCCATTGACCGCGATGCACGACCTGTTCGACCGGGCGGCGTCCCCGATCCAACGACGGCGACCGATGGTCCGCGGCGCGATAACCGATGGTGATCGCCCCGATGGGAACAAATTCCTCCGGTACGCCGAACGCCTCCCGGTACGACAGAAGCCGCTCCGGCGGGATGCCGAAGAAACACGCGCCGAGCCCTTCGTCAACTGCGGTGAGCAGCATCAGGAGTGCGGCGAACCCGGTGTCGACATACCAGTACGGCACCGGCCACCGGCTCTCGTCCCGATCGGCCCAGCCCTTGTCCGGCTCGGCGTACCGGTCCAGGTAGGCGGAGCGGTTGGCGTGCGGCACCACGATCAGCGGCGCCCGCCGCATCCCTTCCAGCCACCGCCCCCGACCCGACCGCTCCGGGGTCGCCGAGGCCCAGAACCGCTCCCGGTCCGGGGCGTCCTCCAGCACCAGGAAGCCCCAGCCCTGGGAGAACCCGGCCGACGGTGCCCGTACCGCGTGGTCGAGCAGCCGGTCGACCACCTCCGGCGGGACCGGCCGGTCCGGGTCGTAGTTGCGCACCATCCGCCGTCGCCGTACGACCTGCGCGAAATCCATCCGACCGACCCAGTGCCTATTCGGCGCCGGGGCGGATGCCCCAGCTCGCCCGCCAGGTCGCGCCGGGAGCCAGCACGATCACGTCCCGGCCGGACCGGAACGCGTCCGGCGGGCAGGTCATCGGCTCCACCGCTACCGAGCGCCGGTAGCGGTCCCCGACCAGGGTGTCGCCGGTGAACACCTGCCACCAGCCGAACGCCGGGTCGGCCCAGATGCTGACCGCGGGCTCACCGGCCGGGCCGGCGAGCGTCACGCTGGAGCCGTCCGGTCCCTGGTCGATGTCGCCGAAGGTGACGTCGAGCACCGCCTCGCCGATCCGCTGGGGCTCGGTGAAGTCGTACTCGCTGCCGGTCACCTTCACCGCGCCGATCGGCAGCATCCGACCGTCGGCCAGCAGCCGGCTGCGCCCCGGCACCCGCAGCCGCACCTCGTCGACCGGCACCCCCGGCAGCCGGAAGTACGGATGCACGGAGATCCCGAACGGGCACTCCTGCGCGCCCAGGTTGGTCACCTCGTGCTCGGCGCGCAACCCGTCCGGGCCGATCGACCACCGGGTGCTCAGCCGCAGCGGCCACGGGTAGCCGATCTGGGGCGGCAGCTCACAGGCGACCGTGATCGCGTCCGGGGCCTGCTCGACCAGGTGCCAGGGCAGCCAGTTGACCAGTCCGTGGATCGCCGTGTGCTTGTCCGGCTCGGTCAGCGAGAGCTGGTACGCCCGCCCGCCGAAGCTGTACCGGCCGTCCCGGATCCGGTTCGGCCACGGGGCGAGCACCTGCCCGGCACTGCCCGGCGAGACCTCGTCGTCGGCGTACCCGTCGAGGTAGTCCACCCCGCCGACCCGGTAGGCGCGCAGTCCGCCGCCCACCTCCACCACGACGGCCTGCTGGTCGCCACCCGTGATCGTCCACTGTGTTCCGGACAGCGGGCGGGGCCCGGTCTCGACGTTGTCCATGCCGGGACGATATCGGTTGTCCCCGGCCACCGCCCGGTCACCCGCCAACCCGGCCACCAGCGGGTCAGTCCGCCGGGGTGGCCGGAGCCCGGTAGCGCAGCAGGGCCGGGAAGGCGAGCGCGAGCAGCGGGGCCAGCACGACAACCGCCAGCCCACCGCCGACCCAGGCGAAGCCGACCCCGAGCGAGGAGGCCATCAACCCGGCCCGCAGGTCGCCGAGCCGGGGCCCACCGGCCACCACGGTGATGTTGACACCCTGCAACCGGCCGCGCATCCGATCCGGTACGTAGACCTGCAACATCGACTGCCGGAACACCGAGCTGACCAGGTCGGCGGCGCCGGCCAGGGCGAGCAGGCCGACCACCAGCCAGAGCTGGTGCGCCAGACCGGCCAGCGCGATGCTGATCCCCCAGCCGACCACCGCGACCACCAGGGCCAGGCCCTGGCGCTGGATCCGCCCGATCCAGCCCGAGGTGAGCCCGCCGAGCACCGAACCGATGGCGATCGCGCTGTAGAGCAGGCCGATCGCCGCACCGCCGCCGAACCGTTCCTCCGCGACCTCGGGGAAGAGGCTGCGGGGCATGGCCAGGACCATCGCGATCAGGTCGATGGCGAAGGAGAGCAGCAACAGCGGCGTGGTGGCCAGGTAGTGGAAGCCGTCCGCGATGGTGCGCAGACCGGACCGGCGGGCGGCCGGCGCGGCGTCACCCTCCGTCGCGTCCTCGACCAGTGGCGCCAGCGAGGGCAGCCGGTAGGTGGCCCAGAGCGAGACGGTGAACAGCACCGCGTCCACCCCGTACGCCAGCGGCAGGCCGGTCGCGGGGGCCCAGGCGGAGAAGATCAGGCCGGCGGTGAGCGGGCCGGCCACCCCGGCGGCCTGCGAGGTGGTGAAACCGAGGGTCAGCGCGGCCGGCACCAGCGGGGTCGGCACCAGCCGGGTGATGATCGCCTGGCGGGCCGGCGAGCTGATCCCGAACGCGGCCGACTGGACCGCGACCAGGGCGAGCAGCAGCACCGGGCTGCCCACCCGGAACACCGCCTGGAGCAACAGGCCGAGCGTGGTGAGCCAAAGCAGGGTGGTGCTGATCAGCAGCAGCTTGCGCCGGTCGACCAGGTCGGCGACGGCTCCGCCCCAGATGCCGAAGATCACCAACGGCACCAGGGTGGCGAGCCCGAGCAGGCCGACCCAGAACGAGTCGCGGGTCAGGCTGTACATCTCCACCGGTACGGCGACCGCGGTGAACTGCATGCCGTACATCGACACGCCGTTGCCGATCCACAACCGGCGGTACGCGGGCACCCGGAGCGGGCGTACGTCGATCGCCCACCGCGACGGTGTCTTCTCGCTCTTGCCTGCCGCGAGCGTTTGCTTGTCTGCTGCGAGTTTCCGGTCTTCGAGGCTCTGCTGACCGCTTTGCGGGTCTTCGACGAGCTGCCCGGAGTCCTGCGCGGAGCCCGGTTCGGAACTCATGGTGCCAGTCGTTCGATGATCCACCCCTGTTCGTCGCCTCGACGGTAGCGCAGCCGATCGTGCAGCCTGCTGGTCCGTCCCTGCCAGAACTCCACCGTCTCCGGCAGCACCCGCAGCCCGCCCCAGTTCGGCGGCGGCGGAATCGGGTCATCGTCGCCGAACCGGTCCACAACCGCCCGGTAGCTGGCGTCGAGCGTCTCCCGGTCGGGGAGAACCTGCGACTGTGGGCTGGCCCACGCGCCGAGCCGGGAACCGCGCGGTCGGCTGCCGAAGTACGCCTCGGTCTCGGCCCGGTCCACCGGCTCCACCGCCCCGCAGACCACCACCTGCCGTTGCATCGGAAACCACGGGAAAACCAGGCTCGCGTACGGGTTCGCGAACGCTTCGACGCCCTTGCGCGACCCGTAGTTGGTGAAGAACACCAAGCCCCGCTCGTCGTACCCCTTGAGCAGTACGGTCCTTCCGCTCGGCCGGCCGGCGGCATCCGCGGTGGCGACCATCATCGCGTTCGGCTCGGGCAGGCCGGCGGCGACCGCGTCGAGGAACCAGCGGTCGAACTGGGTGTACCAGTCCGGTGCCAGATCAGCGCGGTGCAGGCCGCGTTCGCCGGAATAATCGCGGCGAATAGCCGCTGGTCGTACTGTGTCTCCCGTCACGCCGCCATCTTGCTGCACCCGCTTCGACCTGCGCGAACCGGCACCGGCCAGGTAATTTGCCAGCAGTCGATGGATCGGTGCCGGGTGCCCGGCCGCGAGTGTGTTGTGCGTAGCACAACCCGTTCGGGTCGCAAAGTTAGTTACTCACCAGGCAAGATGGCACGAAATACATCCCTGAGGGTCGCCTAAGGAGCTCCGGGTTACGCCGATGAGCCCCGGGTGTACGGACGATGCAGATCCAGGAGAGCGAAATGTCCGACTTCAAGCCGGGGCTGGAAGGCGTGATCGCCTTCGAAACCGAGATTGCCGAGCCCGACAAAGAGGGTGGCTCGCTGCGCTATCGAGGCGTTGACATCGAGGATCTGATCGGACAGGTCTCCTTCGGCAACGTGTGGGCGTTGCTGGTGGACGGCCGGTTCGGCCCCGGCCTGCCGCCGGCCGAGCCGTTCCCGGTGCCGGTGCACTCCGGCGACATCCGCGTGGACGTGCAGTCCGCGGTCGCGATGCTCGCCCCGTACTGGGGTCTCGACCAACTGCTGGACATCAACGACGAGCAGGTACGCGAGGACCTCGCCCGGGTCTCCGTCACCGCCCTGTCCTTCGTCGCCCAGTCCGCCCGTGGCCTGGGCCTGCCGGCCGTGCCGCAGAAGGAGATCGACAAGGCCCAGACGATCGTCGAGCGGTTCATGAAGCGCTGGCGCGGCGAGCCGGACCCGCGGCACGTCAAGGCGGTCGACGCGTACTTCATCTCCGCCGCCGAGCACGGCCTGAACGCCTCCACCTTCACCGCCCGGATCGTCGCCTCCACCGGTGCCGACGCCGCGGCCTGCATCTCCTCCGGCATCGGGGCGCTGTCCGGCCCGCTGCACGGCGGTGCGCCGTCACGGGTGCTGCACATGATCGAGGCGGTGGAGCGCAGCGGCGACGCCGAGGGGTACGTCAAGGGCGTACTCGACCGGGGCGAGCGGCTGATGGGCTTCGGGCACCGGATCTACCGCGCCGAGGACCCGCGGGCGCGCGTGCTGCGGCGTACCGCCAAGGAACTGGGCGCGCCGCGCTTCGAGATCGCCGAGGCGCTGGAGAAGGCCGCTCTGGCCGAGTTGCAGGCCCGCAAGCCGGACCGGGTGCTCGCCACCAACGTCGAGTTCTGGTCCGCGGTCGTGCTCGACTTCGCCGAGGTGCCGGCGCACATGTTCACCTCGATGTTCACCTGCGCCCGGATGGGCGGCTGGAGCGCGCACATCCTGGAGCAGAAGAAGCTCGGCCGGCTGGTCCGGCCGGCCGCCCGCTACATCGGTCCGGGCACCCGCAAGCCGGCCGACGTCGAGGGCTGGGACGCGGTCGTACACAACGTGTGATCCCGACCATGCTGGTGGCCCATCCGACTCCGGTCGGGTGGGCCACCGCCGTTTCGTCCGCCGAATCTCGGGCGACGGACGGCTCGGGGTTGTGGCGGACGACTCACCGGGGCGGTGGGACTGCGCCGGGTCAGGGGCGCCGGTAGTGCGAGGATGGGTGCTCGGCAGCGTCGCCGGACATCCATGGATCCGGCTCGCGGCGCTCCGTTGCCCGTGCGGCCGGAGCCCTCGCCTCCCAGGTCCCGGGCCGCGCCGGCCCCATCGGAAGGATCGTCGATAACCGTGGCTGACCCATCGACCATCAGGATCCCCGACGAGTTGAAACCCGCCGACGGCCGCTTCGGCGCCGGCCCGTCCAAGATCCGTCCGGCGGCCGTCTCGGCACTCGCCGACGTGGCGACGACGTTCCTCGGCACCTCCCACCGGCAACGGACCGTACGCGACCAGGTCGCCCGGCTGCGCCAGGGCCTCGCCGACTTCTTCTCCCTGCCCGAGGGATACGAGGTGATCCTCAGCAACGGCGGCACCACCGCCTTCTGGGACGTCGCCACCTTCGGTCTGGTCCGCGACCGGGCCCAGTTCGCCAACTTCGGCGAGTTCGGCGCCAAGTTCGCCAAGGCCGTCGACGACGCACCGTTCCTCGGTACGCCGACCGTACGCAAGGCCGAGGCCGGCTCCGCCACGGCACTGGTCGCCGAGGCCGGTGTGGACGTCTACGCCATCCCGCAGAACGAGACCTCGACCGGCGTGGCGGTCCCGGTCCGCCGGGTGGCCGGCGCCGACCCGGACTCGCTGCTGCTGGTCGACGCGACCTCCGGCGCGGGCGGGCTCGACGTGGACGTACGGGAGAGCGACGTCTACTACTTCGCCCCGCAGAAGTGCTTCGCCTCCGACGCTGGCATCTGGATCGCGCTGATGTCCCCGGCCGCGCTGGCCCGGGCGACCGAGATCAAGGAGTCCGGGCGCTACATCCCGGCCTTCCTCGACCTGGTCACCGCGATCGACAACTCCCGGCTGGAGCAGACCTACAACACCCCGGCGCTGGCGACCATCTTCCTGGCCGCGGAACAGACCGACTGGATGAACAAGCAGGGCGGGCTGGCCTGGGCGGCCAAGCGCACCGCCGAGAGCGCCTCGATCGTGTACGGCTGGGCCGAGCGCTCCGAGGTGGCGACCCCGTACGTGATCGACCCGGCGCTGCGCTCCAACGTGGTCGCCACCATCGACTTCGCCGACCAGGTGGACGCCGCCGCGATCGCCAAGGTGTTGCGGGCCAACGGGATCCTGGACACCGAGCCGTACCGCAAGCTGGGCCGCAACCAGTTGCGGATCGCGCTCTACCCGGCGGTGGAACCGGCCGACGTCGAGGCGCTGACCGCCTGCATCGACCACGTGATCGCCGCGCTCTGACACCGGTCCGACCCGCACCCACGGTCGCCCTAGCACGACCCGGAGTGCCCGGACGCGTACCCTGAGGACGCGTCCGGGGCACCCGGTCGGGCCCTCGGGTGTCGGATGCCCGGCTGCACCGGGGTGTTCATTGATCATTCGTGCAGCTCACCCACGACATGCGGGCGTGGCATCCCCCACGCGCGGGCGGACGGGCGTACCGTGTGTCGAGGACGCCCGGGTGGCTGGCTCGTGGCGTGGGCCGAGCAAGCGGGACGGAGGCAACGCGATGCGACCGGTACGCTTCGTCGCCCTCTCCGAGGACGGCCAGGCCTTGGTGCTCGCCGACGAGGTGGGCCGCCTGCTCGCGCTCCCCATCGACGAGCGGGTTGCCACGGTTCTGCACGCCGAACCGGGTGGCGCTCCTCTGACGGTGGTCTCCCCCGCCCAGGACCCGGTGGCCTCACTGTCGCCACGGGACATCCAGGCCCGGATCCGCGCTGGCGAGTCCGCCGAGGACGTCGCCCGGATCGCCGGTGTCCCGGTCGACCGGGTGCTGCGCTACGCCGGCCCGGTCCTGCAGGAGCGGGCCATGGTCGCCCAGCACGCACGGCGTACCCGGCTGAAGAACTCGGAGAAGAGCGTTCCGCTCGCCGAGGTGGTCGACGGCCGGCTGGCCCAGCACAGCATCGACACCGAGAAGATCTCCTGGGACGCCTACCGGCGCGACGACGGCACCTGGCGGATCATCGCCAGCTGGCCGTCCGGCAAGGCCACCGCGCAGGCCGTCTGGGACCTCGACAAGACCCGGCAGATGGTTTCGCCGCACGACGACATGGCGCAATACCTCTGCGCCGAGCGGCCGACGCCGATCCTCGGCCAGGAGCCGTCGCCGGAGCGGGGCGGACACGGGCTGCCCGGCCCGACTCGGGTCGAGCCGACCCGTGGTGGGCACGGTCTGCCGGCCGCCACCGGCGACCAGCACGCCCCCCGCCCGACCCGCGACCCGATCCGGGCCGGCCGGGACGCGCTGCTCGCCTCGCTCGACCGTCCACTCGGGTCGAGCGCCGGTCGGGGACTCGAACCGGTCTCCCCCGCGGCGCACACCAACTTCGAGCCGCCCCGGCCACGGCCGGTCGCCGGTGGTGCCGCGGCACTGCTCGGCGGGGGCCAGGGCTCGGCGTTCGACGACGACGCCGACCTGCCCAAGGAGGTTCCGGCCGTACCGTCGCTGGCGGTGCTCCGGCCTCGTCGGACCACCGCACCGGCGGCCACGAACGAGACCACCGACCAGTCCGGCAAGCCCCGCAAGCGGCTGCCGAGCTGGGACGACGTGCTGTTCGGCAGCGGTCCCGCGCAACGCGAGACCTCCTGACCCCACTCCCCTGCTCCGCGTCGATCTTCTTGATCGACATCTGAGGTCGGCGCGTGGCAGGGTGGGGAGATGGAATACACGACACTCGGCCGTACCGGCCTGTCCGTGAGCCGCCTCTGCCTGGGCACGATGAACTTCGGGCCCCAAACCAGCGAACCCGACAGCTTCGAGATCATGGATCGGGCGCTGGAGCACGGCATCAACTTCTTCGACACCGCGAACGTCTACGGTCAGCGGCTCGGCGAGGGCTACACCGAACAGATCATCGGCCGCTGGCTGGCCCAGGGCGACGGCCGGCGGGACAAGGTCGTACTGGCCACCAAGGTCTACGGCCGGATGGGTGACTGGCCCAACGAGCGCGGCCTCTCCGCCCGGCACATCATCCGCTCCTGCGAGGAGTCGCTGCGCCGACTCCAGACCGACTGGATCGACCTGCTCCAGATGCACCACGTGGACCGCGCCACCCCGTGGGAGGAGATCTGGCAGGCGATGGAGACCCTGGTCGCCCAGGGCAAGGTGCAGTACGTCGGCTCGTCGAACTTCGCCGGCTGGCACCTCGCCGCCGCCCAGGAATCCGCCGCCCGGCGGCACTTCCTCGGGCTGGTCTCCGAGCAGAGCATCTACAACCTGTTCACCCGCGCGGTCGAACTCGAGGTCATCCCCGCGGCCCAGCACTACGGCATCGGCATCATCCCCTGGTCGCCGTTGCAGGGCGGGCTGCTCAGCGGCGCGATCCGCAAGCTCGCCGACGGCGGGGCCGCGCGGTCCAAGGCCGAGCGGGTCACCGACGTGCTGGCCAAGCACCGTACGACCATCGAGGCGTACGAGAAGCTCTGCGCGGACCTGGGCAGCGACCCCGCCGACGTGGCGCTCGGCTGGCTGCTCTCCCGCCCCGGTGTGACCGCGCCGATCATCGGCCCACGTACCGTGCAGCAGCTCGACGCGAGCCTCGGCGCGCTGGAGGTCGACCTCTCCGAGGAGACGCTGGCTCGGCTGGACGAGCTGTTCCCGCCGATCGGCAACGGCGGCGCCGGCCCGGAAGCGTGGGCCTGGTAGCGGTTTCCACAGTGGCCGGGCCCCTACAGCGACCAGGCCGCCAGGCGCTCGTAGACCGGCCGGGGGCCGGGGTGGCTGCGTACCAACGCCATCTCGGTCACCGGCCAGGCCGGGCCGAGGTAACCGTCCAGCGCCGCCCGGTCCGCCTCGACGGACTCCGGGGAGAGCCCCTTTCCCGGTCGGGCCAGCGTGAGGTGCGGGACGTACGGCCGGGGGTCGGAGGGCAGCCCGACGGCGGCGAGTTCCCGTCGGCTGGCCAGGCTCACCGCGTACAGCGCGTCGACGTCTCCGCGCAACCCCACCCAGAGCACGGTGTCCGGCGCCACCCCGAACAGTCCTCCCCCACCCAACCGCAGCCGAGGTACGCCGACCACCTCCACCGAGCCGTCGGTGCCGGGCGGCGGTCGCCAGGTCCGGGCCGCCCGGTCCAGCGCCGAGCGCACCTCGGGTAGCCGGGTGTCGGCCACCTCGCCGACGAAGACCACGGTCAGGTGCAGGTTGTCCGGCGGGGTCAGCCGTACGTCGACGCCCGACGCGTGTGCCGTACCGACCCGCAGCCGGGTGAGTTCCCCGGTCAGGTCGGCCAGCGCCTCCGGCGACGGGTGGATCGCTACGAACAGGCGCACCGGCTCACCCCGCTCGTTTCCAACGCGCTCACGGCCGCGAGGGGCGGTCCGCGGTGGACAGGACCAGGCCGGCGGCCTGCAGTTCGCCCTCGACCCGGACCCGTTCGATCTCCCGGTCCAGTCCGTCGAGATCCGCCAGGTGTTCGGCCACCCCCAGGTAGCGACTGGCCACCCGCAACTGCTCGTCGTACGCCCGAAGCAGCTCGCCGTGCGCCGTCCGGGACCGGGGCGGCCGTCCCAGCCGCTGCCCGCCGAGCCGGCGAAGATCGGCGGCAACCTGCTCGATCGCGGGTCCGCCCGGCCGGTCCAACTCGGACGGGTCGAGGCGATGCGGCCCCGCCCCGGCTCGGAACGTCCGGTCCAGGCGGTCGAGTGCGCGCCGCTGCCGCCACCCGGTACGCCGGGCGACCGCCTCGGCCGCAAGCCAGGTGACCAGTTCGTCGGCGAAGAGGACCGCGGCGACCAGCGCCGGCAGGCAGACCAACGACAGGAGTGCCAGGGCCAGCACGAAAACCTGCACGACGGCCATCCTCCGACGCTAGGCCCCACGATCGGGGCACGCCACCGATTTGGAAAGTGAGCCGGGTCGCTACTGGGTAGCCGCGCCCAGCACCGCGCGGAAAGTGTCGGCCGCCCGGCGGTCACCGGTGCGACCGCGGCCAACCGCGCGTGGTCGGCCGCAAGACACTCCCGGATACCGCGACGCTTCCATCACCACAACCAATCAGACACCTACGACAGTTCCCACCACCATCGCGGCCACGAAGGGCCCCGCCCGGCTAAAATATGGGGCCCTTCCCTCGTCAGTTGGCGTCGGCGGGTACGACGTAGAAGCGGGGCAGCGGAGCGATCCGCAGCCGGAGGCGGGAGCCGTCGTGGCGCAGTTGCCAGAGCACCGCCAGCAGGGCGGCCGCCAGCGAGATGAGCCCGCCGATCCAGATGGCGGCGTTGGCACCGGCGTGCTCGGCGACCCAGCCGATCAGCGGCGCGCCGACCGGGTTGGTGCCGAGGAAGACCAGCACCCACAGGGCCATGACCCGGCCCCGGAAGGCGGCGTCGACGCCGAGCTGGACCCGCTGGTTCGACGCCTGGGCGAAGTAGACCATCAGGAAACCGGCCGGCACCAGCAGCACCAGGACCAGCCAGTACGTGGTCGCCACGCCGACCAATGTGCCGGCGATCGCGCAGGCCACCGCGGCACCGAGGACAACCCAGACCGACGGGCGGCTACGCCGCCCGCTGCCGGCCAGGGCGCCGCCGAGCGCGCCGACGGCCAGTGCCGTGGTGAACAGCCCGAACGAGGCCGCGCCGGTGTTGAAGACGGTCTTGGCGAGCGCGGCCAGGGTGATCTGGAAGTTGAACAGGGTCATCCCCATCACCGACATGAGCACCATCGGCAGCACCAGGTCGGGCCGGACCCGGACGTACCGGAGGCCGTCGATGACCTTGGCCGGGGCGCGTTCGTCCATCGGCGGCAGGGCTTCGCGGTGCAGTTCCTCGCCACGCATCCGGACCAGGCCGATCAGCGGTGCGAGCGCGCCGAAGACGCTGATCAGGAAGACCGGTCCGACGTCGAAGAGGGCGATCGCCACACCGGCGACGGCCGGGCCGATGATCCGGGCCGAGTTGAAGGTCGCGGCGGAGAGGGAGAGCGCGTTCGGCAGCAGCGGGGTGCCGACGAGTTCGGAGACGAAGGACTGGCGTACCGGCGTCTCGACCGCGTTCGCCGTACCGAGCAGGGCGGCGAAGACGAAGACGTGCCAGAGTTCGATCACTCCGGTGACCACCAGCAGGCTCATGCCGAGCGCCAGCACGCACCAGGCGGCGTTGGCGATGAAGAGCAGCAGGCGTTTGTCGTACCGGTCGGCCAGGCGGCCGGAGAAGAGCGTGAGCAGCAGTACGGGGGTGAACTGCAGCGCGGTGACCCAGCCGAGCGCGGTCGCCGAGTTGTCGGAGAGATTGAGTACGAGCCAGTCCTGCGCGGTGAACATCATCCACACGCCGATCAGCTTGGTGAGCTGACCGATCGCGAACAGCCGGTAGTTTCGAACCTGCAGGGACTGGAAGGTGGTACCTAGTTTTGCCCGCACTCGGGGTGCGCCTCCTCGGGTCGTACGCGTCATCCACAGCGGACGAAGCGGACCCGGTGAGCGGCGCCGATCAGGCGCGAGCCACCTTCTGCAGGATCGCCGCGGCGAGCCGCAGCGTTTCCCGTTCCTCCGGGGTCAGCTCGGCGAGCCGGTGGCCCAGCCACTCGTTGCGGGCCCGCTCGAAATCGGCGAACACCGCGCGGCCGGACTCGGTCGTCGAGAGAATGACCTGTCGTCCGTCGGTCGGGTGGGGAGTGCGGCGCACCAGGCCACGCTCCTCCAGCTTCGCGACGATCTTGGTCATCGTCGGTGGCTGCACCCGTTCGGTGTCGGCCAACTCACGCGGACTCAGCGCGCCCGCCAGCTCCAGGCTGGTCAGGGCGGACAACTGGGTCAGCGTCAGTTCACCGACCGGCCGGGACTGCCGGACCCGTCGATTGAGCCGGGTGATCGCATCGCGCAGCAGGCTTGCCAGCTGCGCAGGTGGCACGCGTTGCGCCATCACCGTCCGCTCCGTCACGATAGTTAGCTTAACTAATAAGCCTGGCTAACGACCACTGTTATGACCACGGTCACCGAACCCGCGAACGGGCGGGGGACCCGGTGACCACCAGTTTCCCCCGCCCGTGCCACGTACCCGCGAAGGGTCAGCCGATCAGCGTCTCGATCGGGCCACGCAGGAAGTACAGGACGAAGAGCACGGCCACGCCGTACAGCAGGGGGTGCACCTCGCGCGCCTTGCCCCGGGCCAGCTTCAGCACGACGAAGGTGATCACCCCCGCACCGATCCCGTTCGAGATCGAGTACGTGAACGGCATCAGCACGATGGTCAGGAAGGCCGGTACGGCGATCTCGTAGTCGGTCCAGTCGATGCTCCGTACGCCGGTCATCATCAGGAAGCCGACCACCACCAGCGCGGTCGAGGCGGCCTCGAACGGCACCACCACGACCAGCGGCGCCAGGAACATGGCCAGCAGGAACAGTGCGCCGGTGACCAGGTTCGCCACCCCGGTACGGGCACCCTCCGCCACCCCGGCCGCGCTCTCGATGTACGAGGTGTTGCTCGACGTGCTCGCCGCCCCGCCGGCCGCCGCCGCGATCGAGTCGACCAGCAGGATCTCCCGCGTACGCGGGGGCGTCTGGTTCTCGTCCAGCAGGTCACCCTCCTGGGCCACCGCCACCATCGTGCCCATGGTGTCGAAGAAGTCGGTGACCAGGAGCGTGAAGACGAACATCAGCGCGACCAGCCAGCCGGCGGTCGACCACGAGCCGAGCACGTTGAAGTTGCCCAGCAGGGACAGGTCGGGGGTGTCCAGCACGGTGCTTGGCAACTCCGGCACGTTGAGCGACCAACCCGAGGGGTTCGGCTTGCCGTCGACGAACGACGGGCCCACGTTGGCGATCGCCTCCACCACGATCGCCAGCACGGTCGAGGCGACGATGCCGATCAGGATCGCGCCCCGCACCTTGCGGACCACCAGCACCAGGGTGACCAGCAACCCGAGCACGAAGACCAGCGCCGGCCAGGTGACCAGCTTGCCGTTGATGCCCAGGCCGACCGGGACGGTGGTGCCGGCGGCGTCCGGGATCCGCCGGACGAACCCGGCGTCGACCAGCCCGATGATGGTCAGGAACAGGCCGATGCCCACCCCGATAGCGGTCTTGAGCTGGGTCGGCACCGAGTGGAACACGGCCGTACGCAACCCGGTCAGCACCAGGATCGCGATGATCACCCCCTCGATCACCACCAGACCCATCGCGTCGGCCCAGGTCATCTGCGGGGCGATCTCGTACGCGACCAGCGCGTTCACGCCGAGGCCGGCGGCCAGGGCGAGCGGGAACCGGCCGACCACCCCCATCAGGATCGTCATCACCCCGGCGACCAGGGCGGTGGCCGCGGCCAGGGCCGGGATGGCCAGTTTCTGCCCGTCGCCGTCGACCGCGTTGCCGAGGATCAACGGGTTGAGCACCACGATGTAGGCCATCGTGAAGAAGGTGGCGAGACCGCCCCGGATCTCGCGACTGATCGTCGAGCCACGGGCGGAGATTTCGAAGTACCGGTCGAAGCCGTTGGGTGGGGGTGTGGTCGCCGGCGGCGCGCCGGCTTCCGCGGAGGTGGTCGTCATATGGGTACCTCGCATGCAGCGATCAAGGGGGTTCGATCCGCGCATCGTCCCAGACGACCGGTTACCGGGAAAGTACGTTCCGGTTACGAAGTTCGATCCCTGCCCACGGGTACGCTGACCACGTGCCGGAGCAGCAGCAACCGCGGCCGGAGCCGCTCGACCCACCGATGGTCCCGTTCGCCGTCGGCGGCATCGTGATCTGGGCGTTGGTCGGGCTGGTCCTGCTGATCTTCTTCGACGACTGGCTGACCGAGCACGGTCACCGGGACTGGCTCTGGACCTGCCTGGCCGGTTTCCTGGTCGGCTTCCCCGGGCTGGCCGTGATGCTGCGGCACGACGCCAACCGCCGCCGCCGCAGGGCAGGCCAGCAGCGCTGAGCGCCGCCCGGTCCGGTCAGCTGTGGCCGTACGGCTCGGCCGGCTCCTCGCTGGCCACCGAACCCGCTGCCCGGCTCACCGAGACCGCCTCGACCTCGTTGTCGTCGTAGATCGTCGGCAGCTCGTCCACCGGCGTCTCGACCGTGTCGAGCATGGTCTCCGAATGCGCCCCGCAGCCGTGGTCGGCGCTGACCGCCCGGCCGTCGTCCGGGGCGTAGAAGTTGCCGCAGACGCCGAAGGCCTGGCGCATGGCACCGGCCAGGGGCAGGTAGAAGCCGCAGGTCCCGCAGCGGGCGGTGCGGGGAGCGGCGGCGGAGATCGGCGCGGCGGGACCGTGGTCGCCGTCGTACCAGCGCTGCGCGGTTTCCTCCCGGCCCTCCTTGGACATCACCCTGGACCGGCCGAGCCCGAGTTCCCAGACGGTCTCCTCGACCGCCGGGTCGTCGGAGAGGACGTAACCCGGCACCAGCCGGTCGTCGTCGGCCGTGGCCGGGAGCAGGTCGCCGACGCCCAGGTCGCCCGGCTGGAGCCGCTCCTGCCAGGGCAGCCAGCTCGGCGCAAGCAGGGCGTCCGGGCCGGGCAGCAGGACCGTCTCGCAGATCGTCACCTGCTTGCTACGCGACACCCGGGTGACGGTCACCGCCCAACGCCAACCCCGGTAGCCGTCGAGCAGACATTCGAAGAAATGGGTAACCAGGCGTTCACCCTCGGCAACCACCTCCAGGTGATCGCCGACATCGGTCGGCTCCACCTCGGTGATGCCGGCCCGCGCCACCTCGACGGCAGCGGCACAAACCTGGTCGAGACGGGCTGCACGAGCGCCGACGGTCCTGGTCACACGCTCATTCTTCCCTATCCCATCGGCCCGGCGGCAGGGACTCCCCGTACACGTTCTCGCGGCACATCCTCCGGGCGTGCGCCGGATGGGCGAGGATGGTGCACATGCCGCTGTTCAACCGCCCCAAGGGGTCGTTCCTCGGGCGTGCCCTCGGTAGGACCATCCGGGGCACCCGCGCGGTCCTGCGCGGGACATTCCGGGGCGGCGCCTGGATCACCCGAGGCGCCGGACGGGTACGGACCAAAGGCGCCGGCGGCGAAACCGGCATGGTGCGCCTGTTCGACCTGCACGCCGTCTCCTGTGCCGGCGACGTACTGATCACGATCGGGCTGGCCGGGACGATCTTCTTCAACGCGCCGCTCGGCGAGGCACGGGGCAAGGTCGCCCTCTACCTGCTGATCACCATGGTCCCGTTCGCGCTGCTCGCCCCCGTGGTCGGCCCGCTGCTCGACCACTTCCGGCACGGTCGCCGGTACGCGCTCGCCGCCACCATGCTCGGCCGCGCCTTCCTGGCCTGGTTGATCTCCGACTACATCCACGGCTTCGGGCTCTACCCGGCCGCGTTCGGCGTACTCGCCCTCTCCCGCGCGTACGGGGTGGCCCGGTCGGCCGCCGTACCCCGGCTGCTGCCCGCGGGGATCGGGCTGTCCCAGGCAGGAGCACGGGCCAGCGTCTACGGCACCATCGCCGGGGCCGTGGTGGCGCCGCTCGGCCTGGCCGCGTTCTGGCTCGGTCCACAGTGGCCGCTGCGGGTCGCCTCGGTGATCTTCCTGATCGGGATGGTGATCGCGCTCCGGCTGCCACCGCGCGCCGATTCCGAGCCGCCGGAGGCGGTGCCCAGGGCGTGGCGCGGCATCTGGCGGGGCAACGGCACCGGGGCGCTGAGCGGCGGTCCGGGAGGCCGGCTGGTGATCGGCACCCTGGTCGGCGGCGCCACCCTGCGCGGCCTGTACGGCTTCCTCCTGCTCTTCCTCGCCTTCGCGATCAAGAGCGGCGACGTGACCACCGTCGCCCTCGGGCGGACACTCTCCGACCAGGCCGCACTGGGTCTCGTGGGCGGGGCACTGGTGGTCGGCACCTTCCTGGCCACCGCGCTCGGCACCCGGCTGCGCATCCACCGGCCGACCGCTATCCAGTCCAGCGGTCTGGTCATCGTCGCCGCCCTGGCGGTGCTGGCCACGGTCGAATTCTCGCTGCTCACGGTCGCCCTGCTCTGCCTGGTCACCGCGCTGGTCAGCGGGGTCGCCAAGCTCGCCGTCGACGCCTCGATCCAGGAACGGATCCGGGAACGGTCGCGGGCGAGCGCGTTCGCCCACTCCGAGACCGCGCTGATGCTGGCCTTCGTGGCCGGCGGCGCGATCGGCCTGATCCCGTTCGACGGCCGGGTCGGCATCGCCGTGCTGAGCGGTCTCGCCACGCTCGCCGCCGTACGCGCAGTGGTGGTCACCGGCCGGCTGCGCGGGGAGCGGCTGCACGGCCGCGCCATCCCCGACGCCGAACAGGAAGCCGCCGAGGAACAGGCCGCCGCCGAGCAGCGGGCCGCCGAACAGCAGGCCCGGGACGAGGCCGAACGGCAGCGGGCCGCCGCCGTGGCGGAAGCCGACGACCGCCCGGGCGTCACCGAACCGGCGACGGCGGCTGCGGCACAGACCGCGAACTCGGGCGGGAGCGACCGGCCGCTGGCCCCGCCCGGCTACCACATCTACCGACCGTCGTCGGCCGTACCCGCACCGGGTTCCGGCGACGACGACGCGCGCCGACAACGTGAACCCCGGGAGCCGACCACATGAGCGCTGGACTGCTGATCGTCACCGCCGTGCCGGCCGAGGCGGAGGCGGTCCGGGCCGGCCTGTCCAGCACCACGGTGACCGTCGCGCCGGTCGGGGTCGGGCCGGCCGCCGCCGGTGCGGGCACCGCCCGGTTGCTCGCGCTGGCCGAGGCGGGCGGGCAGCCGTACCAGGCGGTGATCAGCGCCGGGATCGGTGGCGGCTTCCCGAACCGGGTGGCGCTCGGCACCATCGTGCTGGCCACCCGGAGCATCGCCGCCGACCTGGGCGCCGAATCGCCGGACGGTTTCCTCCCGCTCGACGAACTGGGCTTCGGACCGTCGTCGGCCCCCGCCGACCCGGCCCTGCTGGAACGGCTGCGCGAGGCGCTGCCGAGGGCCACCGTCGGCGCCGTGATCACCTGCAGCACCGTCACCGGTACGTCCGAGAGCGCCCGCGCGCTCGCCGCCCGCTACCCGGACGCGGTCGCCGAGGCGATGGAGGGGTACGGGGTGGCCACCGCCGCCGCCCAGGCCGGCGTCCCTTTCGCCGAGCTGCGGACCATCTCCAACCCGGTCGGCCCCCGGGACCGGGGTGCGTGGCGGATCACCGAGGCGTTCGAGGCGCTCCGCTCCGCAGCCGCTGCGCTGCACTGATCCACAGCGGGTTACCGTGGGGGACGTGGCACTCTCGCTGGCGTTCTCCCCCTGCCCCAACGACACCTTCGTCTTCCATGCCCTGGTGCACGGTCTGGTGCCGGGTGCACCACCGGTCGAGGTCACCTACGCCGACGTGGACGTCACCAACACCGCCGCCCAGCAGGGTGCGTACGACATCGTGAAGGTGAGTTACGCCGCACTGCCGTGGCTGCTCGACGACTACCAGTTGCTGCCGTGCGGCGGTGCACTGGGCCGGGGCTGCGGGCCGCTGGTGCTGACCCGGGGTGACCGGACCGACCTTGGCGGGGCGACCGTCGCGGTGCCCGGGGACCGGACCACGGCGTACCTGCTGTTCCGGCTCTGGGCGGCGGACCAGCGGCCGGCGAAGATCGAGGTGGTGCCGTTCCACGAGATCATGCCGGGGGTCGCCGCCGGTCGCTACGACGCCGGACTGGTCATCCACGAGGCTCGGTTCACGTACCACCGGCACGGGCTGACCGCGCTGGTCGACCTCGGTGAGTGGTGGGAGTCCGACACCGGCCTGCCGATCCCGCTCGGCGCCATCCTGGCCCGCCGCGGCACCGTCGATCCGGTGGCCGCGGCGGACTGGATCCGAGCGTCGGTGAAACAGGCCTGGGCCGACCCGGCCGCCACCCGCGAGTACGTGTTGGCGCACGCGCAGGAGATGGAACCGGACGTGGTCGACCAGCACATCGGGCTCTATGTGAACGAGTTCACCGCGGACCTCGGGCAGGACGGCTATCAGGCGATCGACGCCCTGCTCCGCCGGGCCGCGGCAGCCGGGTTGACCCCGGCGACCCCTCAGACTTCCAGTTCGCTGGCGACCGCGTGGACCAGCTGAGCGACGGTCTGCGCGGTCTTCTTGTCCGGGAACCGGCCGCGTCGCAGATCAGGCTGGATCTTCGCCTCCAGCACCTTGATCATGTCTTCGACCAGACCGTGCAGTTCCTCGGCGGGGCGGCGGCGGAGTTCCGCCATGGACGGCGGCGCGTCCAGCAGTTTCGCGGCGTGGGCCTGGGCGCCCTTGCGACTGTCCACCACGCCGAACTCGATCCGCTGACCCCCCTTGAGATCGGTGACGCCAGCGGGCAACGCACTCTTGGGTAGGAACACGTCGCCGCCCTCGTCACTGGTGACGAATCCATAACCCTTGGCCGCGTCGTACCACTTCACTCGACCCGTCGGCACCTGATTGACCTCGACTCCGTATGCGGCTGCTGACCTCACAAGGCTAGCCGCAACAGCCCCGCCAACGCCGCTGGGAATCCGGTGAGGTCGTCGAGGACCAGCTCCGCGCCGGCCGAGCGCAGCTCATCCACATCGCACGGCCCGGTGGCGACGCCGACCCCGGGGACCCCGGCGATCCGAGCGGCGGTCATGTCCGCGACGTGGTCACCGACGTAGATGCGCGCGTCGTGCTCCCGCAACGCGGTCGCCTTCTGTTCGGCGAACAGGTCGCCGGCCACCTCGTCCACGGGCAGCCCGAGGTGCTCCACGTGCAGCCGGGCCAACCGGCCGAGTTTGGAGGTGACAACCAACACACGCAGGCCGGCGTCGCGTACCGCGGCCAGCGTTTCGGCGGCGCCGGGCAGCAGCAGCGCCGGGCTGACCGCGTACGACGGGTAGAGCGAACGGAACGTCACCACCGCCGACTCGACCTGATCCGGCGCAAACCAGTGCGCCAGCTCGTGACGCAGCGGCGGGCCGAGCCGGCTGACCGCGAGGTCGGCATCGACGTGCACCCCGGTCCTGGCCGTCAGCTCGCGGTACGTGGCGGCGATACCGGGCCGGGAGTCGATCAAAGTCATGTCGAGGTCGAACCCGACCGAGGGGGTGGTCGCCATCCGACCATCGTCGCACGCCGACCGAGTCGAGGAGTCCAGCCGGCCGACCGAGGGGCGCCACTGCCACTCGGCCGGATAGCGTGGAATGACGATGACCACCTCACTCGCCGATCACCTGCGGTCGCTGCCGGACGAAGCCCTGGCGGCGCTGCTACAGCTGCGCCCCGACCTGGTCCTGCCGGTGCCCGCGGACATCTCCGCGCTCGCCGTCAGGGCGCAGTCGCGGGTGTCGGTTGCCCGCGCCCTGGACGGGCTGGACCAGTTCACCCTGCAGATCCTCGACGGTGCCCGACTCACCCGCGATCCGGCGGACGGCGCCACCTCCGTCGACGCCATCCTGGCCGTGGCCGCGGTGCCCACGCACGGCGCCGACCCGGCCGCCGTACGGGCCGCACTCAACCGGCTCCGCGCCCTCTTCCTGCTGTACGGACCGGAGCACGCGCTGCAGGTCGTGCCGGGCGTGGACGAGGTCAGTTCGCCGTACCCGGCGGGTCTGGGGCGCAGCGCGACGGACCTGGACCCGGCCGCGGCGGCCCTCTGCGCCGACCCGGCCCGGTTGCGCCGTACGGTGCTGGCGGCACCGCCGGCCGCCCGCGCGATCCTGGACCGGCTCGCCGCCGGCCCCCCGGTGGGTACGCTCCCGCCGAAGGCACTGGACGCCCCGCCGGCCGACGATCCGGCCGCCCCCGGTGCCGGTTCGCCGGTGCGCTGGCTGGTGGAGAACTCCCTGCTTGTCCCGATCTCGGACGCCGATGCCGGGTCGGGCGGCAGCGCGGTGGAACTGCCCCGCGAAATCGGACTGTTGCTGCGCCGCGACACCGGCCCGCTCGGGCCGATGCAGCCGCTGCCGCCAGCCCTCGGCACCGCCGCCCTGCGGGAGCCGAAGGCGGTCGACTCGGCCGGCGCCGGGCAGGCGATGGAGGTGGTCCGGCAGGCCGAGACGGTGCTGGAGGCGCTCGCCGCCGAACCGCCCCCGGTGCTGCGCTCCGGTGGTCTGGGCGTACGTGACCTGCGACGAATCGCGCGTGGTGTCGGGGTGGACGAGCCGACCACCGGGCTGCTACTGGAGGTCGTCTACGCCGCCGGGCTGGCCGGGGAGGTGGACCTGACCGGCGCCACCACCACCCGGGCGGGCGCCGACCAACAGGTGCTGCCCACCGCGGGTTACGAGGCGTGGCGGGCCGGGACACTGGCCCGGCGCTGGGAGCAGTTGGCCCAGGCGTGGCTGGCGATGACCCGGCAGCCGGGGCTGATCGGCCAGCGCGACGAGCGGGACCGGTTGATCACCGTCCTCTCGCCGGAACTGGAGCGGGCCGGTACGCCGACGGCCCGGCGGGCGCTGCTCGGCGTACTCGCCGGGCTGGATCCGGGGACCGCGCCCGGCCCGGACGAGGTGCTGGCGTTGATCGCCTGGCGGACACCTCGGCGGCTGCGGGGCCGCGAGGCCGCCCAGCGGGAGGTGCTCGCCGAGGCGGCAAAACTCGGCCTGACCGGTCTCGGCGCGATCACCTCGTACGGGCGGCTGCTGCTGACCGACTCGGCCAGCGCCGAGGACCGGCTGGCCGTCGGCACCGACGACCCGCTGGGTGTACGGCTGGGCGCGGACGAGTCCGCCGGTGAGATGTCCACAGCGGTCCGGGCGCTGGACGAACTGCTCCCGGCCCCGGTGGACCATTTCCTGCTCCAGGCGGATCTGAGCCTGGTGGTGCCCGGCCCGCCTGAGCCGACCCTGGCCGCGGAGTTGGAGGCGTTCGCCGACCCGGAGTCCGCCGGTGGGGCCAGCGTGTACCGGGTGACCGCGACCAGCCTGCGTCGCTCCCTGGACGCCGGGTACGCCGCCGAGGACCTGCACGCGCTATTCCAGCGGCGGTCCCGTACGCCGGTGCCGCAGGGGTTGACGTACCTGGTCGACGACGTGGCCCGCAAGCACGGTGGGCTGCGGGTCGGCTCCGCCGGTGCGTACGTCCGCAGCGACGACGAGGTGCTGCTCGCCGAGGTGATCGCCGACCGCCGGCTGAGCACGATGTCGCTGCGGCGGCTGGCCCCGACGGTGCTGGCCACCCCGTTCCAGGTGGGCCGGCTGCTCACCGTGCTGCGCGAGGCCGGGTACGCGCCGGTGCCGGAGGACGCCAGCGGTGCGGTGGTGCTCACCCGGACGAAGGTGCGCCGGGCTCCGGCCCGGGTGTCGGTCACGAACCGGGTCGGCGATCCACTCGCCACGCCGAGGCTGACCACGCCCCGGGTGCTCGGCATCGTCGAGCAGATGCGCCGGGGCGACGCCGCGGCGCGGGCCGCCCGACGGGCTCCGGATCCGGTCCGGGGCGCGGCCGGGCGGGCCGGCGGGAGCGCGACTCCGGCACACGCGCACACCCAGGCACTGGCGGTGCTCCAGCAGGCGATCCGGGACAAGGCGCCGGTCTGGGTCGGTTACGTCGATGCCCACGGGGCGACCACGTCCCGCCTGGTCCGGCCGGTCTCGATCGGCGCCGGCTACCTACGTGCCGAGGACGAGCGCACCGAGATGCTGCACACGTTCGCGTTGCACCGGATCACGGCGGCGGTGCTGGACGAGTAGCCGACGAGGTCAGAGGCGGCTGCGGCGTACGGTGCCGACGATCGCGATGACGAGCAGGAGCGTGAACGCGCTGCCGGCCGCCTCACCCACGGAGTTGACGAAGCCCTGGCGTTCCACCAGCCAGCCGAACAGGAACCAGCCGACCAGGCCGACGGCGACCGTCGCGTACCCGATCAGGGTTGCCGTGGAGACCGAGGTGTCCCGGTCCGGCAGGCCGGCAGGCTTGTCCACGGGCAGTTGCGTTCCGGTTCTCAGCTCACGGTCCAGTGACATCGCTGCCTCCCCACCCGGGCCGGTCCTCCGTCAAGACTCGCACTCGGGCGCCCGTGTTGACAGGGGCGCGGGAGCTGGTCGGGCGCCGGCGAGCCATTCGCCCCCGTTGCCTTCCGTCGCGACGACCGGCTGGTGCCCCCGCACCCACCCCGGTCCCCCGGCGGATCGAACGCGCGTACACCGGCGCCGACCAGCATGACCACCGCGAGGGGCGGCACCGGACGGAATGTCCCGGCGTCCTGACCCAGAGCGGTCGTCGTCTGCTAGACGCCGGGAGGGGGGTCGGGGTTGCTTGTGATGGAGAGTTTTTTTCATTACCGACCGTGCAACACTTGAGGGTCTTGTTCCACGCTGTCGAGAGGAACCTGAGCGTGAGCAGTGGCCCATTGATCGTGCAATCGGACAAAACGCTGCTGCTGGAGGTCGATCATCCGGACGCGCTCGCCTGCCGGATGGCCATCGCACCCTTCGCCGAGCTGGAACGCTCGCCGGAGCACGTGCACACCTACCGGCTGACCCCGTTGGGGCTCTGGAACGCGCGGGCCGCCGGGCACGACGCCGAGGGCGTGGTTGACGCGCTGCTGAAGTTCTCCCGTTATCCGGTGCCGCACGCGCTGCTGGTCGACATCGCCGAGACCATGGACCGGTACGGCCGGTTGCAGCTGATGAACCACCCGAACCACGGGCTGGTGCTGCACGCGCTCGACCGGGTGGTGCTGATCGAGGTCGCGAAGAGCAAGAAGCTGGCCGGGATGCTCGGCGCGAAGGTCGACGACGACACCATGATCGTCCACCCGTCCGAGCGCGGCCGGCTCAAGCAGGGGCTGCTCAAGCTGGGCTGGCCGGCGGAGGACCTGGCCGGTTACGTCGACGGTGAGGCGCACCCGATCGAGCTGGCCGAGGCGGGCAAGGACGTACCCGCGGACGCACGGCATCCGGCCAGGCACCAGGCGCCCTGGACGCTGCGGTCGTACCAGCGGGAGGCGGTGCAGCACTTCTGGGCCGGCGGGTCGGGTGTGGTGGTGCTCCCCTGCGGGGCGGGCAAGACCATGGTCGGCGCCGCGGCGATGGCCGAGGCGAAGGCGACCACGCTGATCCTGGTGACGAACACGGTCGCCGGCCGGCAGTGGAAGCGCGAGCTGATCGCCCGTACCTCGTTGACCGAGGAGGAGATCGGCGAGTATTCGGGCGAGCGCAAGGAGATCCGACCGGTCACCATCGCGACGTACCAGGTGCTCACCGCGCGCCGCAACGGCGCCTTCACGCACCTGGACCTGTTCGGCGCCCGCGACTGGGGCCTGGTCATCTACGACGAGGTGCACCTGCTGCCGGCGCCGATCTTCCGGTTCACCGCGGATCTCCAGGCCCGCCGCCGGCTGGGCCTGACCGCCACCCTGGTACGCGAGGACGGCCGCGAGGGCGACGTCTTCTCGCTGATCGGCCCGAAGCGGTACGACGCGCCGTGGAAGGACATCGAGGCGCAGGGCTGGATCGCCCCGGCCGACTGCACCGAGGTACGGGTGACGCTGACCGACGCCGAGCGGATGGCGTACGCGACCGCCGAGCCGGAGGAGCGTTACCGGATGGCGGCGACCGCCCGTACGAAGCTGCCGGTGGTGAAGGCGCTGATCGAGCGGCACCGCGGCGACCAGGTGCTGGTGATCGGCGGTTACATCGACCAGTTGCACCAGTTGGGCGAGTTCCTGGACGCGCCGATCGTGGAGGGTTCCACCACGAACAAGGAACGCGAGCGGCTCTTCGACGCGTTCCGCTCGGGCGAGGTGCCGACCCTGGTCATCTCGAAGGTGGGCAACTTCTCCATCGACCTGCCCGAGGCCGGGATCGCGATCCAGGTCTCCGGCACGTTCGGCTCCCGGCAGGAGGAGGCGCAGCGACTCGGTCGGGTGCTGCGCCCGAAGGCCGACCGCAGGCAGGCGCACTTCTACACGGTGGTGTCCCGCGACACCATCGACACCGAGTACGCCGCACACCGGCAGCGTTTCCTCGCCGAGCAGGGCTACGCCTACCGGATCGTGGACGCCGACGACGTACTCGGGCCGCCGCTGCCCAGCGTCGACTGAGCAGGTCCTACCGGCTCGCCGTCCGGGCTCTGACCCGGGCGGCGATCCGGGCGGCGATCCGGGCGGACCGGCCGTCCGACCGACCGGCGTCAGCGAGGGTCAGCGCGGGAGTTTGGGGCCGGTGACGAGCAGGTCCGCCATCAGGTCGCCGTACTCCTCGGCCCTGGCCAGCACCTCGGCGGCGGTGAACGGGCGCACGGCGCCCAACTCCCCCGAGCTTGCCGCCTCCACCTCGGCCCAGGTCAGCGGCGCCGACGCGGCCGGCACCGCCTGCGCCCGCAGCGAGTACGGCGCCACCGTCGTCTTGGCCGAGTTGTTCTGGCTCCAGTCGATGAAGATCTTGCCCGGTCGCAGCCGCTTGGCCATCTTCGCCGTGACCAGCTTCGGGTCGGCCTGCTCCAACTCCTCGGCGATCCGCCGGGCGTAACCGGAGACCTCCTCGGCGGATTGTTTGCCGGCGATCGGGCAGCAGAGCTGCATTCCCTTCTTGCCCGAGGTCTTCGGGTAACTGGCGATGCCGTCCTCGGCCAGCCGGTCGCGCATCCGTACCGCGACCACGCAGCATTCCGGCAGTGCGGCCGGGGAGCCGGGGTCGAGGTCGACCACCATCAGGTCCGGCCGGGGTTCGCCCCGGCTGCGGGTGCCCACCCGCCACTGCGGGGTGTGCATCTCCAGTGCGGCCAGGTTCGCCAGCCAGACCAGGGTGGGCAGGTCGTCGCAGACCACATAGTCCAGTTCGTCGCGGTCCTTGGACGAGCCGGGGGCGGGCAGCCGCTCCAGGCGTACCCAGTCGGGCGTGCTGGCGGGAGCGTTCTTCTCGAAGAAGAAGGACGCGTCGACTCCGTTCGGGTAGCGGATCCGGGTCAGCGGCCGGTCCCGCAGGTGCGGCAGCAGCACCGGGGCGATCCGGGTGTAGTAGTCGATCACCTCGCCCTTGGTGAAACCGACTTCCGGATAGAGCACCTTGTCCAGGTTGGAAACCTCGAGCGTGCGATCCTCCACCTCGACCCTGATCTTCTCAGCCGGCATCGTCGACTTCCTCCGCCGTCTTGTCGGGGCGCAACCGGCGCAGCCGCGGGAACCGCAGCCGCCCGTCCGGGGTGCGCTGGCCGTACTTCACCTCGACCACGATCTCGGGACGTACCCAGATCGCGCCCTTGGCATCCTCGCGGGGCACGGCGTCGGCGAACGGCGCGCTGTCGACCCGCAGCGGCTCCAGCACGGCCAGGAGTTCACGTTCGGCGGCCGCGCCGATTCCGCCGCCGACCCGGCCCCGGAAGATCAGCCGGCCGTCCGGCGCCGGCACCCCGACCAGCAGTCCGCCGAGGCGGCGGGCGCCGGGACGCCAACCGCCGATGACGAAGTCCCCGGTCACCTCCAGCTTGACCTTGAGCCAGTCCGGTGAACGCACCCCCGGCCGGTAGATCGACTCCAACCGCTTGGCGACCACACCCTCCAGCCCGTGCTCACCGGCGGCCTCGTAGGTGGCCGGGCCGTCCGGGAAGACCGGCGGGGCGGCCCACCGCGAGCCGCCCAGGCCCAGGCCGTCGAGGGTTTCCCGGCGCTGCTCGTAGGGCTGGCGGGTCAGGTCCGCGCCGGCCAGTCGCAACACGTCGAAGATCATGTACGTCACCGGTACGGTCGCCGCCAGTCGCGCCGCCCGGCCCGGTTCGCGTACGTGCATCCGCTCGGCGAGCGCGGTGAACGAGGGCTGTCCCGTATCGGTCAACACCACGACCTCGCCGTCGAGCAGGGCGTCCGGCACCTGCGCGCCGAGCGGCACCAGCTCCGGATAGGCGGCGGTGATCTCGGCACCGGAACGGGCGAACAGGCGTACCGCACCGTCGTTGATCTGGGCGAGGGCGCGTACGCCGTCCCACTTGAACTCATACGCCCAGCCGGGGCCGCTGGGCAGCTCCCCGGTCATGGCGAGCATCGGTTTGAGCGGTGCGCCCGGCACGACATCACTCTAGGTCCGCAAGGAAACACTCGCCCCACCTTCTATCAGATGCAATCCTGGTCAATACCGGGGAAAGGAGCGGGGGAATGCGGGCTATCTGGCGAGGCGCGGTCTCATTCGGCCTGGTGTCCATCGGTGTGCGGCTATATTCGGCCACCGAGGAAAAGGACATACGGTTTCATCAGGTGCATCGAACCGACGGCGGGCGGATCAAGTACAAACGAACCTGCTCGATCGACGGCGAGGAGGTCAGCTACGACGACATCGCCAAGGGGTACGACCTCGGCGGCGGCGAGATGGTGATCCTGACCGACGAGGACTTCTCCGAGCTGCCGCTGACCACCTCGCACGCGATCGACGTGCTGGAGTTCGTACCGGCCGAGCAGGTGGATCCGATCCTCTACAACAAGGCGTACTTCCTGGAGCCGGACGGTGCGGCGACGAAGCCGTACGTGCTGCTGCGCGACGCGCTGACCGACTCCGATCGGGTGGCGATCGTGAAGGTGGCGCTGCGCCAACGCGAACAGCTCGCCACGCTGCGCGTACGCGAGGGAGTGCTGCTGCTCAACACCATGCTCTGGCCGGACGAGGTACGCGTACCCGACTTCGGTTTCCTCGACGAGGACATCAGTGTCCGGCCGCCGGAGCTGGCGATGGCCAGTTCGCTGATCGACTCGATGGCCGGCGAGTTCGAGCCGTCCGTTTTCACCGACGACTACCGGGCGGCGTTGCAGGAAGTGATCAACGCCAAGGTCGAGGGTCGGGAGGTGGTCCAGCCGGAGGAGGCGGAGGAGGCCCCCGCTGCCGCCGTGGACCTGATGGCGGCGCTGCGCGCCTCGGTGGACCGGGCCCGGGCGGCCCGCGGCGAGGAGCCGTCCGCTGGCCGTGGCGTAGCGAAGGCGACGCCGATCTCGGCGGCGAAGTCCGCCCAGCAGGCGGCCAAGGCAGCAAAGGCCGCGAAGGCCCCGGCGAAAAAGGCCGCCGAGAAGAAGACGGCCGAGAAGAAGGCCACCAAATCCGCCACCGCGAAATCCACCGGCACCAAATCCGCCGGGACCAAATCCACGGCCAGCAAATCCACGGGTACGAAGTCGGCCGGCACGAAGGCCACCGGGGCGAAGAAGAGCACCCCGGCGAAGAAGACCGCTCGCAAGTCGGCGTGACCAGGGGGACCGCTGTGGCGGACGGGGCTCGTGATCATCGGACCGGCGCCAACCGGCGGTTGGCCGAGTACCGTATGCAAGGCCCTTCGGTCGGAACACATCCGGGCGAGGCCGCCCCGCCCCGATCTCTTCCTGCAGGAGCCGACACCTATGAGCGACCAGGTCCAGAGCCACTCCTCCTACGTCCCGAGTGAGCCGCCGCCGCTGACCAAGTCCGAGAAGCGCGCCCTGGCGAAGGCCGCCAAGGCGAAGGCCGCCGCCAGGAAGCGCCGCAACCAGGCGCTTGCCGGTGCGTTCGCCGGGCTGGCCGTGGTCGCCGTGATCGTCGTCGCGTTCGTCGCCCTCGACGACACCGGCAAGGAGCCGGCCGACAACGGCGTCGCCTCGGTCCCCAGCGCCACCGCCCCGGCGGATCCGGCCGCTCCCCCAGCGCAGCCGCCGGCCGACGCGGAGTTCCCGCCGCTGCCGGAGGGCGCGGACCCGGCCCTGGGCAAGGAGCCGGTCGTGACCAAGGGCGAGGGTGAGCTGACGAAGCTGACCTCGAAGGCCCTGATCGAGGGAACCGGCCCGGTGGTCCAGGCCGGGCAGCAGATCACCGTGAACTACGTCGGCGTCACCTACAAGGACGGGCAGGAGTTCGACTCCTCCTGGAAGCAGTCCCGGGCGGTTCCGTTCCAGATCGGCACCGGTCAGGTCATCCCCGGCTGGGACCAGGGCCTGGTCGGCGTGAAGGTCGGCAGCCGGATCCAGCTCGACATCCCGCCCGCGCTCGCGTACGGCGACAACCCGGGCAACGGCGCTCCGGCCGGCGCGCTCCGCTTCGTCGTGGACGTACTCGCGGCGCAGTAGACCTCGCGGCGGCGCACCTGCCGCAACCGTCGAACGGCGAACCCCCGCGCACCGTCGCGGGGGTTCGCCGTTTCCGCATTCCGGCATAGCGGGCCGGGGAGCCGCCCTAGGGTCGGAAGCAGGATCCTGGGCTGGGGACAGGGAGCGGACATGAGGGCAGTTGTCTACCACGGTGCCAACAACGTCTCGGTCGAGAACGTCGAGGACCCCCGCATCGAGGCCCCGAACGACGTCATCATCAAGATCACGACTACCGCGATCTGCGGGTCGGACCTGCACATGTACGAGGGGCGCACCAAGGCGCAGCCGGGCATGGTGTTCGGCCACGAGAACATGGGCATCGTCACCGAGGTCGGCCCCGGTGTCTCCCGGGTCCGCAAGGGCGACCGGGTCTCCATCCCCTTCAACGTGGCCTGCGGGTTCTGCAAGAACTGCTTCGCCGGCAACACCGCGTTCTGCCTGACGGTCAACACCGACTTCGCCGGTGGCGCGTACGGCTACGCCGCGATGGGTCCGTACCGGGGTGGTCAGGCGGAGTACCTGCGGGTCCCGTTCGCCGACTTCAACTGCCTGGACCTGCCGCCCGGTGACGAGCACGAGGACGACTTCGCCATGCTCGCCGACGTCTTCCCCACCGGCTACCACGGCGTCGCCCTCGCCGACCTGCAGCCGGGTGAGACGGTGACGGTGATGGGCGGCGGGCCGGTCGGCCTGATGGCCGCGTACTCGGCGATGCTCATCGGCGCGGCGAAGGTCTTCGTGGTGGACCGGGTAGCCTCCCGGCTCCGGTTGGCCGAGTCGATCGGCGCGATCCCGATCGACTTCAGCAACGCCGACCCGGTGATACAGATCCTGGACCAGACCGACGGCAACGGCACCGACAAGGGCGTCGACGCGGTCGGCTACCAGGCACACGGTACGGGCGGGGAGGAACAGCCCGCGCAGGTGCTGAACAACCTGGTCGAGATCGTCCGGGCCACCGGCCGGATCGGGGTGGTCGGCCTGTACCTGCCCAACGATCCGGGCGCACCCGACGAGCACTCCGCCCACGGGGAACTGCTGTTCAAGGTCGGCAAGTTCTTCGAGAAGGGGCAGCGGATGGGGACCGGTCAGGCGAACGTGAAGGCGTACAACGAGCAGTTGCGCGACCTGATCATCGCTGGCCGGGCGACGCCGAGTTTCGTGGTCAGCAAGAGGCTGCCACTCGACGACGCACCGGACGCGTACGCCCGGTTCGACCGCCGGGAGGACGGCTACTCGAAGGTCGTGCTGAAGCCCGCCGCCTGAACCGGGCGGGTGATTCCCACTCTTGTCGAAGGAGCGCCCATGTCCATGCTGAAGCTTGCCGACGCGCGCAAGATAATCGCCGCCGCCGAGGCCCGCGCCAACGAGATCGGCCAGCCGGAGAACATCGCCGTGGTCGACTCCGGTGGCAACCTGATCGCGCACGTCCGGATGGACGGTGCCTGGTTCGGCAGCGTCGACATCAGCATCAACAAGGCGTGGACGGCGCGGGCCTTCGACATCCAGACCAAGGACCTGGCCGCGAACGCCCAGTCCGGTCAGCAGTTCTTCGGCATCCACACCACGAACCACGGCCGGGTCGTCATCTTCCCCGGTGGGATCCCGTTGCTCCGCGACGGCAAGGTGATCGGCGCGATCGGCGTCAGCGGCGGCATGGTCGATCAGGACCAGACCGTGGCCGAGGCGGGCGCCGGGGCCCTCTAGCCGGCGGTCCCGTAGGCGGGGGTCAGCACCACCTTGCCGCGTACCCCGCCGGCCTCCACGATCCGGTGCGCCTCGGCCGCGCTGGCCAGTGGCAACGTGGTGGCGACCCGGGTCCGCAGCCGCCCCTCGGCAACCTCGCCGATCAGCTCGCCCAACAGCGACCGGTCGAACTGGATCAGGACGACCTGCTGTCGGACGCCCCGCGCCGGCTCGACCGGTGGGGTGGGGCGGGTGGTGACCAAGGTCCCACCGTCGGTGACCGCCGCCGCGGCGGACTCGGCAAGTGGCACTGCGTCCAACACCGCCGGCACCGGGCCGACCTCCGCCAGGTCGACCTCCTTCGGTACGACCTGCGCCACCCCGAGGTCGCGTACCCAGTCCTCGTCGTCGCGGCCGGCGTGGGCGAGCACCCGGTGCCCTGCGCGTACCGCCAGTTGGGCGGCGAAGCCGCCGACCCCGCCGCTCGCACCGGTGACGAGCACAGTGGACATCGGTGGCAGGGCCATCAGTTCCAGCGCCTGACGCGCGGTCAACGCGTTCAGCGGCACGGTGGCGGCAGCCGCCGGATCCAGCCCCTCGGGGAGTGGCACCACCCAGTCGATGTCGGCGGCGATCAGCTCGGCGTACGCCCCGACCTCGCCTCGGGTCCGGTACCAGGGCACCATGCCGACCACCCGGTCACCGGGCCGGTATTCGCCGCCACCGTCGCCGACCTCGACCACCTCACCGGCGAAGTCCCAGCCGGGCAGGAACGGCGGTTCGACCGGCCCACCGGGGATGAGCCCGAGCCGGGCCGCCACGTCGGCCGGATGGACCACCGCCGCCAGCACCCGGACCAGCACCTGTCCCGGACCGGGAACCGGATCCGGCCGCTCGATAACCTGCAAAACCTCCGGACCGCCCTGCGCGGTCACCGCTACCGCCTGCATCGCTCGGCCTCCTCAAGACTCAGAGGTATCGTCGGCAATCGACGTGTGAATGGCAATGGGCATCAGCCACCACCGGACCCGATGTGCGGCTGACGGCACCATCCAAGAAAACGCGCTCGCCGACACGAATCGCCTGATTACGATCTTCGACCACCTGAAGTCGCTGGCGATGTCACCAGCCGAGTCGATTAGGTTCATCAAGGAGCGGGCCAGTGGAACGTAACGTGTGGCGCAAGTCGAGCCGTTCGGGCAGCAACGGTCAGTGCGTGGAAGCCATGGACCAGGGCCACGCCGTGGCCGTACGCGACAGCAAGGACAAGTCCGGGCCGACCCTCAGTCTCAGCCCAGCGGGCTGGCAGGTATTTGTTGACGGGGTCAAATCAATGAGGTTCGTGGCCTGAGCCCCCACTACCCGCCGGAAGTGGGGTAATTCGCGGATATCGGGACTTGGCCGGCGCCCAACCCGATACTGGCGAACATGATCCCTGTGCATCACCGGACCGCGAAGGTCGACGGTTTCGAGGTGTTCTACCGTGAGGCGGGCGCACCGACCTCGCCGACGCTGGTCCTGCTGCACGGCTTCCCGACCAGCTCGCACATGTTCCGCGAGCTGATCCCGGCGTTGGCCGACCGCTATCACCTGGTGGCCCCTGACCACCTCGGCTTCGGCTACTCCTCCGACCCGAGCCCGGCCGAGTTCCCGTACAGCTTCGACTCGCTCACCGACGTCACCGCCAAGCTGCTGGACCAGCTCAAGATCCGCAGGTACGCGGTCTACATGCACGACTACGGCGCACCCATCGCCCTGCGGCTGTTCCTGCGCAGGCCCGATCAGATCAGCGCGATCATCAGCCAGAGCGGGAACGCGTACATGGACGGTTTCGTGGACGCGTTCTGGACACCGCTGTTCGCGTACGGGAAGGCTCCCGGTCCGGACACGGAGAAGACGGTTCGGGCGGCGTTCACGCCCAAGGAGGTGCGCTGGCAGTGGGAGAACGGCGCGCCCGACGTGAGCCTGATCAGCCCGGACGCGTACCTTCACGCCCAGTCGATCCTCGACCGCCCGGGCAACGACGAGATCCAGCTCCAACTCTTCCGTGACTACAAGACGAATCTCGACATCTACCCGGCCGCCCAGGACTGTTTCCGGCGTACGAAGGTGCCACTGCTCGCGGTCTGGGGCGGCAACGACGAGATCTTCGGCCCGGACGGGGCACGCGCCTTCCAACGCGACCTGCCCGACGCGGAGGTGCACCTCCTGGACACCGGCCACTTCGCCCTCGAAACCGACCTCGACCCGATCGCCGGCTACATCCGCGGCTTCCTCGGCCGCACCCTCGCCTGAGCATCCTCGCGCTCGGCCGCCGTCGTACGAGCCGCGTAGGAGCGCAGGGCCCGCAGGAAGTCGACCTTCCGGAAGCCCGGCCAGTAGACGTCGCAGAAGTGCAGCTCGGAGTAGGCCGCCTGCCAGAGCAGGAACCCCGACATGCGTTGTTCCCCACTGGTACGGATGACCAGCTCTGGATCGGGCTGACCACTGGTGTAGAGGTGGCCGGCGATCGCGTCCGGGGTGAGCCGCTGGGCTATGTCGTCGACGTCGTAGCCGGCCCGTACCTCTTCCTCCAGCAGGGAACGTACGGCATCGACGATTTCCTCGCGGCCGTCGTACCCGATGGCGATGTTGAGGTGGAACTTCGCCCCGGTGTCACGAGTGGCTTCCTCGGCGAGTTTCAACGCGTGGCGGGTCGAGTCCGGCAGGACTTCCAACCGTCCTGCGAGGTGTAGCCGCCACAGACTCGTCGGCTGGGAGAGCCGCCGGACGATGACCTCCTCGATCATCCGCATGAGGTTGTCGACCTCGTCGGAGTCGCGCTTGCGCATGTTGTCCACCGAGGCGAGGAAGACCGTGACGTGTCTGATGTCGACCTCGACGCACCAGCCCAGCACCTCGGCGAGGTGCTCCGCGCCGTACCGGTGGCCGATTTTCGGATCTTCGAAGCCCATCTGCCGAGCCCACCGACGGTTGCCGTCCATCACCATCGCCACATGGCGTGGCAGGCTCACGCCGTCCAGTCGTACGCGAAGGCGCCCGGCGTAGAACGCGTAAGCCGCCCGCCTCAATGCCCGCAACATGATCAGATCCAACCACCGCCCCCTCCCCCCGACCCAAATCTGGGCGTTGATCATGAAGTTAGCGACGCCAATTCGCCGCCCGGGCGTCGCTAACTTCATGATCAACCGCGGGGTCGGGCGGGCGGTGGTTCGCTTATTTCTCTCCTTCGGTTGATGTGTACACGCCGGCGGGAATGCCGCCGGGTGCGGTTTCGGTGAGGCGCCAAGCCGTGTTGATCAGTGCCATGTGGGAGAGCGCCTGCGGGAAGTTGCCCAACTGCTCGCCCGTACGCGGGTCGAACTGCTCGGCGAACAGACCCAGGTCGTTGCCGCGGCCGACGAGACTCTCGAACATCCGCGTCGCCCGCTCGTGCTCCCCCACCAACGCCAGGCAGTCCACCAACCAGAACGAGCAGGGCAGGAAGGCGGCCGGATCGCCGTCCCAGCGCCGGACCAACCCGTCCTCGGTCAGTTGCTGCTCGATCCGCTCGATGGTCGCGCGCATCCGCGGATCGGTGGCGGGCAGGAAACCCCAGAGCGGCAGGGTCAGCACCGACGCGTCCAGCTTGTCGGACCCGAAAGCCCCCGTGTACGCACCGACTTCCGCATTCCAGCCCTGCGCCAGGATCGCCTCGCGGACGTCGGAGCGGGCTCCCGCCCAGCGGGCGACATCCTCCCGGCTGCCGATCCGCTCGCCGAACCGGACCGCCCGGTCGAGCGCCACCCAGCAGCACGCCTTGGAAGAGACGTACTGCCGCTCCATGTCCCGCAACTCCCACATGCCGGAGTCCGGCAGGTGCCACGTGGCCGCCGCCTGGTCCGCCAACGAGTGCAGCAGCCGGCACACCGGCTCGTCCGTCGGGTCCAGGTAGTCGCGCAGCAGCCAGGCCGCATCGAGCGTTTCACCGAGTACGTCCGACTGGCGCTGCCGCCACGCCGCGTTGCCGAGCAGCACCGGCTTGCTGCCGGCGTACCCGCCGAGGGTGTCGACCGAGCGTTCGGTCAGGTCCCGCTCGCCCTCCAGGCCGTACATGATCGGCACCGGTTCCAAGGTGACCCGCCCCACCGACTTGGCCACCCAGTCGAAGAGTCGGCTCGTCTCGTCGGGGCAGGCCGCCACCCAGAGCGCCCGCATGGTCAGGGAGAAGTCGCGCAGCCAGGCGTAGCGGTAGTCGTAGTTGCGGTCGCCACCGATCCGCTCCGGCAGCGAGGTGGTGGCGGCGGCCACGACCGCGCCACCGGGTGCGTAGGTGAGCCCCTGCAGGACGAGGGAGTTTCGGCGTACCAGGTCCCGGTACCGTCCCCGGTAGTCGTGGTTCGCCAACCAGGAACGCCACCCCGCCACGGCGTCCGCCAACGCCGCCGGCACGTCCGTGTCGGCCGGGCGCCGGTCCCGGTCGCCGTACGTGGACGAGTAGGCCAGGGCGAAGCTCGCCCGTTGACCGGCCTCGACGGTGAACCGCGCCGAGACGTCGATGTGGTCGCGGTGGACCGGCACGCTGGAGGTGAGGGTGAGCGTGGCGGCGCCGGCCGTCGCCGTCACCTCCTGACCGTCCACCGTCAGGTACGCGGTCACCCGGCCGTACTCGAAGCGCGGGGCGAAGGACATCATCATCGGTACGCGCCCGGACAGCGCCTCCACCGTACGGAGCAGCATGCCGGGTGAACGCCGACCGATCTCGTGCCCGCGGGCGCCCGGCTCCAGCGCGAGCGCGTCGGTCACCGCGACCGTCCCCTCCCCGGTGGTGAAGACCGTACGCAGCACCAACGTCTCGTCTAGGTACTCCCGCTCGACCTCGAAGTCGGCTTCGGGACGGATCGCCCAGTGCCCGCCCCCGTCGTCCAGCATCCGGGCGAAGACCGACGGGCTGTCGAACCGCAACGGGCACCACCAGTCCACCGAGCCGTCCCGGCCGACGAGTGCACCGGTGAGCCCGTCGGCCAGGAAGCCGTAGTCGCTGATCCGGTTGCCGCTCACCGGCTCACCGTCCGGGCCTGCCCGTCCCCGATGTCCGGTTCGCCGTCACCCGCCATCCCGCAGCCCAGCGCCACGACACCTCCCCCGCACCCGGAAGCACCTCGGGTACCCGTGCACGCACGGCGATAACCGATCCGACACGGGCCCTCGACGCCGATGGCCACGACCAGGCCGCAGCAAGTACGGAACCGCCACGAAGGTTCTTATTAGCGGGGAAAATGGGGCTAACCGCGCCAGGCAGGGAGTCCACCATGAAGGCAGCCGTCTACACCCGTACCGGCGATCCGGGCGTGCTGGAGCTGGTCGACCAGCCGATTCCCGAGCCGGAAGCAGGCGAGGTGCTGGTACGGATGGCCTTTGCCGGCGTCAACCCGACCGACGTTAAGTCCCGTTCCGGCGACGGCAGTCCACCGCCGTACGGCTGGCAGATCCCCGGCCAGGATGGTGCGGGCGTGATCGAGGCGACCGGTCAGGGGGTGGACTCGACGCTGGTCGGTGAGCGGGTGTGGGTCTGGGAAGCGGCCGGAACACGTCCCTGGGGTACGGCGGCCGAGTACACCCTCGTACCGTCCCGCCAGATCGTCCTGCTCGGCCCTGCACCGTTCGAGGTCGGCGCGGTGCTCGGCATCCCGTTCCTGACCGCGCACCGTTGCCTGACGGTCGGCGAGCTGATGCCCCGCCACCTCGACCTCGGCAGCCTGGCCGACCACGTCGTGCTGGTCCAGGGCGGCGCGGGCGCGGTCGGCAACGCGGCGATCCAGCTCGCCCGGTGGGCCGACGCCACCGTCATCGCCACGGTCAGCAGCTCGGAGAAGGCGCAACTGGCCGCTGCGGCCGGCGCCTCGCATGTGATCAACTACCGGGAGCAGGACGTGGCAGCCGAGGTGAAGAAGATCGCCCCGCACGGGGTCGACACCATCGTCGAGGTGGCCGGAGACCAGAACGCGTCTGCCGACGCGCAGATGCTCGGGCATGCCGGCGTCGTCGCCGTCTATTCGTACCGGGGCGACGGCGAGCTGAGCCTGCCAGGGACGCGGTTCATGGCGCCGAACGCCCGCTGGCAGTTCGTGTCGGTCTTCCACGTGCCCGCGACGGCGAAGACTCAGGCCGTACAGGATGTGGCCACGGCCGCGACCCAGGGCGGCATCCGGGTCGGCGCGGACGCCGGCCTGCCGCTGCACTTCTACCCGCTCGCCGAGGCCACCGACGCGCACGCGGCGGTGGAAAACTCGGCGGTCGGCAAGGTCCTGATCAGCACCAGCCAGGAAGAGCCGGCACCGTAGCTCAGCCGCTGCGGCGGTTGCCCCACTGGCGCGGCCCCTGGACCGAGCCCCGGCCACCGAAGCTCTTGCCCTTGCCCTGCGGCGTCTGCTGCGTGGCGCCCTTGCCCCGCCGGGCGGCCCGGTTGAGGAAGGTCGGTTCGGCGTCCTCGGCCGGCTCTTCACCCTCGGCCGGGTCGGCGCCCTCGGTCAGTTCGGGCGACTCGGTGACGTCGTCGGTGTTCTCGGGGCCGCTCGGATCCGGCATCGTTCTCTCCCTGCAGCTCGTGGGTACGGGTCACACGACAGCGCCGGGCTCCGCACTGGGAAATCCCCTGAAGCTTACGGCCACACGAGAACACCCCCGCAGCCGACCAACCGGTGCGCCCGCGACAGGCGCGGAAACATATGGCAGATCATCGATTAATTTAACCTCGGCCCCCTTCCGGGGCAGGCATTCACTCCCGAGGATGGATCACGACCCGCACACCCCCGCGGGCTCCCACCGGCACTGGAGGCCACCATGACCGTCCTCGCCCCGCTCGCCGCCGTCGCCCGATCGCGACCGCAGCGTCTGCTCGCCAGCTTCGCCCTGCTCGCCGCGATGATCGCCGCGATGCTGGTCGGTCCGGCGGTGGTGGCGCCCTCGCACACCAGCTCGGCTTCGGCCGCCGTCTACAGCTCCTGCACCATCTCCCGGTGCGCCGATGCCCGTACCGCGCGCAGCGGCTGGGCCAGCCGGGGCTTCCCCACCGCCCGCGGCTGGGTCTCCTGGAGCGGCGGGCTCTCCAACTACGCCGGTGGCCGGCACATGAACTACGAGGGCCAGCTCCCGACGAACGCCACCTACTACGAGTACGACGTCTACCCCCGCCGCCAGGGTGCCGCCCGTGACGCGTACCGGATCGTGGTCAACAAGGCCACCGGCGCGACCTGGTTCACCCCGAACCACTACGCGGACTTCTACCGGCTCTGAGCAGGCTCTGAGCGGTATCACCCGGCACTCGGAGAGTCAGGACGTACCGTCGGGCCGGGCCACAGTCGCCCGGCCCGACAGCTCCGCCGCAAAAGCGAGGGAACAGATGTCAGAACCGACAGATCCGCAACTACCGCCGTGGCTGAGCGTGTCCACCGACGCGGCCGTACCGCCGGGTGTGTCGGTGGTGAGCGGTGCCGCCAGTCGTACCCGCGACGGTCTGTTCACCGAGTGGGCGGCGGCGCTGGACTTCCCCGACTACTTCGGCCGCAACTGGGACGCGCTGCTGGACGCGCTGCGGGACCTGGTCGAGGTGCGCCCGTACCCGCTGGTGGTGACCGACGCGGCCGAGTTGCTCGCCGACGAGCCGCCCGCGCAGTTCGCGACCCTGTTGGCCGTGCTCGGTTCCGTCGGTGGTGAGTCGGTGCCGGCCCTGCGGGTGGTGCTGGACACCGGGGCAGCGGACGTGTCGACACTGCACCGGCGGCTCGCCGCCGCGCTGACCTGACCGGGCAGCGTCAGGGCAGGGCAGGGCCTGACCGGCGGGGTCAGGGCAGGTCAGGGCAGGGCCTGACCGGCGGGGTCAGGGCAGCTCGTTGGTCTGGACGAGGAAGATCTCGGCCAGCGCCGCGTCGAGGTAGTCGGCCAGCGGCCGGCCGGTGACCGCGAGCAGGTCGGCGACGAGCAGCGGCGCGTGCCGGGCCATCGCCGCCGGCTCGACCCGCGGCGCCTCCTCCTCCGAGGGATGTACGCCGAGCGCGGCCGTCAACAGCAGCACCAGCACGGTGGGGTCCAAATCGGGGAACCAGCCGATGTTGTCGACGGCACACCGCTTCAGCACCGCCTGGAGGTCGTCGCTGTCCAGCCCGTCCGGGTGCACCTCCTCCAGCAGCATGCGTACGACCCCGCCGAGGACCAGCCCCACCTGCTCGGGGTTACGGGCCGCCAACTCCACCGCGGCCCCCTCGTACGCCTCCGCGTCCCGCGCGATCGCCGCCGCCACGGCCCCCGCCGCCGCCCGCGAAATCGCCCGCCCCACCACCACCCCTGATTCCATGCACCCATTCAACTCGCTGTGGCGGTCCACTACCCCTCCAGGGGCTCTGGACCGCCACAGTGCCGACGGTCAGGGTCTCCAGCCGGCGGCTTGCAGGGCCGCTCGCAGTTGGGCGACAACTTCGGCGGGCCGGTCGCGGATTACCCAGGCGGGAAAGCGGAGTACGCGTACGCCACTGATCCACAGGTCGTTCTGCCGGCGCATGTCCGCCCACCAGTGGCGTACCTCCAGGTGCTGGCTGCCGTCGATCTCCACGTGCACCCGCCACTCGTCGAAGTGGACATCGAGGTAACGGCGCCGCCCCCGAGCGTCCGTACGCCGTACCTGCCGGCTCGGTTCGGGCAGGTCAGCCCGGCGGCAGAGGCGGAGGAAGTCGGATTCGGCGATCGAGCCGGCGCCATCGCGGGCGTCGGCAGCGGCGTCGGCGATCAGGGCACGCCGGTACGCGTTCGGCATCCGGGCCAGCACCTCGTCCAACTCGCTTCCACTGATCAGCCGTTGCTGGAACCCGGCGGCGATGACGGCTCGGGCCCGGTCGTCGGTCGGCGCCCACTGGGCGGCGTCGACCAGTGATCGGGCGGGCATGGTGCAGGGTGGTTGCCCGAGCCGGTGCACGTCGGCCTCGGGCAGGTGACGGGTCCGGTGCACCACGACGCCGTACGGCGGGTCGAGGTCCCGGCGGGTGGCGGAGATCAGTACGTGCAGGGCTTCGCTGTGGTACCCGCGCAGGCCGAGTAGTTCCAGGGCAGAGAGCCCGGCGAGAACCGCCCGGCGTACGCCGAGCACCGCCACCCAGCGCCGCTGCTCCCGCGAGATCGGTCCGGTGTGGGCGAGGTAGACCCCACGTCCGGCCGGCTGCCATCGTCCGGAGGCGAGCCGGTGCTGCACCGCCTTGGGCGAGAGGTGACGGAGCGCCTGACGCCGGTTGACCACGTCTGACTGAAGGTCGAGCAGGTGGGTCAACGCGTCCGCGTCGGGCGGTGGTGGCGGACGCAGACCCGGCACAGGATCCCGGCGCAACATCCGCCCACCCTCCCGGCCGCACCCCTACCGCCGCCACCCCCACCCACCAACCTGTGGATAACCAAAGGCGACCCAGCAGTGCTGTGGCGGTCCACTACCCCTCCGGGGGTAGAAATTCGCCACAGCACCAGGCAGGTACCGGTCAGGCTTCGAGGGTTTCGACGGTGAGGGCGTCGGTGGCATGGGTGGCGCGGAGGTGTTTCTTGTCGAACTTGCCGACGCTGGTCTTCGGGATCGCGTCGATGAAGGTCCAGTGCTCGGGGAGCTGCCACTTCGCGACCCGCTCGCCGAGGAAGTCGCGCAGTTCGGTCGCGCTGACGGAGGCGCCCTCGCGAAGTACGACGGCGGCGAGCGGGCGTTCGTCCCAGCGTTCGTCCGGCACACCGACCACACAGGCCTCGTGCACGGCAGGGTGGGCCATCAGGTGGTTCTCCAACTCGACCGAGGAGATCCACTCACCGCCGGACTTGATCACGTCCTTGGCTCGGTCGGTGAGGACCAGGTAGCCGTCCGGGGAGAGGGTGCCGACGTCGCCCGTACGCAGCCATCCGTCGCGGAACTTCTCCGGGTCGGGGTTGTCGTCGCCGACGTACCGCGAGGTGACCCAGGGGCCGCGGACCTCCAGTTCGCCGACGGCCCGGCCGTCGGCGGGCATCGGCTCACCCGCGGGGCCGACGATCCGGGCGCGGACCGCTGCCGGCAGCCGCCCCTGGGTGTAGCGGTAGGTCCAGGCGTCGTCGCCTTCGGCACCGGCCGGTGGGCGGGCCACCGAGCCGAGCGGCGACATCTCGGTCATGCCCCAGGCGTGGACGACGTCGATCCGGTACCGGTCGTCGAAGGCGTGCATCAGCGCCGGTGGGCAGGCCGAGCCGCCGACGATCACCTCGGTCAGCGACGACGTGTCGACCGGGTTGGCGTCCAGGTGGGCGAGGAGGTCGTTCCAGATGGTCGGCACCGCGCCGGCCAGGGTGGGCTTCTCGGCGGCGATCATCTGGGCGATCGGGGCACCCTGGAGGAACCGGTCCGGCATGATCAGCGAGGCGCCGGACATCAGCGCCGCGTACGGGATGCCCCAGGACATGGCGTGGAACATCGGCACGATGGCGAGTTCCCTGGTCGTCGGGCCGAGCCCGAAGCCCTCCGCCATGCAGATCTGCATCGAGTGCAGCCAGATCGACCGGTGCGAGTAGGCGACGCCCTTGGGGTGGCCGGTGGTGCCAGAGGTGTAGCAGAGGGCGGCGGCGTCGCGCTCGTCCACGTCCGGCCAGTCGTAATGCTGCGGCTTGTCCCGCAGCAGGTCGTCCCAACGGTGTACGCCAACCGTCCGGCCACCGGCGGCGGCCGCCTCGACCAGCGGTGCCGGGTCGCCGCCGCCGACCACCACCAGGTGCTCGACCGTGGTCAGCTCCGGCAGCACCCGCGCCAGCAACGGGATCAGCGTGCTGTCGACCAGGATCACCCGGTCCTGCGCGTGGTTGGCGATGTAGGCCACCTGGTCGGGGAAGAGGCGCAGGTTGAGGGTGTGCAGCACAGCGCCCATGCTCGGTACGGCGAGGTAGGCGACCAGGTGCTCGTTGTTGTTCCACATGAAGGTGGCGACCCGCTGGTCCCCGGTGACGCCGAGGTCGTCGCGGAGCGCGTACGCGAGTTGCGCGGCGGCGGCACCGACCTCGGCGTACGTCATCCGGCGGCTGGGCCCGCCGGTGGACGGATCGGCGCCGGTCCAGGTGACCACCTCGGAGCTGCCGTGCACCGTGCTGCCATGTTCGAGGATCCGGGAGATCTGCAGGGGAACATCCATCATGGTGCTGCGCATGCGAAACAAACTAGTGGCCCAGTTCACACTTTGGAAACCCTTGTGACCCTCGCGGGGGCGGGCCGGCAAGCGCGGGGCAGCGGCCTCTGCGGGTCGGTTCGCTGCCCTAGAGTGATCGGATGAGCAGCATTTCGTGGGCGGAGTCCTACCTCGGGCAGCTTCGTACGCTCGCCGGTGACCGGACCCTGATGTTCGTCGGCGCGCGGGGCGTGGTCCGGGACGCGGCCGGTCAGGTCCTGCTGATCGAACGCTCCGACAACGGTGACTGGGCGATGCCGGCCGGGGCGATGGAACTGGGCGAGTCGATCAGCGACTGCGTGGTCCGGGAGGTGTGGGAGGAGACCGGGCTGCGGGCGCAGGCGGTGACCCCGTTCGCGTTCTACACCGGCCCGGACCGCACCTTCACCAACATGTACGGCGACACGTACCAGCTCTTCGTGGTCGCGTTCCGGATCGAGACCTGGTCCGGTGAGCTGTTGACGGTCACCGACGAGACCACCAACGCGGGCTTCTTCCCGCCCCGGGGCCTGCCCACGCCCATCTCCCCGACGGTGCTGGAGACCCTGGACGACCTGGCGGTGTTCGAGCGCACCAACCAACTCGTACTGAAGTAGGCCGGTGCGCCCGTAACGGTAACCGCGACTAGATCATCGTCTGGGCGTTGGCTTCCATGTCGGTGGCGGCGTCGTCGTGCGACTCCTTGTCCAGCGGCGTACCGGCGTTACCGGCACCGCGCAGTTCCGCGTTCGGCATCAGGACGGTGAGCACCACCGCCACGACCGCGATCAGGCCGGCGACCAGGAAGACCAGGTGCAGCCCGCTGACGAAGCTCTGCTGTACGGCGTCGCGGAGCGGATCCGGCAGCGCCATGATCTTCGCCGGCTCGTTGATGGAGAACGAGCTCGGGTCGATCGGTGCCTGCTGCTCCGGCGGCAGCTTGGACAGTGCCGTCGGCAACCGGTCGGTGAGCCCACCGGTCAACCGGGTGGAGAGCAGGGTGCCGAGGATGGCCACCCCGAACGAACCACCGAGCGAGCGGAAGAACGTGACGGTGGACGTACCGGCGCCGAGGTCGCGTACCTCGACGGAGTTCTGCACCCCGAGGATCAGCGACTGCATGCAGAGCCCGAGCCCGATGCCGATGATCACCATGTAGAGGAACGCCAGCCAGAGCGTGGAGCGGACCTGGAGCTGGGTGAAGAGCAGCATGCCGAGCACCAGCAGCACCGCGCCGGCCACCGGGAACCACTTGTACCGGCCGATCCGGCTGATCGCCCGCCCGGTGAGCACCGAGGTGACGATGATGCCGGCCATCATCGGCAGCATCAGCAGACCGCTGTTGGTCGGCGACGCGCCCTTGACGATCTGCAGGTACAGCGGGATGAAGATGATCGACCCGAACATCACCAGGCCGAGGATGAACGAGGCCGCGTTGCCGAGCGCGAACGTACGGCGGCGGAACAGCCCGAGCGGCAGGATCGGCTCGGAGACCCGGGACTCCTGCCAGAGGAAGACCGCCGCGAGCAGCGCGCCGACCGCGAACAGGGCGAGGATGAGCGGCGAGGCCCAGGCGTACTCGTTGCCGCCCCAGCTCAGCGCGAGCAGCAGCGAGCTGACCGAGGCCACCAGCAGGCCGGCGCCGAGCCAGTCGACGGAGTGCTGCCGCTTGGTGAACGGGATCAGCCGCATCACGTAGAAGCTGACGATGATCGCCACGATCGCGAGCGGCACGTTGATGTAGAAGATCCAACGCCAGTTGTGCTCGGCGAAGTAACCGCCGACCAGGGGGCCGGCGACCGAGGCGATGCCGAAGACCGCACCGAACAGGCCCTGGTAGCGACCGCGTTCGCGGGGTGCCACCACGTCCGAGATGATGGTGAAGGCCAGGGTCAGCAGACCACCGGCGCCGATGCCCTGGATCGCCCTCGTGATGATCAGCTGGGTCATGTCCTGGGAGAGCCCGGCGAGTGCCGAGCCGACCAGGAACGTGCCGATCGAGAAGAGGAAGACCGGGCGGCGGCCGTAGAGGTCGGCCATCTTGCCGTACAGCGGGGTGGAGGCGGTCGACGCCAACAGGTACGCGGTCACCACCCACGAGTAGTGGTTGATCCCGCCCAGCTCACCCACGATCGTCGGCAGCGCCGTACCGACGATCGTCTGGTCCAGGGCGGCCAGCAGCATGCCGGTCATCAGGCCGCTCATCAGGAGCAGGATCTGCCGGTGACTCAGCGTCGGCCGGGTGTTTTCGGCGGTCGTCATCGTGCTTTCTCCCCCCGCCGGCACGGAACATGCCTGGCGGGTGGCGACTCTTCCATCCGTACCCGGCGACCTACTTACCGGCCGGCAAGTATGTGATCCCTGACATCCCGCAGATCAGCGAACGCTGGGAGCGGGCTGTACCAGCGGAAACCCGCTCGACGGCAGGACGGTGATCCGGGACGATCCGCGGGGTGAAGACCGGCCTGCTCCGGCGCCTGGCGCTGGACCTCACCCCGCTGCGTACGTCCCGCGACTTCCGGCTGGTCTTCTCGGCCGCTGGCGTATCCGGCTTCGGCTCGTTCATCACGTACGTCACCGTGCCGTACCAGGTGTACGAGATGACCAAGGATCCGCTGCTGGTCGGCCTGCTCGGCGTGGTGGAACTCGTACCCCTGCTCCTGATGGGATTCGTCGGCGGCGCGCTCGCCGACTACCTGGACCGGCGCCGGCTGGTGCTCGGCGGCGAGATCGGGCTGACCCTGCTCTGCGGGGTGCTGCTGGTGAACTCGCTCTCCGACCAGCCGCACCTGTGGCTGCTCTACCTGGTCGCGGGGCTGACCGCGGCCGTCGACGGGCTGCAACGCCCGGCCATGGAGGGGCTGACCCCGCGACTGGTCACCCCGGCCGAGATCCCCGCGGCGAGCGCGCTCAACTCGCTGCGGATGCAGGTCGCGCAGCTCGCCGGGCCGGCACTGGCCGGGGTGCTGATCGCCTCGGTCGACCTGGCCTGGGTGTACGCCATCGACCTGGCCACCTTCGCCGCCTCGCTGGCCTGCCTGGCCCTGGTCCGGGCGGTCCCGCCACCACCGGCCGCCGACCGCCCGTCGGTACGTTCGGTGCTCACCGGCCTGCGGTACGCCCGCAGCCGCCCCGAACTGCTCGGCACCTACCTGGTCGACATCAACGCGATGTTCTTCGGCATGCCACAGGCGCTGTACCCGTTCATGGCCGACAAGCTCGGCGGCCCGGCCGTACTCGGGCTGCTCTACGCCGCACCGGCGGTTGGCTCGCTGCTCGCCACGCTCGGCTCGGGCTGGACCCGGCAGGTGCACCGGCACGGGCTGATGGTGGTGCTCGCCGCCGGGGCCTGGGGGCTGGCCATCCTCGCCTTCGGGCTGGTCGACTCGCTCTGGCTGGCGCTGGTCCTGCTCGCCCTGGCCGGTGCCGCCGACATGGTCTCCGGGCTGTTCCGGATGATCATCTGGAACCAGACCATCCCCGACCACCTGCGCGGGCGGCTGGCCGGCATCGAGATGCTCTCGTACTCCACCGGTCCGCTGCTCGGCCAGTTGCGCTCCGGGCTGGCTGCCCGGTGGCTCGGCGTGAACGGCTCGATCGTCTCCGGTGGCCTGCTCTGCGTGGTCGGCACGATCGCGCTGGCCGCCGCGCTGCCGAAGTTCCTGCGCTACGACGGGCGCGACGGCCTGGCCCGCAAGGAGGCCGAGGACGCGGCGTGGGCGGCGGCCGCGACCACCCCGGCCAGCGCCGTCGGATAACCCCGATCGGGTACGAACACCGCCAGAACCCCCCGGCGTCGGCTACCGGCCGGTTTGGCCCTGCCGACAGCGGGGACCCGCCGGCATGGTGACCGGAGCAGAGGAAGATCGGCGACTCGCCGATGTGGTCGAGAGCTGGCTCGGGCGTGGCGTGCTGGTGGTCGGCGACGCGATGCTCGACGAGTGGCGGTTCGCCGATTCCGACCGGCTGTGCCGGGAGGCGCCCGCCCCCGTACTCACCCTGCGACGGCGGATCACCGCAGCCGGCGGCGCCGCGAACACCGCGGTGAACCTGAGCGCGCTCGGTGGCCGGGCGTCCCTGGTCGCACCGGTCGGTGCCGACGTGGCCGGCGACGAACTCCACGACTGCCTGGACCGGGCCGGGGTCTGGGACCGTACGGTCTCGCAGAGCGGCCGCAAGACACCGGTCAAACGACGGATCCTCGCCGCCGACCAGATCCTGGTACGCGAGGACGAGGGCGACCGGGACGACCGGCTCTGCGACGACGGGGTGCAGCGGCTGCTCGGCACCCTGGCCAGCGCCACCGAGGAACTGCGCGAGGTGACCGGCCAGCCGCCGACGCTGGTGATCTGCGACTACGGCCTCGGTGCCCTGCCCGAACCGATCCGCGCCTGGCTGGTCGAGCACCGCGACCTGTTCGGCACGGTGGCCCTCGACGCGCACGACCTGGCCTACTGGCGCGGGCTCGCCCCGACCGTGGTGACGCCGAGCTTCGCCGAGGCCACCCGCCTGCTCGACTCCGCCGGTACGACCGCTGCCGCCAGTCCCGCGGTTCCGGCCGAAGCACCGGCCGGGGAACTGCCCGGCGAAGTACCGGCCGGGGAACTGGTGGCGGGGCAGACGCCGACGGTGGAGATGCCGACGGTGGTGACCACCGAGGTCGTACCGCCGCTGCCGGAACGGCCGCGCGGTTTCACCGAGGGCACCGTCAGTGCCGGCACCGACCGGGCCGTACTCGCCCGCTCCCGGCTCGCCGAGATCCGCGAACGTACCGGAGCGGACGTGGTGGCGGTGACCCTGGACACCGACGGTGCGGTGGTCGGTGGCGCCGACGGTGAACCCCGGCGCAGCCACGCCACCCCGGTCCCGGCCAGCTACGCGGTCGGCGCGGGAGACGCGTACCTGGCCGCGATGACCCTGGCCCTGGCCGCGGGAGCACCGCTGCCGACGGCCGCCCGACTCGCCCAACTCGCCGCGACCAGCACCGTCGCCGGGATGGGCACCTGTGTCTGCGTACGCGAGGATCTGCTCGCCGCCCTCGGCTCGACCGGCGGCGACGGCGAACGGGCGCCGGCGGTGGTCGACCACGGCGGACTCGACGCGCTGATCGCCCGGCACCGCCGCGACGGCCGTTCGGTGGTCTTCACCAACGGCTGCTTCGACGTCCTGCACCGAGGTCACGTCCGCTACCTCGACCAGGCCCGCCAACTCGGCGACGTGCTGGTGGTGGCGGTCAACTCGGACGACAGCGTGCGCCGGCTCAAGGGCGCCGACCGACCGGTGAACCCGGTCGAGGACCGGGTAGCGGTGCTCGCCGCACTCGCCTGTGTGGACCACGTGGTGGTCTTCGAGGAGGACTCGCCGGCCGCGCTGATCGAGACCGTCCGGCCCGACGTGTACGTCAAGGGCGGCGACTACCCGCCCGAGATGGTCCCCGAGGCCCCGCTGGTCCGCCGCCTCGGCGGCCAGGTACGCACCCTCGGTTACGTGCCCGACCGCTCCACCTCCGCCATCATCGACCGCATCCGCTCCCAGACCGTGAGTGGAAGAAGCCCTGCCACCATCGACGACCAGGAGCCGTCGCTCGCCGACATCCCGACCGGCAGTACGTCGTGAGCCGCCCGCCCGTCGTGAACCGGCCGCTGGCCTCGGACGACGCGGCGGAGTTCCGTACCGACCGGCTGCTGGACGTGCTCGTACCGACCCGGAACCGGCCGGCGGAACTGGCCGTCACCCTGGCCGGGCTGGCCGCCCAGGGCGGGCCCGACGGGTTCGGGGTGGTGGTCAGCGACCAGTCCGGAGGCAGCCCCCCGTGGGCCCAGCCCGCCGTCGCGGCGACCGTACGCGTGCTTCGTCACCGGGGGCACCCGGTGCTGCTCACCCGGCGGCTGCCCCGGCGTGGACTGGCCGAACACCGCGCGTACCTGCTCGACCAGTCACTCGCCCGGTACGTGCTCTTCCTCGACGACGACGTGTGGCTCGAACCGGACGCGGTGCAGCGGTTGGTCGACGCCATCGGGGAGCTGGACTGCGGATTCGTCGGCAACGCCGTACACGGCCTGTCCTATGTGGACGACGTACGGCCGGAGACGCACCGGCACTACCAGGAGTGGGACGGGCAGCCGGTTCCGGAGGAGATCCGCCCCGGCACCCCAGAATGGGACCGGGCCCGGATCCACCCCGCCGCGAACCTGCTGCACGTGACCGAGGCGGTGGGGCTGGCAGCCGGCCAGTGGCGGGCGTACAAGGTCTCCTGGATCGGCGGCTGCGTGCTCTACGACCGGCTCCGGCTGCACGCCTCGGGCGGCTTCGACTTCTGGCGCCGGCTGCCGGAGAAGCACCAGGGCGAGGACGTCGCCGCCCAACTCGCCGTGATGAGCCGGTACGGCGGAGCCGGCATCCTGCCCAGCGGCGCCTACCACCTGGAGGCACCGACCACGGTCACCGACCGCCCGGTCGAAGCGTGGGAGATCGTCCTCGCCGAACAGTCCACGGACCAGCCGGTGGAGGCGACGGAGACGCAACCGGCCTCGCTGGAGCCGCAGGCCGCCTCGCTCGAAACCCAGGCCGCCCTCGAACCGATGTGACGGCTGCCGGTCCGGTCCGGGGGGGGTCGAGAAGCGGCGTCAGTGGGTGTCGGTCAGGTCGGCGACCGCCTCCAGCACCTCCACCACCGGTACGTCGGTGACGAAGGAGACCCGGTGCGGGCAGTCACCGGCACCGGGGCGCGCCGGGTAGATGCCCCGGCTGCAGTCGACCCCGCACTCCGGGCAGTTGATCGTCCAGGAGCCGATCGGCCGGTGGCGGGCCCGCAACGGGGTGGCGCAGTTGATCAGGTTGCCGACCCAGAAGATGCCGACGGTCGGCGTACCCACCGCCGCCGCGACGTGCACCGGACCGGTGTCGTTCGCGATCACCACCGCACAGCCGCTGTAGAAGCCGAGCAGCCCACCGAGCGACAACTCCCCGGCCAACGTCCGCACCGGTACGCGCGCCGCGTCGACCACCTGCCCGGCCAGCTCCCGCTCCTGCGGCGTACCGGTCACGAACACGTCGTACCCGTCGGCGACCAGCCGATCGGCGACCTCGGCGAACCGCTCCGCCGGCCAGCGTCGGCGCGGATCGCTGGCACCCGGATGCAGGGCGACACGCGGCCGGCCTGGCTCACCGAGCAGCGACCGGACCTCGGTCAGGTCCGCGGGCGTCACGTGCAGTCGCGGGCTGACCGTCGCCGGGCTCGCCCCGACCAGGCCGGCGACCTCCAGGTAGCGGAAGACCTCCGGCTGGTAGAAGACGTACCGCAGCCACCGGTCCAGCTCCGGCGCACCCTCGGCGCGCAGCCCGGCGGTGACCCGGGCGCCGAGCCCGCTGACGATCGGGTTCGAGTTCCCGCCACCACCGTGCATCTGCAGGGCCAGGTCGAACCGTTCCGCACGGGCGGCGGCCAGGAAGTCGGCCATCGCGGTGCCGGACGGCGCCGGCTCGTCCGGCCCGGCGGTCCGGATCCCCTCGGCCGGTGGCACCACCAACACCCGGTCCACCGGGCCCGGCCGCTCGGCGAGCAGGCCGGCGTGCCAGGGTGCGCCGATCAGGACCAGTTCGGCGTCCGGATAACCGGCCCGCAGCGCCTCCAGCGCGGGCAGCGCGAAGATGAAGTCACCCAACGCGTTCGCCCGGAGTACGGCGATCCGCTCGACATCCGGCACCAGGTCCCGTACCCGGCCGATCATCAGCGCGGGCGCCGTTCAGCCGAAATGGCGTCGGGCCGGCTGGCTCGTACCCGCCTCGGGCTGGTGCAGTTCCCGGTCGGCCGCCGGATCGCCGGTGCTCTCGGTCATCCCGCCAACGGAACGAGCCGAGCTGCCCGCGGTCAACGCCGCCTCACCGACCCGGCGGGCAGCCGCACCGGTGGGCAGGGCCGAACTGCCTCCGCTCGTCGCGGCGCCGGTTGTCGCGCCAGTGCCGCTCACCGAGGCGGACCGGCTCGACGGGTAACGCCGGCCGACGGTGATCGTACGGCGACCGGACCGGTCCGCCTTCGGTAACGCCACCGTGAGCAGGCCGTGGTCCATCACCGCGTCGATCCGCTCCAGGTCGACCTCACCCGGCAGCCGGACCCGGTGCTCGAACGCCCGTACCCGCGAACCGGATCCGGGCATGCCGCTGTCGGCGTTGACCTCTTCCTCGGACCGGGCCCGTACGCACAGGTCCCGCCCGTCGACCTCCAGCGCCACCTCTTCCGGCGCGACCCCCGGCAGCCGCGCGACCACGTACCAGCCGTCGTCGCTGTCCACCAGTTCCACGTCCGGCGGCCCGCCGCCGACACCGGCCAGCGCCGAGTTCACCATCCGGCCCAGCTCGGCGCGGAACGCCCGCAGCCCGGTCACCGCCTCCCGGCCACGGTCCAGCCCGGCCTGCACGGGTTGACTCATCGGGCGTCCCCCATCCGACCCATGCCGTCCGCCGGGGCCGGACTCAACGAACTGGAGGCGTTCAGCCCCGCATCCCTGTCGACACCGACACCGAGCCGGTCGACCAGTTCACCGCCGAACCAGGCGCCGAGCCCGACCGCGCCGAGCGCGACCACCTCGATCGCGAAGATGGCGCCGCCGGCGCCGCGCTGGTCGGCGGTCAGCCGTACGGTCCAGATCGCGGCGAAGAGCAGCAGCACCGCGATGTTGACGGCCGCGTGACTCACCCCGATCCGCTTGGCCCGGGTGCCGGCCGGGATCGCCAGCAGGTCGACCGCGCCGGCCGCCGCAGCCAGGACGCCGCCGATCAGCCCGACCAGGATGTTCCAGTACGCCACCTCGCCGAGGTACCTCGGTCCACCGACGATGTCGGCGAAGTCGAAGATCACCGCGGTCACGAAGAGCGCTACCGGGAACATGACCAACATCGGGTGCACCGGATGACCCAGCGACTTGATCCGGCTTTCCATGGACGCCTCCCAGCTCCGCGGGCTGTCCCGCGCTGGGCCCGTACCCGTCTGTGACCTGGGCAAACCCGATCGCCGTACCCAATCTCGCCGCCCGGCCGGTGGCAGCGGGCCGCCATCGGCCCGGCAGTCGACCATGATCTTCGTCAGAACCGATCGGGTACCAGCACCCGTACAGTCGGTCGCCATTCGGAAGGATTTCTCCGTTGACCGTGACAACCTCGCCGTTCACCGCAGATGACGCCACAGAGGACGAGCTCGCCGACTACTACGGGCTCGTGCTCGCCGACGCCAGGGCGGAGCGTCCGGATGATCCGGAGCCGACGTACGACTCGGTGATCGGGCGTCTGCGTACGCCTTTCACCGCGCTGGGTCGATGCGTGCACACAGCGGCGTACGTCGACGGCACGTTGGTCGGACTGATCAGCGCGGGCTTGCCCGAGGACGAGAACGTCGAGCAGGCGATTCTCGACGTGAAGGTCCACCCCGAGCACCGCCGTCGCGGGATCGGCACAGCGTTGCTCGGTGCGGTGCTTCCCACGCTCGTGTCCGCCCGAAGGACACTGGTGGCCGGCTGGGGCCTCATCGATGGCAAATCCGGTGCGGGCTGGGCCGATCACCTCGGCTTCCGGGTCGTGTACCGCCAGGTCCTGCAGCGGCTTGAGGTCGCCACCACCGACAGGGAACTCTGGCACGTACCGCCGCCGCCCGGTTACCGGGCGGTGAGGTGGGTCGGTACCGCTCCCGCCGCTTTGCTCGAGTCCTACGCGCAGGCGCGCAGCGCCATCCATGACATGCCCAGCGCCGATTGGAGCTATCGACCTCCGTCCTGGACGCCGGAACGTATCCGGCGTGCGGAGGCCGATCTGCGCGACCGGAGCGTGGAGCAGCGGGTCGTGGCGGCCGTACACGAGGAGAGCGGCGCGGCGGTCGGACTGACCGAGTTGGAGTTCTACCCGCATCGCCCCGAGTTCGGATATCAGCAGGAGACCGCGGTGCTGGCCGCGCACCGGGGCCATGGTCTCGGCCGGTTCATCAAGGCGCACATGATGAACTGGGTGGTCGAGGAGCGTCCTGGGACGACCCACGTCTGGACGACGACGGCGGACGACAACGAGCACATGAGGCGGGTGAACAAGCAGATCGGCTACACCACTGTCCGCGTCACGATCAACGTGGAACTGGAAACCGACGCCCTTCGGATCTGAGGTCCCGACGCATCGTGGTCTGACCTGAGGCAGCCATCGACGCCCGACCCGTCCAGCTATGTGGAACCTGATCGGTTAACGGGAGTTATCGGGGGTTTTCGAAAGCCGATCAAGACCACATAGATAAAAATGAGGCCCTGACCGGCATTTCTGCTGGTCAGGGCCTCATCCCTGGAGCCGCCTGACGGAATCGAACCGTCGACCTACGCATTACGAGTGCGTCGCTCTAGCCGACTGAGCTAAGGCGGCAACGCCCGTCGAGTGTACGGCACGCCCCCTCTGCCCCACTGCACGGGTTTCCCCCTCCCCGCACTGCACGCATCACCCCCTCCCGCACGATCCGGACAAATGGTGTGTCGAAAGATCAACTCGAACTCGCCCCGTCCTGGGTCGCGGGAGGGGGCGGCGGGGAGAAAGGGGCGGACGGTCATGTAGTGGACAGCAGGGGTGAGGGGTGTTGAGTAGGCTGCCGGCCGTGAACAGGGATGAGGCGGCCGGGGCGGAACCGGTGATGCCAGAACGGCCACGCAGCCTCGATCCTCGGGAACTCGGCTTCACACCTGCGCGCCCGGTGCCCTGGCTGGCACCCTTCTTACTGATCAGCACCGGTGTGCGTACGTTGCTGGCGCTGCTGTTCGGCGCCTATCTCGACAAGCGCGAGCTGCAGAACGCGCTGACCAGCGAGGTCTACCGGGAGCCGGGCACCGACGGTGAGCTGTGGCTCGACTACGTCGCCGACCTGGGCGACGGGTTCGACGCGACCTACTCGGTGGCGTACCTGCTGGCGCAGGCGGAACTCGTGGTCGACTCCCACCGGCTGCCCCGCGGGCAGATGCTGATGATGGGCGGCGACCAGGTCTACCCGACCGCGAGCAGTGCGGCGTACGAGCAGCGGTTCAAGGGGCCGTACCAGGCCGCCATGCCGTGTCCGCCGGCCACCGGCCCCCAACCGACGCTGTACGCGATCCCCGGCAACCATGACTGGTACGACGGCCTGACCGCGTTCCTGCGCCTGTTCGCCCGCTCCCGTGACGAGAACATCGGCGGCTGGCGTACCCCGCAGTCCCGCTCCTACTTCGCCGTACGGCTGCCGTCGGACTGGTGGCTGTTCGCGCTCGACGAACAGTCCGGCACGTACCTGGACGACCCGCAGCTGCGTTACTTCGAGGAGGCCGCGGCCGAGTTGGGGCCACAGTCCCGGGTGATCGTCGCGGTGCCGGCACCGACCTGGGTCAAGGCCGTCGACAACCCGCAGGCGTACGAGTCCGTCGACTACTTCGTCCGTACCGTGCTCGATCCGAGCGGTGCCCAGGTCCGGCTGATCCTCTCGGGTGATCTACACCACTACGCCCGCTACTCGGGGCCGGATCGCCAGTTAATCCACTGCGGTGGCGGTGGCGCGTACCTCTACCCGACCCATCACCTGCCCGAGCGGATCGAGGTCCCGCCCCGCGACACCCTGGCCCGCCGAGCCAGCCAGACCCGCGAGTACGACCTCGCCGGCCGCTACCCGGAGGCTAGCCGGTCCCGGCGGTACGCCTGGGGAATCTTCGGTCGGTTGCCGTTGCGCAACCCCGGCTTCATCACCCTGCTCGGTGCCCTGCACGTGTTGCTGATGCTGCCCATCGCCGGGGTGGCGACCCAGCGGGCCAGTTCGACCGACCAGGGGCTGTTCAGCATCCCGCTGGTGCTGATGCTGGCCGTCGTGCTGCTCGGTGCGGCGTTTTTCGCCAAGCCACCCACGGCAAGCGGCAAACGGCAGATCCGGCACTACCTCCTCGGCGTGACACACGGGATCGCCCACCTCGCACTGGGCGCGGCCGGTGCCTGGCTCTGGCTGCAACTGCCGTTCCGGGACTGGCCGTGGCCGTTGCCGGCGGCCGCCGCCGCACTGCTCTACGCCCCGGTCGCCGGGCTCGTGGCGAGCCAGCTCACCGCCGCGTACCTGCTGGTGGCTGGTTACTTCGGGGTCAACCTGAACGAACTCTTCGCCGGCCAGGGAATCGAGGACGCGAAGAGCTTCCTGCGGATGCGGTTCGCCCCGGACGGTTCGCTGACCATCTACCCGATCGGCGTCGACCGGGTGGGCCGGGAGTGGCGGGTGAACCCGGACAACCGCCCGGACGGTTCATGGCTGGCACCGAAGCAGCCGCTGGCCACCCGGCTCGCCGAACCACCGATCGTCCTGCGCTGAGCCCGGCCGTCACACCCACCCACGGCCGGGTACGCGGACATCCCTCTACCACCTTTTGCGACATTTCACATCATTGCCCTGCTTTGCGCGGATAACCTCCGATAGAGGTCTTTCGTGCGCCCGTCGGCTGATGTGCGCCGGATGAGGACCTTCGCGCTCTGAATTCCGCCGGGGGCGGGATCTCGATTGGTGGGGGAAATCTGTGTCGGTGCTCCGTTTGGCTCGCGCGTGTCGTGTACGCCGTCGGTCTACAGCGATGGTGATGGCGGGGGCCGTCGTCTCCGCGACGATTTTTGTTGGGATCGCGGGGATGCCGGCGGCATCGGCCCAGACCGCGGTTCCGTTGGGGGTCGCCGAGACCTACGGGGTGTTGGCTGGCCAAGCGGTCACCGACGTCCCGCCTCCCGTGGGCCCTTCGACCATCAACGGGGACCTGGGCGTCTGGCCGGGCACGTCGGTCACCGGCGCCCCGGTGGTGAACGGCGACACGCATGTCGGCGACACCGAAGCGATGCAGGCTCAGGCCGCTCTGACCACGGCGTACAACTTCGCCGCAGCCGAACCCTCCACCGGCACGATCAGCGCCGACCTCGGCGGCCAGACCCTGCCCGCCGGGGTGTACACGTCCCCCGCCACCATGTCTCTGACCGGCACCGTGACGCTGGATGCCGCGAACGACCCCAACGCGGTGTTCATCTTCCAGGTGGGATCCGACCTGATCACCGCGACTGACAGCCGGGTCGCCCTGATCCGTGGCGCGCAACCGTGCAACGTGTTCTGGCAGGTCACCAGCTCGGCGACGCTGAACACCAGGACGATTTTCGTCGGCAGCATCTTGGCGTTGCAGTCGGCGACGCTGGGGGAAGGAGCCACCGTTGCCGGACGGGTGCTGGCCCGCAACGGCGCCGTCACGCTGATCCACAACACGATCACGCGACCGTTCTGTGCCGCTCCCATCGCCCCGCCGACGATCGCCAAGGCGTTCGGGGATGCGATCATCCCTGCCGGCGGGACAACGTCGCTCGACTTCACCCTGACCAACCCCAACACGGCCACCGCGCTGACCGGGGTCAACTTCAGTGACGCGCTGCCCGCAGGCTTGGTCGTCGCCACGCCGAACGGTCTGACCGGCACCTGCGGCGGCGGCACCATCACCGCGACCGCCGGCAGCGGCACCATCAGCCTCGCCGGTGCGACCTTGGCCGCCAACGGAAGCTGCACCTTCTCGGTCAACGTCAGGGCCACAACCAGCGGAACGAAGGTGAACACGAGCGGCCCGGTGGACTCGACCGAGAGTGGACCGGGCGCGCCCGCCTCGGCCACCGTCACGGTTGCCGCACCGGTCATCGCGCCACCGACAATCGCCAAGGCGTTCGGGGACGCGACCATCCCCTCCGGCGGCACCACCTCACTCGACTTCACCCTGACCAACCCCAACACGGCCACCGCACTGACCGGGGTCAACTTCAGTGACGCCCTACCCGCAGGGCTCGTCGTCGCCACACCCAACGGCCTGACCGGCACCTGCGGCGGCGGCACCATCACCGCA
>NZ_JBFAPP010000005.1:0-349570 GCF_040676775.1 Micromonospora sp. NPDC049523 | reverse complement strand
CTCCGTCAACGTCACCGCCACCACCAGCGGCACCAAGCTCAACACCAGCGGCCCCGTCGACTCGAACGAAAGCGGACCAGGCGCCCCCGCAGCAGCAGCCATCACGGTTGCCGTCGCCACACCACCGACGATCACCAAGGCGTTCGGAACCACGACCCTCGACGCTGGCGGGACGACGGCGCTCAGTTTCACCCTGAACAACCCCAACACGATCACGCTACTGACCGGCGTGGGATTCAGTGACACCCTGCCCGCCGGGCTGGTCGTCTCCACACCGAACGGCCTGACCGGCACCTGCGGCGGCGGCACCATCACCGCAACCGCCGGCAGCGCCACCATCAGCCTCACCGGCGCCACCCTGGCCGCCAACGGAAGCTGCACCTTCTCCGTCAATGTCACCGCCACCACCAGCGGCACCAAAGTCAACACCAGCGGCCCGGTGACCTCGAACGAAAGCGGCCCGGGTACGCCCGCTGCGGCAAGCGTCACGGTTGCCGTCGCCGCAGCACCAACGATCGCCAAGGCGTTCGGAGATGCGACCATCCCTGCCGGTGGCACGACGTCGCTCGGGTTCACCCTCACCAATCCCAACCCGGACACCTCGCTGACCGGCGTCAGCTTCGTCGACAACCTCCCGGCGGGTCTGGTGGTCGCCACACCCAGTGCCGCGCAGACCGACTGCGCCTCCGGCACGATCACCGCGACTCCCGGTAGCAGCGTCATCAGCCTGTTCAACGCCACCCTGCCGGCCAACGCGAGTTGCACGGTGTCGGTCAACGTCACCGGCACCACCACCGGAACGAAGGTCAACACGACTACTGCCACCTCGGTCCAGAGCGGCCCGGGCGCTCCCACCTCGGCAACCGTCACGGTCGTCGCAGTGGTGGTCACGGCCCCCACAATCGCGAAGGATTTCGGCGACGGGATCATCCCGTTCGGGGGGACGACGTCGCTTGACTTCACGCTCACCAACCCCAACACGGGTACGCCACTGACCGGCGTCGGATTCAGTGACACCCTGCCCGCCGGGCTGGTCGTCGCCACACCCAACGGTCTGACCGGCACCTGCGGCGGCGGCACCATCACCGCAACCGCCGGCAGCGCCACCATCAGCCTCACCGGCGCCACCCTGGCACCCAACGGAAGCTGCACCTTCTCCGTCAACGTCACCGCCACCACCAGCGGCACCAAAGTCAACACCAGCGGCCCGGTGACCTCGAACGAAAGCGGCCCGGGCGGCACCGCCTCGGCAACCGTCACGGTCAGCGCGGCGGTCGCCTCGGCACCGACGATCGTCAAGGCCTTCGGGAAGACCACCATCGCCCTGAACGGGACGACGTCGCTGACCTTCACCCTCAGCAACCCCAATACCGGAACGCCGCTGACCGGCGTCGGTTTCGTCGACGACCTTCCTGCGGGACTGGTGGTCGCCACACCCAACGGTTCGAGTGGTTCCTGTGGCGGCACGATCACCGCGATTCCCGGTAGCGGCAGCATCAGCCTCGCTGGCGGCACCCTGCCGGCCAACGGGAGTTGCGCGGTGTCGGTGAACGTCACCGGCACCACCCCCGGCGCAAAGGTCAACACGGCTACTGCCACCTCGACCCAGAGCGGTCCGGGCACTCCCGCCTCGGCGACCATCACGATCCGCAAGGCCATGTTGCCCGTCACCGGAGGTCAGTACTCGGCGTACGTCACGATCGCCCTGACCGCGATCGGCCTCGGTACGGCATTCATCGCGATCAGTCACCAGCGGTTGATCGGACGTAGGCGCGACAACGCCTAGCTCGCGGCGCGGTAGGGAGTGGCGGATTCCGGTGCTAGTGCGGGACAGCGCACAAGCACCGGAATCCGCAGCGGACCCTGGCCGAGGTGAGGTGCCGACGTAGAAACGTCATCAGGGACTACTAGTGGAACCGGTATTTTCCCGCGCTCTGAGAAGCGCAGCGGGAACGTCAGCCAGTCCGATTACCTGGCCAGGACCGATGAAGCGCCGAGCTACCAGCAGCCCCGCCTCGTGCGCCGCAGGGCCGGCATGACTGGCGGATGCATCTGCGATCAGCCACGGGGTCAGATCGCGCTCGAACGCGTCCACCGCCCCTTTCAGAACGCAGCTTTCGGTAGCGATCCCGCAGAAGTATAAGTTTTTCCAGCCTTGCCGCTCGAACAGTCGGATGCCCTCCGGCGTGAACGGGGTATAAATCCTCTTGTCGAGCAACTTGCCCCGTTCTACGTACGGAAGCAATTCAGGCACGATATCCGTTTCAGGAGCAGACTGAAGCCGCTGCCAGCCAAAGAGTCGCTCGAATGGGCTACCTGAATAATTCAGGTAGCGAGTGAAGAGCGTCTCTCCCCCGGCTTGCTGCCACCGAGAGACGAGGTCGACTACGACCGGTACGATGTGCGCCGACTGCTCTCGGACGAATCCGTTCTGCATGTCGGTCACTACCAGAACCGGTCGTTCCGTCGTCATCGCCTTAACCTCGATCTGTGTCACGGAGAGTTTCGATGGCTTGCTCTAGCGCGGGCATGAGATCACTTGTCCGAAGAATCGCTCTACGCATCGCCTGATGCTGCCCAGTCTCTCTAGATCGAGAAGTCGTCAATCGAGATCGGACTCCGCGAAGATAGCGCCACCCGTACCCCGGGGACATATCTGGATCCTTGCCTTGCTCGATCTGACGGGTAATCGCATCGGTGAAGGCCCACGTCGACTGGACAGCAAGTAGGCAGGCGACCAACTCGGACTCTGCCAGGGCTCGTTCAGTCGCGAACGGGTGGTAAACGACCCCGGACCATGAGGCGTAGCCCGACGAGATCCCCCGCACCCCGAAAGACTCAATGCCCCCATGGTCGTACGCCCCCGAAAGCAGGGACTGTTCGATCAGCTCGGCGTGAGCCAGGTGCTCATCATCCATTGGGCGGTCGCGATGCAGCAGCACCGATGGCGTAGACATGATGCGTAGAGCCGCCTCGGTCAACTCGGCCGGCCATGCCGGTTCAGTCAGCCAGTGCGCCCCGAAGACGTACAACGCGGACTCATCGACACTGGCTAGGAATCGGGAGAGGTAATCAGCCACCCACTTGATGTTGTCGCTGTATGACACCAAACGCCACGCGGCGAGCGCGGCGATGGTCGACAACTGCACGGTCTCGACCAGATGGAAGACGACCGAACCACATGGCCAGACATAGAGGCTGCAATCGCCCTCGGGGTGCTCGATCGGAGCCGAGTAGCAGGCGTGCCATTGATCCTCGGCCGGCGTCCAGTCTGCGCCCTCCCGCAACAGGGCTACGGCGTGGGCACCTACGAATGCTGGCACGAACTTGTGTGAGCGCACCGAGAAATGTGGACGGTCCTCTGCACCGCTGGCCAGCTCTCCGAACAGGTCGTGCGGCTTTGCTCCGTACGCCAGGCAGTAAAGCTGCCGGTAGATCGGATCGGTGACGGTCACGCGCCCGGTTTCGTGCCGGTACATCGCTTTTTCAATGGCCTCGACGGTCGGGGTCCCCCGGATGCCGTGCTGTAGACCGAGGCGTTGCAACTCGCGGGCGGCACGCTTCCGCGACTCCCATCCGACTGCCTTGCGACGGTTGATCAATACGAGATTGGGCCGGAACTGCCGAGGAGCCTCAATGGACACCCTGCGTGTCCTCCCTGTCCGCACGTGGGAGCTGCACCGATCGTCGCGTTCCAGGCACGCTCATTAGCAGGTGAGCGAGGTACCGCCGGAGACCGAGAACGGGATGCATGGTTTCCCAGCCAACAGGCAGGTCACGGGCACTCACCAGGACAAGCCTACGCGGTACAGAAGCTTGCACGAATACGGCGTAGCGCTGCATGTCGGCGCAGTTGATCAGGTGCTCCCGATGAGCGCCATCAGGCTGCGGAACCGCTCGGATCTATGGATCTCGTCCCAAAAAAGACGGGCGGAACCGCGCGGGGTCGTTCCGTCCCCCACCGGAGCGACCCCGCTTCCACGTTCGAAATGGAGGCGCACCGTGAACGACGAGCAAAGCAACCCGCTGGCAGCCGACCCTCCCATCTCCGGCGAAGGGATGCCCGACACGCCGCCGGCTCCCGGCACGCGGCGCCGGATGTCCAACCGGGGCCGAAGCGACCACCAACACGGGACCCAGCCCATGGAGTTCTTCGCTGTCGGGATGTCCGGGCGTATCCGGCGGAACCCCACGGCGTGACCGATGAGCGGGGAGCTGAGCATCGACACGTTGACGCGGATCGCTCGCGAAGAGGTTGCGCGGCATCGTCGGTCGAGTCTCTGGCTGCCGGTCTGCCTCCACTGCACCAGTACGGGCTGCCCGTACATGGACTGCGCGATCGAGTTCCTTCAGGCCCTTGCCTCGGGTACGAGTACCCACGCACAGATCAGCGCCGGGACGGGGGATCGTGAGCCGGCCGGATGAGCCGCTGACGAAGGCCGGGATCTGGTGGTCCGTCCAAATGACGCTCCGGGGCCACGTCAACGGCCGACGCTGCTCGCAGTGCACGGCCCACGACGGATGCCGGCAACTCGACTGGGCGATCAGAGAGCGGGCCGCCGGCAGCCCGGCGTCGGTGGTGCCGGTACTGCTTCCTAAGGCGGGCGCGGGCCGGTGACCGGCGAATCGGATACGACCACACTTGCCCCTGCCGGGGGCGTGATGGCGGGCGCTGCGGGGGAGAACCATCGGTCGCTGGTGAAGGTCACCGTCAACCTCACCCCGCGAGCGGTGGATGCGCTCGATGCGGCCTGTACGCGTTCCAGAGACACCAAGACGGACACGATCAACCGTGCGCTGGTCGTCTACAACCTCGTGCTCGAACTGGTGGAGCGAGGCGGCGGATGCCTCACCCTCCAGAACCCTGACGGCGGCCTTGAACGAGTACACCTGCTCTGACTGGAGGTGCGGCATGGACAACGATCAGGCGGACCCACGGGGATCCCTGCATCGGCCGAGTGAGGACTGGCGCTGCACCGATGACGGCGCGCAGTGGCCGTGCCCGGTCTACAAACGTCGCATGTGGACGTGGTACCGACAGGACCGGCTCCGATTAGCCATGATCATGAGCGGATTTCGCGACAACGCCGTGGTGGGGGGCATGTCCCGCGAGGTTGCCGATGCCCGATTCCTCGGCTGGATTGGTGGCCCACCAGTCCGACAGGTGAAGCGGTCCATCTGACCAGGTTGCCCACCCGAGCCTGCCGCGTTCCCCCGCACGCGACCGGAAACGTTTTGAGGTTGGCGACGCAGCGTCCGACCTACGTCGAAGGCTGCTCCTCGTACGCGCGGCGGGAGCCACAGACGTCGGCCACGGCGCACCGCCTGACGGTGCCGTCCTCGATCTGCCGCACCATCACCGTCTCGCTCGGTGGGTGCCGGGACACGACCTTCGCCAGCCCGTCGGGCGTCTCGACGCGCTGGCCCGACGTGGGGTAGTTGCTGCTGTTGGCGTACAGGGGGTGTTCGTACTTGAGGCAGCACATCAACCGGCCACAGGCACCGGAGATGCGCAGCGGGTTGAGCGGCAGGTCCTGGTCCTTGGCCATCCGGATGGTGACCGGCTCGAAGTCGGTCAGGAAGGTGGCGCAGCACAGGTCGCGCCCGCAGGATCCGATGCCGCCCTGCACCCGCGCCGAGTCACGGGCCGAAAGCTGGCGCAGCTCGACCCGGCAGTGCAGGGTGGCGCCGAGGTCACGGACCAGCGCCCGGAAGTCCACCCGGTGTGGGGCGGTGAAATAGACGGTGGTCCGGGAACCGGACGAGGTGCTGCCCGGCGACTCCAGTACGTGGTCGACGGCGATCACCTTCATCGGCAGGCCGTGCTCCCGGATGAGCCGCTTGGCGGCGACCTTCGCCTCGGCCTTGCGCTTGCGCTGGAGTTCGTCGCGGCGCAGGTCCGGCTCGCCGGCCAGACCGGCCAGGCGTGGGAAACCGCTGGTGTCGTCGCTGACCCACTGGGCCGCCCAGACGCACTCGGCGACCTCTGTGCCGTCGTCGGTGGGAACCAGCACCCGGTCACCGACCGCCGGCCGGAACTCACCCGGATCCAGGTAGTAGAGACGCCCGTACCGAGTGAAGCTGACTGCACACAGCATCCCCATGTGCCCACCCTACGTCCAAACCACCGGGTCCTTACCTACCCGTTTTTCGCCCACCTGGCGACGGGCCCGGGTGCGGCACCCGGGTCAGCCGGAGATCCAGGTGGTGATGTCGAGTCGGGTCGGCGCCGGGTCGCTAGGGCCGCGGTACGGCAACTCGGTCAGGTCCGGCGCCCACCGGTGCAGCAGAGCCTGGCCCCGGGCCTGCGCCTCCGCCACCGTCGCCAGCACCCGTGCACCGATCTCGGCGGCGGCCAGCCCCGCTGTGCCGGGGTCGGTGGCCGTGCCCGTGACGACCGCTACCGCCTCGGCCGAACCGAGCACGTCGGCGAGCGTACGGGCGAGCGCGTGCCGGCTGTGGGCCACCCATTCGTCGACCGCGTCCGCGTACGCGGCGGTCGCCTCCAGCCGCCCGGTGAGGCTCTCCGGATCGCCGTCGAGGTACGCCGCAAGCGCGTCCCGGTGTGCCGCGTACGCCTGCGCCCCGGCCCCCTGCCACGGGTCGCCGCCGGTCAGGTTCGCCCGCGCGTGGTCGTACTCCCGGACCAGGGTGCGTACGGCGTGGCCGGCGGCGGCCAACGGCGCCGGCCGCAGCGCGACGACCTCGCCCAGCGCGTCGCCGGGCAGGGTCCCGAGCCGACGCAGCAGCGGCCAGATCCGGTGGTCGTCCGGCGCCCCGGCGGCGGCGAGCAGATCGTCCACCCGGCGCAGCAGCTCGGAGCCGGGTCCGGCGAGGTGGTCCAGCGAATCCATCACGCCTCCTCGGCGTGCCGGCGCCGGGCGGCCTCGTCGGTGTCGGTGTAGCCGTCGGCCACCACCCGCAGCCTGGCCGCGAGGTCGGCCACCCGGTCGGCGGTCACCGTCGCCTCCGTGGCCCGCGCCCCGGTCGCGGCCGACCACTGCTCGGTCAGCGCCCGGATGGTCTCGGCCAGCCGCCCCGACCCCTCCCCGCCGGGCGCCGGAGCCGTGCGGTCGACGCGGCCCAGTTCACGGCCGATGTCGGTGAGGCTGCCGGCCGTCTCGTCCAGCCGGTTGGCGAGTTCGCGCAGACTCTCCACTCAGGCCTCCGCCAGCCGCCGGTACGCACCGAACGTCTCCGTGTGCAGCTTCTCCCGCGCCCACCGGGCGGCATCCGCGGCGGCCGTCACCGCCGCCTGCACCGAGCGGGCCAGTTCGGCGTTGCCCCGGTTCTGCACCGCGGCCAGGAAACGGACGTCGGTGATCGTCCCGGCGGCGGTCACCACCACCTCGACCAGCCCGTCCGGCGACCGTACGCTGACCTCGACCGTGCGTACCGCCTGGTCGAACTCGGCCTGCAACGACTCGATCCGGCGGTAGCGCTCGACCGCCTCCTCGACCCAGGCCTCGTCGATCTCCCGCGACATCGATGGGCTCCTCCCGGCAGCCATTCACTGACTGTGCCGTCGCTGTTGCACCAAGCACCGCACCGTACCGGTTGCTTCCGCCGAGCGGAACCCCGTACGGACGGCGGTGCTCAGCCGCGCCAGAGCGCGAGCATCATCGCCTCGACGGCGATCCGGGGCTTGACGTTCGTGTCGATCGCCGTACGGCAGGCGAGCACCGCCTCCAGCCGGCGCAACGCGGCCTCGGGGGCCCACTTCGCCGCCGCCGCACCCGCCAGCGGTGCGGTGTCGGTGTGCACCGGCGCGACCGGGGCACCGAGGGTCACCGCCAGTACGTCCCGGTAGAAGCCGGCCAGGTCGACCAGAGCCCGGTCCAGTGCGTCGCGCTGCGCCCGGGTGGCCCGCGACTTCTGCCGGCGTTCCAGGTCCTTGAGCTGCCCGGCGGAACCGCGCGCCGCACCGGCGGCACCCTTGCCGGTCCCACCCGCGCCCAGCGCCGTCTGCAACGCGGCCCGTTCGCTCGCGTCCGACTCGGCCACCGCCGCCTCGGCCTCCGCCTCGGCGGAGTCGATCAGTGTGGCGGCGGCGTCGAAACAGGCGCCGACCCCGGTCAGGCGCCGTGGTACGGCGAGCACCGCGTCCCGCCGCTTGCGGGCCTCCGGGTCACGCGCCAACCGGCGGGCCCGGCCGACGTGCCCCTGCGACGCGGCGGCCGCCCAGTTGGCCAGGTCCGGGGCCACCCCGTCCCGCTCGGCGAGTACGGCCGCCACCGCCTCGGCCGCCGGTTGGCGCAGCGGCACCACCCGGCACCGGGACCGGATGGTCACCGAGACGTCGTCCGGGTGGGTGGACGGGGTGCAGAGCAGGAAGACCGTACGCGGGGGCGGTTCCTCGATCGCCTTGAGCAGGGCGTTCCCGGCGGCTTCGGTGAGCCGGTCGGCGTCTTCGATGACCACCACCTGCCAGCGCCCGCCGGACGGGGTGCTCGCCGACCGCAGCACCAGGGCCCGCATCTCGCCGACGCCGATGGAGAGGCCCTCGGGGACCACGAACCGTACGTCGGCGTTGGTGCCGGCGAGTGTGGTGTGGCAGCCGGCGCAGTCACCGCAGCCGGTTCCCCGTTCGCATTGCAACGCGGCGGCGAACGCGCGGGCGGCGACGGACCGGCCGGATCCCGGTGGCCCGGTGAAGATCCACGCGTGGGTCATCGCGCTGTTCGTGACGGCGGTCGGGTCGGTGATCGCGGCACCGAGCCGGACCACCTCGGCCGCCGAGGCAGCCGCCCGACGCAGGGTCACGGTCGCCTCGTCCTGGCCGACCAGGTCCGCGAAGACGTCGGGCATCAGGACCGCCGCTCCAACTCCAGGCCACCCGCCCCGTCGCCGGAACCGGAGCCGGAGCCGGAGCCGGAGCCGGTGGAACCGGAACCGCCGGAACCGTCACCAGCGGGACCGCCGTCGGCGGCGGCGCCGGGCCGGGGAAGGTCGATCTCCGGCGCCCTCGGTTCCACCGACGGGTCCAGCGGCTTCGCCGGGTCGGGGTGCACGATGCTGTCCGGATCGGTGAGCATGCCGCGGACCCGCTGGGCGACCGTGTCGGAGATCCGCTCGATCGGCCCGCTCCCGTCGAGCACCAGGTAACGCTTGGGGTCGGCGGCGGCCAGGTCGAGGAACGCGTCCCGGACCCGTTCGTGGAAGTCGAGCGACTCGCCCTCCAGCCGGTCCGCGCCCTCGCCCCGGGCGGCCACCCGGTCCAGCCCGGCTCGGGGGTCGACGTCGAGCAGCACCACCAGGTCGGGCTTGAGCCCGCCGGTGGCCCAGGAGGAGAGCCAGGAGACCTCGTCGACCGGGAGCGTACGACCGGCGCCCTGGTAGGCCAGGGACGAGTCGACGTACCGGTCGCTGATCACCACCGCGCCCCGGGCCAGCGCCGGGCGGACCACGGTGGCGACGTGATGGGCCCGGTCGGCGGCGTAGAGCAGCGCCTCGGCCCGCGGGGACAGCGGTACGGCACCGGCCGCCACACTGTCGAGCACCAGGGAACGGATCCGTACGCCCACGTCGGTCGCGCCCGGTTCCCGGGTCACCAGGACCTCCCGGCCCTCTCCTCGCAGTGCCTCGGCCAGCGCGGTGACCTGGGTGGACTTGCCGGCCCCCTCACCGCCCTCGAAGACCACGAAGGCGCCGGTCGAGGCGAACGGCTCGGCCGGGGAGAGCGGGCGTCCCCGGATCGACCCCCACAGGTCCGCCAGGATCGGCACACCCGGCTTGTCGTCCATCTGGCGGAACGCGTTGATGCCGGCGAAGATCCCGGCGACTCCGGCGACGAGCAGCAACAGGCGGGTGGACGAGACGGAGATGCCCAGGTCGGCGATGCGCAGTTGGCGGGAGCCGCCGACACCGACGAGCAGGCTGCTGACCGAGATGGCCAGGATCAGCACCAGCCGGGTGCCGGTCTGCACCACCGCGAAGACCCGGCCGCGTACCTCGTCGGCGACCTCGCCGCCGAGCAGGGTGGTGCCGGCCAGGAAGGCCATGCCGGCGCCAGCGCCGACCAGCACCGCGCCGAGGATCGCCATCGACAGGTGGATGGCGGCGGCGAGCACCAGCACCGAAGCGCTGGCCAGGACGATGCTCATGCCGAACCAGCGGCGCCGGGACATCTCCCGGACGATCATCGGGCCGAGGCCGATGCCGACCGAGAGGCCGACGAAGATCGAGCCGAAGAGCAGGTAGAACGCGGCCTCACCGGCGCTGAGCGACTTGGTGAAGAAGTTCGCCGTACCGATCACCACACCGCCACCGGCGAAGGCGCCGAAGATGCCCAGCACCAGGCCGCGGATCAGCGGGGTCTTGCCGATGAACTTCCAGCCGTCGACGAACTGCCGCAGCACGCTCTCCTGGCTGCCGCTCTCCCGTGCACCGGCGCGACCGCTGATCTCCCGGATGCCGAAGAAGACGACCAGCGCGGTGGCGAGCCGGCTCAGCGAGTTGAAGTAGAGCGCCAGTTGGGTCGGGTCGTTCCAGCCCTGCGGCGGTCCGCCGGAGACGGCGCGCACGCTTCGGTCGAGCACCGCGATGCTGACCGCGGCCAGCACCGGGGTAACCCCGTAGGTGGTGATCAGCGTGAGCTGGTTGGCCACCTCCAGCCGGGTACGCGGGATCAGGTTCGGGACCGCGGCCTCCTTGGCCGGGATCCAGATCAGGGTGATCGCCTCGATCAGGAAGGTGGCCACCGCCGCCCAGCCGACGACCAGCCCGCCGCCGACGTTCAGCAGCGCGGCCAGCGGGATCGAGGCGAAGAGCACGAAGCGCAGCAGGTCGCAGACGACCATGGTGAGGCGCCGGTCGAACCGGTCGGCGAGCACACCGGCCACCGGGCCGAGCAGCAGCGCCGGCAGCAGCCGGACCGCGATCACACCACCGAACGCCAGACCCTTCGCGGTGTCGCCGCTGACCTGGGTGGCCGCGAAGATCGAGGTGGCCAGCAGGCCGAGCCAGTCACCGAACGAAGCCGCACCGAGCACCAGCCAGAGCCGGCGGAAGGGTCGGATCCGCAGCACCGACCGGAGAGCCTGGTAGCCCGTCCGGTCGACCTGGGTGGTGGACGACGCCGCCGAGGGTGTCGCCCCTGGCTCGCCGCTGCTGTTCGTGTCGATGGCCGTACCTCCGAGTGCCCGGCCCATCGCTGGGCTCCCCCGGACACACTCTAATCGCGGCCCGAGCGGGCCTGGTCCCCGACATTCCCCTGATCCTGGCGCCGAGGGCGTACGGGAGAGCGAACCGAGCCGGCAAGACGCGAGGGTGTTTCGCATTGGCGGCGCGCCCGTTAGCGTGCACATGTGCCCACCGAGGAAGCAATCGCCCGCGACACCCTGCGCAACCGCCTGGACCGGGCGACCGCCCACCTCGACCCGCCCTTCGCGGCGGTCGACCTGACCGCCTTCGACGGCAACGCCGAGGCGCTCGCCACGCGCGCCGCCGGCAAGCCGCTGCGGGTGGCGAGCAAGTCCGTCCGCTGCCGTGACCTGCTCGGCCGGACGCTGGCCCGCCCCGGCTGGCACGGGGTGATGGCGTACACGGTGCGGGAGGCGAGCTGGCTTGTCCGGGCCGGTGTCACCGACGACGTGCTGGTGGCGTACCCGAGTGCGGACCGGGCGGCGCTGGCCGAGCTGTCCGCCGACGCCGAGCTGGCCTCGGCGGTGACCCTGATGGTGGACAGCCCGGACCAGCTCGACCTGATCGACTCGGTCGCACCGCCTCAGCGGCGGGAGCCGATCCGGGTCTGCCTCGATCTCGACGCCTCGTGGCGCCCGGCCCGGGGTCGGCTGCACATCGGGGTACGCCGTTCCCCGGTGCACTCGGCCGCCGCCGCGGGCGCGCTGGCGGCGCGGGTGACGGCCCGCCGAGGGTTCCGGCTGGTCGGACTGATGGCGTACGAGGCACAGATCGCCGGGCTCGCCGACGCCCCGCCGGGACAGGCCGTGCGCGGGATGGTGATCCGGGCGTTGCAGCACTGGTCGTACCCGGAACTGCTGGCGCGGCGCGGCGCGGCGGTGGCCGCCGTACGCGAGTACGCCGACCTGGCCTTCGTCAACGGCGGCGGCACCGGGAGCGTGGCCGCGACCGGGGCGGACCCGTCCGTAACCGAGATCACCGCCGGCTCGGGCCTGTACGGGCCGACCCTGTTCGACGGTTACCGCGCCTGGCGACCGGTTCCGGCCGCGTTCTTCGCCCTCGCCGTGGTACGCCGCCCAGCGCCGGGCCTGGCGACGGTGCTCGGCGGTGGTTGGATCGCCTCCGGTCCGGCCGACCCCAGCCGGCTGCCCGATCCCTGGCTACCCGCCGGGCTGCGGCTGACCGGCTCGGAGGGTGCCGGCGAGGTGCAGACCCCGCTGTCCGGGCAGGTGGCGGACACGCTGGCGGTCGGTGACCGGGTCTGGTTCCGCCACGCCAAGGCCGGCGAGTTGAGCGAGCACGTCAACGAGCTGCACCTGATCGAGGGTGAGCAGGTGGTGGCGACGGTGCCGAGCTACCGGGGCGAGGGCCACGCGTTCCTCTGACCCACACGGTCCTTTACCCGATACGGGGCAGCACGCGTTCCTCGAACCCGGGCCGGTCAGCCGGTGGGGCTGTCCGCCGGTTCGGCGACCCCGATCGCGACCGGGCCGTCCGCGCCGGCACCCGCACCGGGTTGCTCCGGCACTGCCGGTACGGCCGGTACGGCCGATGCGGCTGACGCGGCTGACGCGGTGCCGACCTGCCGGTGCAGGTATTCGCGGATCAGCGCCTTGGCCTCGGCGAGCACTCGCTCGTCGCCGTCCTGGTCCCGCCGGAAGGCGAGCTTGATCAGGGCGTCGGCGGCCTCGACCGCGATTTCCAGCGCGAACCGCAGGGCCGGGCCGTCGGTGATACCGAACTGTTCGACCAGCACCCGGGCGAGCTGTTCGGCGATCACGCCGTTGTTGTCCCGCTGCTCGTCGAGCAGGTGCACGTCGACCACGTCGCCGAAGTGCAGCGTACGGAAACCGGGCACCACCCGGTGCATGGCGATGTACTCGTCGATCCCGGCGTCGACCCCGTCCCACCAGTGGGCGAGGTTGCCCTGGGAGAACCGTTCGGCGAGCCGTTCGAGGTACGCCTCCATGTTGCGCAGCGTGAGCGCCTGCACGATGGCCCGCTTATCCGGGAAGAACTGGTAGACCGAGCCGATCGCCACCTCTGCCCGCTCGGCGAGCAGGGTCGTGGTCAGCCCCTCGTAGCCCACCTCGTCGACCAGTTCGGCACAGGCGTCGAGCATGCGCTGGACCCGGGCAACGCTGCGGCCCTGCACCGGGACGCGGCGTAGTGGACCACTCGTGGCGGTTGATGTGGACACGCGTCGCCACTCCCCCTTCGACGGATGAGATGTGTCTGCACGTCGCGAGTTCGAAACGTTACCTGGATTAACGATCGGACCTGGTGTGCGATGTTTACTCATCGCATCGAAGCCTGATATGAATGCTACTCATATTCGGCTCTGGAGGCTGCATGGCCAGCACCCCATCGCCATCCGGCGCGGTGTCGCCGCTCGGCGCGACGCCATCCCCGCCCGCGCCCGCGCCGGGCTGGAGCAACTGGGCCGGCAACCAGCGCGCCACCGCCGCCCACGTACTCCGACCGTCGAGCGTGGAGGAGCTGGCGGACGTCGTACGGGACGCCGCGTCGGGCGGGCACCGGATCAAGGCGGTCGGCAGTGGCCACTCCTTCACCGACATCGCCCGTACGGACGACCGGCGGGTGGAGCTGACGAACCTCGCCGGGCCGGTCCGGGTCGACCCCGAGCGGCGTCTGGTCACCGTGCCGGCCGGGTTGGAACTGTGCGAACTCAACGTACTGCTGGCCCGTCACGGCCTGGCCATGCCGAACCTCGGTGACATCGACGCCCAGACCATCGCCGGTGCCATCTCCACCGGCACCCACGGCACCGGAGCCGGCTACGGCTGCCTCTCCACCTTCGTCACCGCGCTCACCCTGGTCACCGGCACCGGGGAGGTACGGCACTGCTCCGCCGAGAACGACCCCGAGCTGTTCGCCGCCGCCCGGGTCGGACTGGGCGCGCTGGGCGTCATCACCGAGGTCACCCTGCGCTGCGTGGACGCGTTCGTGCTGCGGGCCGACGAGCGGCCGGCACCGCTGGCGGCGGTCCTGGCCGACCTGCCCGACCTGATCGCCGGCAACGACCACTTCGAGTTCTACTGGTTCCCGTACACCGACCGGGTGCAGGTCAAGACGAACAACCGGGTGCCGGCCGACGACCGGCCGCTGCCCCGGTTCCGGGGTTGGCTCGACGACGAGTTCCTGTCCAACACCGTCTTCGCCGGGGCCTGCCGGCTGGGTCGGGCGGTGCCCGCACTGGTGCCGCCGATCAGCGCGATCTCGGCCCGCGCGCTCACCGCCCGGACCTACACCGGCCGCTCCGACCGGGTGTTCTGCACCCCGCGCCGGGTCCGCTTCACCGAGATGGAGTACGGCGTGCCGCGCGCCGTCCTGCCCGAGGCGCTAGCGGCGCTGCGCCGGGTGGTCGACGGACTGCCGTTCAAGGTGCTGTTCCCGGTCGAGGTGCGGTTCACCGCGCCGGACGACATCTGGCTGTCGCACGGCTACCAGCGGGAGTCCGCGTACCTGGCGATCCACCAGTACGTCGGGGCGCCGTACGAGCCGTACTTCCGGGCGTTCGAACGGCTCGTGATCGAGTGGGGCGGTCGGCCGCACTGGGGCAAGCTGCACTACCGGGACGCCGAGTCGCTGCGGCCGGCGTACCCGAGGTTCGACGACTTCGTGGCCGTACGGGACCGGCTCGATCCCTCACGGGTCTTCGCCAACGCCTACACCGAGCGGGTCCTCGGCGCCTGAGCCCATGCCCGTCGCCTCGGGGCGGTCCCGCACCGTCAGCCGGTACGGGACAGCACCTTCAGCCCGTCGTCGGCGGCGCCACGCGCGTTCAGGTAGCCGGTGATCCGCTCGTACGCACCCTGGTAGACCTCGCGACGGGCCTGCGGCAGGGTCGGGTCGGCGAGTGCGGCGGCGAGGTCGACCAGCCGGATGTCGGGTGTGAGTTCGGTCCAGATCGGAATTGCCGCAGCCTCGGTTATCTTCCACTTTTTCGGGGCAATTTCCGTAAAGGTAATTTTCGCCATGACACCCTCGCGGTTGTCGTTCACCGGGTCGGAATGTCGCGCTAATTGATTACCCATGCCGTAAACAACCCACTTGTCGCCAAACTGCTCGAATGGCTGGACCACGTGCGCGTGGTGTCCGAGGATCAGGTCGATATCGGGAGAGTTGATCAGCGGCTGCACCCAGTTCAACTGGGCGGCGTCCGGCAGATGCTGGTATTCCGTACCCCAGTGCAGGCTGAGCACGATGATCTCGGCGCCGGCCGCACGCAGCCGGCCCGCCGCGGCCAGGATCTTGTCCGGCTCGATCAGGTTGGCCATCCACAGCTTGCCCGCCGGCCGCTGCAACCCGTTGAAATTCAGGCTGTACGACAGGTGCCCTACCTTGACCCCGGCCGCCTGGTAGATCCTCGGCGTGCCCGCCTCCTGGGCGTTGCGGGCGCTCCCGGAGTGGCCGAGCCCGGCCGCGTCGAGCGCGTCCAGCGTCCGGGTCACCCCCTGCGCGCCCTGGTCCATGGTGTGGTTCGAGGCGGTCGAGCAGGCGTCGAAACCGGCCCGCTTCAGGCCGTCGACCACCTGGGGCGGGGCGCTGAACTGCGGATAGCCGAGAAACGGACCGGCAGCCGGCGCGAGCGGGATCTCCAGGTGGCAGATGGCCAGGTCGGCTGCGGCGATGGCCGGCGCGACCGGCTCGAACATCGGCAGAAAGTCGAAGCCGCCGGGTCGGCCGGTCCGGGCCGCATCCCGTTTGGCCTGCTCCGACACGGCCGGATGGACCAGTACGTCACCCGCGCCCAGCACGGTGAACAACCGCCGGCCCTGCGCGTCCAGCCGCACGTTCGACGTCGCCGCGCCACCGGAGGATGCCCCCGGCGAACCGGACGGCGCACCCACCCACACCGACGTACCCGGTGCCGAACCACCCCACCAGCCGGTGCTGAGACCGACACCACCGAGACCGATCAGCACCACTGCCAATGCGGCCGAAAACAACAGCATTGTCTGCCGATGTCCACCGAATATCCCCCGTCGCACCACCGGTGGAGCGTAAGGCATGCCGCCGAACCGGAAAATCCGATCCGGCGGCCATTCACCCGTTCAGTTACTCGGCCCGGTCGGTCGCCTTCGCCGGAGCGGCCTTCTTCGTCGCGGTGGTCGATTTCGCGGCCGTCGCCTTTCGCGGCGCCGCCTTCCGGGGTGCGGCCTTTTTCGCGGTCGTCTTCTTCGCCGGGGTGTCCGTCCCGGCCGCCGCGGTCGCCTTCTTCGCCGGAGCCTTCTTGGCCGTCGTCTTCTTCGCCGCGGCCTTCTTCGGCGCCGGCCCCTTGGCCCGCTTGTCGGCGAGCATCTCCGAGGCCTCTTCGAGGGTCAGCGACTCCGGGGTCTGGCCCCGCCGCAGCGACGCGTTGACCTCCCCGTCGGTCACGTACGGGCCGAACCGGCCGTCCTTGATGACCAGCGGCTTCTCGGTCAACGGGTCGGCACCCATCTCCCGCAACGGCGGTGCGGCAGCCCGCCGCTGTCGGGTCTTCGGCGCGGCGAGCAGCGCCAGCGCCTCCTCCAACGTGACCGTGAAGATCTTGTCCTCGGAGTCCAGCGAGCGGAACTCGTCGCCCTGCTTGACGTACGGGCCGTAGCGGCCGGCGGCAGCGAGCACCTCCGCACCGTCCGGCGCCAGCCCCACCACCCGGGGCAGGGTGAGCAACCGCAACGCCTCGGTGAGCGAAATGTCGTCCGGCGACTGCGACTTGAGCAGCGACGACTTGCGGTCACCACTGGAGACGTACGGGCCGAAGCGGCCGGACTTGAGCAGGATCGGCTCACCGGTCTCCGGGTGCTCGCCGAGCTTGCGCTCACCACCGCCGCCGAGGAAGAACTCGTTGACCTTCTCCGGGGTCAGCTCGTCCGGCGCGACACCCTCCGGGATCGACACCCTGTCCCCCGACGGTCCACCGTCCTCCGGCTGACCGCCGTCCTCGCCACCGGTCTGTGCGGCGGTCGGCGCGGGCGCCTCCACCTCCGGACCGGCCAGGGTGCGTTGCAGGTACGGCCCGTAGCGGCCGACCCGGACCACGACGTCGCGGCCCTCGTCGTCACGGAACAGCGGGATCGAGTTGACGCTGCGCGCGTCGATGTCGCTCAGGTTCTCGGTGACCATCTTCTTCAGCCCACCGGAGCGGGCCACCGAGTCGTCGCCGGCCACGTCGCTGCCGAAGTAGAACGAGGTGAGGAAGTCCACCGCGGCGTGGTCGCCACCGGCGATCTCGTCCAGCTCGTTCTCCATCGCGGCGGTGAAGTTGTAGTCGACCAGGCGCGGGTAGTGCTGCTCCAGCAGGCCGACCACCGCGAACGCCAGGAAGGACGGGATCAGCGCCTGACCGCGCTTGAACACGTACCCCCGGTCCTGGATCGTCTGCATGATCGACGCGTACGTCGACGGCCGGCCGATGCCCAGTTCTTCCAGCGACTTGACCAGCGACGCCTCGGTGTAGCGGGCCGGCGGCTGGGTGGTGTGCCCGGTCGCGGCGAGTTGTTCGGCGGTCAGCGGCTGGTCCTTGACCAGGTTCGGCAGCCGCCGTTCGGCGTCCTCCGCCTCGGCGTTCTCGTCGTCGGAGGACTCCACGTACGCCCGCAGGAAGCCCGGATCGGTGATGGTCTTGCCGGTGGCGCCGAAGTCGGCCTCCTCGCCGGCCGTGGTGACCGCGCGGATCCGGACCGAGACGCTGGAGCCGACCGCGTCGGTCATCTGGGAGGCGATGGTCCGGCGCCAGATCAGCTCGTAGAGCCGGAACTCCTCGCCGGACAGTTCGTTCGCCACCTCACCCGGGGTACGGAAGTGGTCGCCGGCCGGGCGGATCGCCTCGTGCGCCTCCTGGGCGTTCTTCACCTTGCCGGTGTAGCGGCGCGGCTCCGGCGGCACGTTGCGCTCGCCGTACAGCTCGGCGATCTGCCGGCGGGCCGCCGCGATGGCGGTCTCCGACAGGTTCACCGAGTCGGTACGCATATAGGTGATGTAGCCGTTCTCGTACAGCCGCTGGGCGGTGCGCATCGTCTGCTGGGACGACAGGCGCAGCTTCCGGGCCGCCTCCTGCTGGAGGGTGGAGGTGATGAACGGCGCGTACGGCCGGCGCCGGTAGGGCTTCTCCTCGACCCGGGTGACGGTGAACGGCCGCCCGTCGAGGCGGGCGGCGAGCCCACGGGCACCGTCGCCGTCGAGGTGGGTCACCCCGGCGCCCGGCTTCACCTTCCCGGTGGTCGGTTCGAAATCCCGGCCGGTGGCGATCCGGTCGCCGTTGAGTCCGATCAGGGTGGCGTGGAACGTACGTGGGCCCTCGCCGGCCTGGGCCACGGCGAGGGTGGCCAGGATGTCCCAGTATTCGGCGGTACGGAAGGCCATCCGCTGCCGTTCCCGCTCGACCACGATCCTGGTCGCCACCGACTGGACCCGGCCTGCCGACAACCTCGGCATGACCTTCTTCCAGAGCACCGGGGAGACCTCGTAGCCGTACAGCCGGTCGAGGATGCGGCGGGCCTCCTGTGCGTCGACCAGGTCCTGGTCGATCTCCCGGGGGTTGGCCACCGCGGCCTGGATCGCCGGCCGGGTGATCTCGTGGAAGACCATCCGCTTGACCGGGACGCGCGGCTTGAGCGTCTCGACCAGGTGCCAGGCGATCGCCTCGCCCTCGCGGTCCTCGTCGGTGGCGAGGTAGACCTCGTCGACCTCCTTGGCCAGCTTGGTCAACTTGGCGATCTGCTGGCGGCGGTCGGCGGAGACGACGTAGAGCGCGGTGAAGCCGTGGTCGACGTCGACGCCGAGCCGGGCCCACGGTTCCTTCTTGTATTTGGCGGGTACGTCGGCGGCGTTGCGCGGCAGGTCACGGACGTGCCCCAGGCTGGCCTCGACGATGTAGCCCGGGCCGAGATAGCCCGAGATCGTCTTGGCCTTCGCCGGTGACTCGACGATGACCAGACGGGTGCTCTTGGCGTTACTCGGCACGTCTCTCCCCGACCTCACTCACGACTTCTCGTCCCGCGGACCACCGTGGTCCGCCTTCCGACCGGGCTGCCACACTGCGGCGCCGCGTTGAACGTCCAACGTAACGCGCTGCGCGGCGTCCGGGTTGCGCGGGCCGCGAAGACCCCCGTGGAGCAGGGCGAACGCTGTACCCCGGAGCCGGCTCGGTGGTTCATCCCGGACGGCGACACCGTACACCGACGATGAATCGGCCTGGATCCATTAGCCGCTACGATCTCCGCTGAATGCCGTTATTTGGTGGATTAACTCCCAAATCTCCGATCGGCTGTCCGCCATCGGACAGTGAGCCGGATTGCCCCCGAATGAACACTGGAAGTATTAAAGCGGAAAAACGGGATTGAAAGGCGGTAAACCGCCAAAAGCCCTCTAAACGGCAAGAGTCGGCCAGATGGCCGCGGGCGCGGCCGCCGGCCGTTCACCCACCAGTTCCACCAGCCGGGCCAACCGGCGTCGCCCGGTGATCCGGTACGCCGGACCCCCGGCCCGGGGAAGCAACAGTACGGCCGGCAGCCCGATCGCGGCGAGCGCCGCCCCGACCGCCTCCCAGCAGCTCTCCTCGGTGTCGCCGAGCCGGAGCAGGAAACCGGGCGGTTCGGGGCTGCCCGCCGCGGCCACCCACAGTCGCAGCCGGCGCCCGTTGAGGTGCAGTCCGGCTGGCGGTCGTTTCGCCGTACCGCGCAACCAACTCCGGGCGAGCGGAGCGAGCGTGGTCGCGTACGACGTGCGTACCTCGTGCTGTTGGTCCTCGGTCGGCTCCCAGCTCGCGTGCAGGCCGCGCAGGGCCAGTTCGGCGACGAGCACGTGCACCCGCCAGGCGGCGTCGACCACCACCGAGACCCTGGCCGTCCCACCCATCCGGACCACCTGTCCCGGGCCGACGAGCAGTCCGGTGAGATCGGCCGGCGACGGATCGGTCGCCTCCACCCCGAACAGCGACAACTGCCGCACCGGCGGAACCACCAACTCCGACGACGCCGACGGGCCGACCCCGACCACCGCTTCCACCGGTTCGGCCGGCTCTGCCGCCTCCAGCGGCTCGGCCGCCTCCAGCGGCTCGGCCGCCTCCAGCGGCTCGGCCGCCTCCAGCGGCTCGGCCGGCTCTGCCGCCTCCAGCGGCTCGGCCGGCTCTGCCGGGTCGATCGGCTCGGGTGGATGCACCGGGTCGAGCAAAACCGGCGGATCGGGTGGATCGGGCGGGATCAGTGCCAGCGCCTCCCCCGCCGGTGGTCCGGAGGACTCCACCGGCGGTGAATCAGGGGATGGCGTGGTCAGCGACACTCCGGGACCTCGTCGAAGGCCTGCTTCAACTCGGGTGAATCAAGTTTGCTGGTGTCCAGCGAGCTCGCGTCGTACTCCTCGTTGAGGGTGTCCACGGCCGCCTTCACCCCGTCGTAGAACGGACCCGACTGGCCGATGCTCAGCCCCTCGATCGTCCGCCTGGCCTTGCCGTACGCGTCGCGGACCTCGGTGAGCGAGTCGAGGAAACCACGGGAGACCTCTTCACCCTGGGCAACGTCGGGTACACCCGCGTCGGCCACCCCACGGCGGGCCGTCTCGCTCGCCTGTTCCGCACCAGCCATCATCCGGACCAGGTTCTCCTTGGCCTGCGCGGGTGTCGTCTGCGCCGTCATCTGCTGCTGAGCGCTGCTGGTCAGGGCATTGATCTCAAGTCGCCAGGGGGCTAACGCCTCGCAGACCGACGCCGCCCAGGCCGGTGCCGTCGGGCCCCCAGCACATCCGGTCAGCAACACGAGGGTGCACAGGACCGCCGGGAGAATCCCGGCGGCCGGCGCGCGGGGCGTACGCATGCGTTGCAGCGTACGGGTTGCGCCGGACGCTGCGGTGGCACAGCCGTACGCCCTCGCCGCCCGAGCCCGAAGGACGGGCCCCTCGTTACCGCCGCAGCGGTGCCGAGGGGCCCGTCCCCGAGCCACGAACCCTGGATCAGGCGGTGATCGTCTCGGTGCGCTGCTCGGCGCTACCCGTGGCACCCGAACCGGAGTCGTCGTCCGACATCGCGATCGGCTTGCGCTTGCTCCACACCATCGCACCCACCACGATCAGTACGGCGACCAGCGCCACCGCGATCCGCAACGGGGTGTTCCGGTCACCCCCGACACTCCACGCCACCACGGCCGGCGCGATCAGCAGCGAGACCAGGTTCATCACCTTGATCAGCGGGTTGATCGCCGGACCGGCGGTGTCCTTGAACGGGTCACCGACGGTGTCACCGATGATGGTCGCCTCGTGCGAGGCGGAACCCTTGCCGCCGTAGGCGCCGTCCTCGACCAGCTTCTTGGCGTTGTCCCAGGCCCCACCGGAGTTGGCCAGGAAGACCGCCATCAGGGTGCCGGCACCGATCGCACCGGCCAGGTACGACGCCAGCGCGCCCGGACCGAGGCCGAAGCCGACCGCGATCGGGGCGAGGATGGCCAGCAGACCGGGGGTGACCAGCTCGCGCTGGGCGTCCCGGGTGCAGATGTCGACCACCTTGCCGTACTCGGGGCGCTGGGTGCGGTCCATGATGCCGGGCAGCTCACGGAACTGCCGGCGTACCTCCATCACCACGGCACCGGCCGAGCGGGAGACCGCATTGATGGCCAGCCCAGAGAAGAGGAAGACCACCGCCGCACCGATGATGAGGCCGACCAGGTTGCGCGGGTTGGCCACGTTCAGCGCGTTCAGGATCTCGGCGCCGACGTCACCCACACCAGCGTCGGCGTACGCCGAACGCAGCGTGTCGGTGTACGACCCGAACAGGGCGGTCGCGGCGAGCACCGCGGTGGCGATCGCGATGCCCTTGGTGATCGCCTTGGTGGTGTTGCCGACGGCGTCCAGCTCGGTGAGCGTACGGGCGCCGGCCTCGTCGATGTCGCCGGACATCTCGGCGATGCCCTGGGCGTTGTCCGAGATCGGGCCGAAGGTGTCCATGGCCACGATCACGCCGACGGTGGTGAGCAGGCCGGTGCCGGCCAGCGCCACCGCGAACAGCGAGAGCACGATCGAGGTGCCGCCGAGCAGGAACGCGCCGAAGACGCCGGCCGCGATCAGCAGTGCGGAGTAGACCGCCGACTCCAGCCCGATGCTGATGCCGGCGAGTACGACGGTGGCCGGGCCGGTCAGCGAGCTCTTGCCGATGTCCTGCACCGGGCGCTTGTTGGTTTCGGTGAAGTAGCCGGTCAGCGCCTGGATGGCGGCGGCGAGCACGATGCCGATGACCACTGCGCCGATGGCCACCCAGCGGGGACCGAGCGGCAGGTCACCCGTGACGCCGAGCTGCGTACGCCACTCGGCGCCGAGCAGTTCGGCCCAGGTCGCCGGCAGGTAGACGAAGGACATCGCCGCTACCAGGACCGCGGACAGCACCGCGGAGGCGTAGAAGGCCCGGTTGATCGCGGTCAGCCCGGACCGGTCGGAGGCGCGCAGCCGGGTGATGAACACCCCGACGATCGCCACGATCACCCCGATGGTGGAGATGATCAGCGGGAAGACCAGGCCGTCCTGGCCGAACGCGGCCCGGCCGAGGATCAGTGCGGCGACCAGGGTCACCGCGTACGACTCGAACAGGTCGGCGGCCATGCCGGCGCAGTCACCGACGTTGTCGCCGACGTTGTCGGCGATGGTCGCCGCGTTGCGCGGGTCGTCCTCGGGGATGCCCTGCTCGACCTTGCCGACCAGGTCCGCGCCGACGTCGGCGGCCTTGGTGAAGATGCCACCGCCGACCCGCATGAACATGGCCAGCAGCGCGGCACCGAAGCCGAAGCCCTCCAGCACGGTTGGCGCGTCGGCCCGGAACAGCACCACGACCAGCGCGGCACCGAACAGGCCGAGCCCGACGGTGAGGAAGCCGACGACGCCACCGGTCCGGAAGGCGATCTGCATCGCCTTCTCCCTGCCCCCCTGGTGTTCCCGGGCGGCGGCGGCCACCCGCAGGTTGGCGCGGGTGGCCAGGGCCATTCCGGCACCGCCGATGAACGCGCTGAACACCGCGCCGACCACGAAGAAGGCCGAGCGGCCGATCTTCACCAGGGTCTCGTTGTCGGTGTCGTGGACCGGCAGCAGGAACAGCAGCACCACCGCCAGTACGACGAAGATCGCGAGGGTTCTGAACTGTCGGAAGAGGTACGCCGACGCGCCCTCCTGGACCGCTGCCGCGATCTCCTGCATGTTTGTGGTGCCCCTACCGGTTGCCAGTACCGCCCTGGTCAGGGCGGCGGCAAAGCCGAGCGCCACCAGCGCGATGACCGCGGCGATGATGACGTACGACAGGTTCTGATCGGTGAGGGACAACCCGCCGCTTTCGGCGGCGAAGGTCGTGGACATCTATGTCCTCCTGTACCCAACACTCGCGCCGGCCGGCGGACGAGACCGGCCCGGCTTCTCCACACGTGGAGTCACGGTTCGCAAGCGTCTCCGCCGGGCCAGGCTTCAGCTCAGCGGTGACCACCCGATCACGCGAGCGCGGGACCAGGGCACTTGCTGATAACCCCGGGTACTCTAGCCGTCCGCAGTGTTGGAGGTCACAATTACCACCCACCGTGTCGCAATGATCTTCGTCGCTGTACTAGTGGAGTTGATCTGCTATGGAGACTGCGACCGGGGGTGACCGGTCAGCGGCCGACCGGCCAGACCATCCGCACCTCGGTGCCGATGCCCTCGTCCACCGGGCGCACCTGAAGGTCCTCGACGAAGCCCGCGAGCAGGGCGAAGCCCACGCCGACGGTGAGCGCCTCGTCGGTCAGCGACTCGTCGGCCAACTCGTCCGGGGGCAGCGCGGCCAGGCCCAGGCCGGCTTCGATCGGTGCCCGGTCGGTGACCCGCACCGTGTAGGAACCGCCGTCGGACATCTCGACCTGCACCAGGTCGCTGAGACCGTACTGGCGGTGCAGGGCGACCGCGCGGGTGCAGGCCTCGCCGATGGCCAGGCGTACCTCGTCGAGCAGTTCCTCGGCGACGCCGGCCCGGCGGGCGACCGCGACCCCGACCAGGCGCGCGGTGCGGACGTGCACCGGCGCCGGAGAGAAAGACAACCGGACGGTCGACATCACGCGGTGGGGTTCGCCGCGCCCGGCGCCGTCGCCGCGTCGATCGTGGGGTAGAGCGGGAATACCTGGTCCAGCGCGGTGATCCGGAAAATCTTGAGCAGCGGTTCCTTGTCGCAGACCAGCCCGAAGGTGCCGCCGACCGCGCGCAGCCGCTTCAGGGCGCCGACCAGCACACCGAGACCGGTGGAGTCGAGGAAGTCGACCCGGCTCAGGTCCACCACGACCTGCCGGGCACCGCCGTCGACCATCTCGATCAGCCGTTCCCGGAGTCGAGGGGCGGTGTAGACGTCCACCTCGCCACCGACCTCCAGCACCGCGTGCTCGGCGATGGTGCGGGTCGTCAGCGACAGCTCCATCCGTCCTCCTCGACTACCTCTCCGGCTGATGCCGGCCCGACCGGGCGGCTCCCGCCAGGAATGCTCATGGGCATCTAACCATCGTCCGGCCGGCGCCGCACCGAGCCGGAGCGTCGCCTACCTGACCCTCGGTGCCCACTGCCCGTCCCGTGCCCCCGCTTTCCGATTCCGGCGGGTCGGTGCGAGAGTGCAGGGCGTGACCACCGCAGCCACAGTATCCGCCGAGGCCGATCGGCCCCGTCCGGCCGGTGGCCCCACCCCCGGCCCGGCCGAGTTGCTGCGACAGCTACGGGCCCGAACCCGGACCGATCCGGTCACCCACGTCGAGCGGGTTCCGGCCAGCGCCGGGCAGTCCGTACCGTGGCCGGGCTGGGTGCCGGAGCCACTGCGGGCGGCGTTCGTCGGGCGCGGCGTGGTCACCCCCTGGCAGCACCAGGCCGAGGCGGCCACCCTGGCGTACGGCGGCCAGCACGTGATCGTCGCCACCGGCACCGGATCGGGCAAGTCGCTGGCGTACCAGTTGCCGGCGCTGGCCACCCTGCTCACCGACCCGCGCGCGACCGTGCTCTACCTGGCACCGACCAAGGCACTCGCCGCCGACCAGTTGCGCGCCATCGCCGCCCTCGACCTCGACGGCGTACGCCCGGCGAGCTACGACGGCGACACCCCGCGCGCCGAGCGGGAGTGGATCCGCAAGCACTCCCGGTTCGTACTGACCAACCCGGACATGCTGCACCACGGCATCCTGCCCGGACACGGCCACTGGGCGACGTTCCTGCGCCGGCTGGCGTTCGTGGTGGTCGACGAGTGCCACACGTACCGGGGGGTGTTCGGCTCGCACGTGGCGCATGTGCTGCGCCGGCTGCGCCGCCAGGCCGCCCGGTACGGACCCACCGTCGACGGTGTGCCCCGCTCCCCGGTCTTCGTGCTGGCCTCGGCCACCTCCGGTGACCCGGCGAACGCCGCCGAGCGGCTGACCGGGCTGCCGGTGACCGCGGTCACCGAGGACTCGTCCCCCCGGGGCGGGGTCACGTTCGCGCTCTGGGAGCCGCCGCTGCTGCCGCCCTCGCCCGACGCGGTCGAACTCACCGAGGCGGAACCGGTCCGGCGCTCCGCCCTGCGGGAAACCGCCGACCTGCTCAGCGACACCGTCGCCGCGGGTGTGCGTACGCTCGCGTTCGTCCGGTCCCGACGCGGCGCCGAGGTGGTCGCCAGCACCGCCCGCCGATCACTGGACGAGGCGGTGCCCGGCCTCGGCAGTCGGGTGGCCGCGTACCGGGCCGGCTACCTGCGCGAGGACCGGCGGAAACTGGAACGGGCGCTGCTCCACGGTGACCTGCTCGGACTCGCCTCGACCAACGCGCTCGAACTCGGCGTCGACCTGGTCGGACTGGACGCGGTGCTGATCTGCGGCTGGCCGGGGACCCGGGCGTCGCTCTGGCAGCAGGCCGGGCGGGCGGGGCGTTCCGGCGGCGAGGCGCTCGCCGTGCTGGTGGCACGGGACGACCCGCTGGACACGTACCTGGTGCACCATCCGGAGGCACTGTTCGGGCGACCGGTCGAGGCGACCGTGCTCGACCCGGCCAACCCGTACGTGCTCGGGCCGCAGCTTTGCTGCGCGGCCTCCGAGGCCCCGCTGACCCAGGCCGACCTGCCGCTGTTCGGGCCGGGGGCGGCGGAGGCGGTGGCCGCCCTGGTCGAGTCGGGCGCGCTGCGGCAGCGCCCGACCGGCTGGTACTGGCGGCACACCGGGCGCCCCGAGGTGGACCTGCGCGGCACGGGTGGCGCACCGATCTCGGTGGTCGAGACGGCCACCGGGCGGCTGCTCGGCACCGTCGACCCGGCCTCGTCCCACTTCATGCTCCACTCCGGCGCGGTCTACCTGCACCAGGGCGTCTCGTACGTGGTGGACAACCTGGACCTGGACGACGCGTGCGCGCTGGTGCACGCCGAGGAGCCGGACTGGTCCACCCACGCCCGGGACGTCACCTCGCTCGGGGTGGTGTCGGTGCGGTCGTACCGGGACGCCGGGCCGGTCGGGCTGTTCCTCGGCGAGGTGGACGTGACCAGCCAGGTGGTGTCGTACCAGCGGCGGCGGCTCGCCTCCGGCGAGGTGCTGGACACCCGCCCGCTGGACCTGCCCGCCCGCGAGCTGCGTACGGTCGCGGTCTGGTTCACCGTGTCGCTGAACGCCCTCACCCAGGCCGGGGTGGAGGTGGCCGACGTACCGGGTGCGTTGCACGCGGCCGAGCACGCCGCGATCGGCCTGCTGCCGCTGATCGCCACCTGCGACCGCTGGGACATCGGTGGGCTCTCCACCGGGATCCACCCGGACACCGGTGCGCCGACGGTATTCGTCTACGACGGGCATCCCGGCGGGGCCGGTTTCGCCGAGCGGGCGTACCACGCGGCGGCGGAGTGGCTGACGGCGACGCGGGACGCCATCAGCGAGTGCGGCTGCGAGTCCGGCTGCCCGTCGTGCGTACAGTCGCCGAAGTGCGGAAACGGCAACAACCCGCTGGCCAAGGCGGAGGCGGTCAAGGTGCTGGACGTGGTGCTGACGAACCTGGCCGAGGAATCCGCCTGATTCATCTGTATGGATGACCGCCCGTATGGGTACCCTGCTTGGGAGCGCTTCCATAGCTGTCCGAGGAGGACGAGGTGGCCGACACCATCGCCGAGACCGTCGACCTGCTCTACGGCGTCGACCAGGACAACCTCACGGTGGACCAGCAGATCTCGCTCAGTCAGGCGTACGCCACCCTGGCCCAGGCCGAGCAGCTGCACCGGATGAACGAGCAACTGCACGGCATCCACCAGATCCTCAGCGCCTCGGCGCTGCGCGCCGCTGCCGACGGCACCGGCCGCTGACCACGGCTGGCCCCACAGGCACCGGCCTCGCGACCGAGGCCTTCGACCATGTCGCCACCACGTACTTCGGACCCGGCACCCGCCCCTGACACCAACCTGGTGACGTCGCCGGCTGTGGTTGTTTCCTACCCCTCCAGGGGCAGTGATCGACCACAGCCCGCGCTCCGAGCCAGCGGCCCGGACCGGCTCAGTCGGCCAGCCGCTTCGTGTCCGCTTTCGTCCTGGGTTGGTCCGGGACCACAACCAGGCTGACGACCCGACGGATGCGGCCGTCGCCCCTGGGGTGGCCGACCCGGGCGAGGACGGCGCTCTCGATCTCCTCGACCAGCGTGGCGAACTCCTCCTCGGTCAGCCACACCGCTGCCTGCCGGTAGACCACGCCGTCCACGTTGGGGTCGGCGTTCTCGTGGGCGAGGTAGCGGTCGAAGTCCCCCATCAGCGATGCCGAGAACGTGGTGTACGCCCGCAGGTGGTCCTCCCGCGTCATGGCCGCCCGCGCCGCGGGGTCGACCACCGCCTCCTCCTTGCGTACCCGGTAGCTGCGCTCCACCGTGCCGCGTACGCGTTTCTCGTCCACCACCTCAAGCACGCCCGCGTCGGTCAACACGGCGATGTGCCGGTACATCGTCGCAGGTGGGATGTCGGGTAGGCGGTCGCGTAGCTGTGCGGTGGTCAACGGATCGGCGTCGAACAGCGCTTGCAGGATGCGCATCCGGACGGGATGCAGGAGAAGGTCCGCAGTTGCCATGACCCCATGTTCCCACATACGATAATGTTCTCATCGCTGATAATGTTCCCAAAGCCGAGAATGATGGGAGGTGGGACATGCGGGACGTCGACATGACCGCCACCGCCGACGACGGACTTCCCCTGGTCGGCACGCTGACCCTGCCCACGGGCGCCGGACCGCACCCGGCCGTCCTGCTGCTGCACGCCTCGGGGCGCCTGGACCGTGACGCCAACATCCCCGGCCGGCCCCGGATGGAACTCGGACCGCCGCTGGCCGCCGCGCTCGCGGACAACGGCATCGCGACGCTGCGTTATGACCGGCGCGGCGTCGGAGCCACCGCTGGCGATTGGCGTACGACCGGGTTCGTCGACAACCGACGCGACGCCGCCGCCGCACTGCGTGCCCTGGCCGGGCGACCCGACATTCGGGCGGATGCGATTGCGGTGGTCGGGCACAGCGAGGGTGCCGTCCACGCGATGTCGCTCGGCTCGTGTCCGGAGGTTGGCGCGGTGGTGCTGCTGGCCGGCTTCGCCCGCCTGGGCGAGGACGCGCTGCGCTGGCAGGCCGCGATGATCGCCCGCGATCTGCCTGCGCCCGTACGGCTGCTGCTGCCGGCGCTGCGAGCACTGGCCAACCGGCAGCTCGCTCGGATCAAGGCAAGCGATGCCGACGTGGTGCGGGTCGCCGGGATGCGGACGAACGCCCGGTGGATGCGGGAGATGCTCCGCCACGATCCGCGTCCGGACCTGGCGAGGATCGAGGTCCCCGTCCTGGCGATCACCGGCGGCAAGGACATCCAGGTCGACCCGGCGGACCTGGACGAGATCCGCCGGCTCGTACGCGGCGACGTCAACGTGCACCGGATTCCCGACCTGACCCACTCGCTACGCCGTGATCCCGGTCCCGCGTCGGTGCGCTCCTACCCACGGTTGCTGCGCCAACCGGTCGACCCCGACCTGCTCGCGCAGGTGAGCGGCTGGCTCGCGCACCGGCTCAGGGAACCATCCCGGGAGGTCCGAACCGCACCGCGGACGGATTCTCCCTGACGGTTCGGAAACTCGAACGCCTCAAGTCGGACCGTTCCATCGAATGCCTTCAGTCGCAGTTTCCGCACGTCCCCGGCATGGCGGGAACTCGGAATCCCGTCCTGCGCCACTCATGAAAGGGAAAACGGCGTGACTATCGCAGCCCCCGTTCGTCAGCGAACCGGCCTTGCCATTTTCTGGGCTGTCACGTTCAGCTGGACCTTCGTCTTCTGGCTCTTCGCGATCGTCCTCGGTGGATCGGCGACGAGTTCCCCCACCGCGGTTCCGTACCTGCTCGGCGGCTTCGGCCCGGTGGTCGGCGCGATAGTGGTCCGTACGCGCCGCGCCCGCCGCCGTGAACCCGTACCCGCTCGTACGGTGCGGACCCGGCTGGGCGTACGACTGTTCTGGGCGCTGCCGATGCTGGTGCTGGCTTCGGCAACCGTGGTGGCGGCCGCGCTGCTCGCGGAACTCCTGGGTGGTCCCGTGGTGAGCTTGACCGAGGGGCGGGATCTCATCGCCACCGTCGGCGGACCGGTGCCGTTTTTCGTCAGCATGCTGATCGCCGGTCCGTTGGCCGAGGAGCCCGGTTGGCGTGGCACCGCTTATCCGCGACTGCTCGCGTCGTTGGGCCGCCTCCAGGCCGGTCTGCTGCTCGGTGCCGCCTGGGCGGTGTGGCATCTGCCGCTGTTCTTCATCGACGGGACTCTCCAGGCCGAATTCGGTCTGGTCAGCTGGAGCGGGCTGCTGTTCACGCTCAGCGTCTTCCCGATGGCGCTGCTCACCGGTTACGCGTACGAGCTTGCCGGGGTCACGGCGTCGATTGCGGTCCACCTCGGCGTGAACATGACAATGGCACTGTTGACCGTCAAGTCACCCGGGACGCAGGCAGCCATCCTGGCGGTGCAGGTCATTGTCGCGAGCGTGCTGCTCGCCCGGCAGCGGCACCTCCGGCCGGCCCTGCCGGTCCAGGTTGATCCCCAGCCCCGGGTCGTGACCGAGCCGCCGCGTCAGGTCATTCCGACCCGAGGTTGACCGATTCGGGCAGCTCGGCGAGGGCGCCTCGGACGGCTCAACTCGAAGCGGCCCAGTGGCAGACCTGCCAACCGGCAGGTCTGCCACTTTGTCTTCGGGGATTAGCGGGGGGTGCGTCAGCCCCGTGCCGGGCCGGCGCGGGCGGAAGCTCGGGCGACCCGGGTCAGCCCAGGTAGTGGGGTCACCGCGATCTCGGCCACGAGTTGCAGGTCGAGTCCGTCCACTGTGCAGTCGAGCATCCGGCCACCGTTGACGTCGACCAGTTCGGCCGCTCGCGCGCAGGCCGCGGCCGGGCCGTCGAGCGTACGGGCGGCGCCGGCCAGCGCGCCGAAGTCGGCGGCCACCCTCGCCCGGTGTTTGGCGACCCTGGCCGCACCCACCGACGCCCCGGCCATACCGGCCATGACCAGCGTCAACCCGACCGCAAGCAGCCACAGCGAGGCGCTCCCCCGATCGTTGTGCCCGAACACGGACCTGGTCATGACAGCGGCTCCGGGTTTCCGGGTTCCACGGCGGCCACCGCGTTCGCGGTGACGGTCAGCCTCGGCAGTCGGGTGCCGAAGACACGGATCGGTGCGCGTACGGTCGCGACAACCCGCTCGCCCGCGACGGCGACCGACACGGTGGCGCCCGGCGGCGCGGAACCCGCTCCGGCCGGCACCCCGGGTTCGCCTCGGGAGGCGGCGAGTGCCGCCTCCCGAGCCGCGTCCACACACTGGGCCTTCATGGTCACCGCACCGACGGCGGCCAGCCCGACGAGCAGCAGCATCACCAGCGCCGGCAGGCCGGCCGCCAACTCAGCGGTGAACGAGCCCCGGTCGCCCTCGGCCCACCGGCGCCCGATCACTTCAGCGCCCGGTCGATCACGGCAGTCAGCGCCGACTGGACGTTTCCGGAGGTCAGTACCTTGAGCAGGATGCCGGCGAACGCGACGGCGGCGAGCGTGCCGACGGCGTACTCGGCGGTGTTCATGCCGGCGTCGCCGCGCAGCCGGGCCCTCAGTTTGCGGATCACGGTCTTTCCTTCCTCGTCGGGATTCTTCAGAGCACGTCGCCGAGTACGGCGACGATCACCGGCACCAGGCCGGCGAGAATGAAGGCGGGCAGGAAACACAGCCCGAGCGGCAGCACGATCAGGACACCGGCCCGCCGCGCCGCCGCCTCGACCGTGACGGCCCGATCGGCACGCAGGTCGTCGGCGAGCCGGGTCAGCGCTCCGGCGAGCGCCGCACCGCTGGTGGACGTACGGACGGCGGCGGAGGTGAGCCGGTCCCCGCCGGGCACCGAACCGAGATGGGCCCAGGCCTCCGCCGGTTCGCCACCGAGGCGCAGGGTCCGGCCGACCCGGTGCAGCCGGTCACCGAGCGGACCGCCGAGAGCCTCGGCAACGGACAGCACCGCCCGGTCGACCGGGGCGCCGGCACGCAGCGCCGCAGCCAGCAGGTCCGCGCCAAGCGGCAGGTCGGCGACCTCGCGCAGCCGGTGCCGACGGGCGCTGGCCGGTTCGAGCCGGCGCAACAGCCGGTCGCTCACGATGCCGGCCAGCACCCCGGCGACCGCCCCGGACCAACCGCCGAGCACAACCGCCACGGCCACGCCCCCGAACAGCGACCCGAGCCGGATCAGATCCGGACCCCGCCGGCCGTCCCCGGCAGCGGCAGTCGCGTCGCCTCCAGCAGCCCGACCGTCTCCACCGGCGGTGTCCTGGTCGCCGAGCAGGTCGAGTCGGACCAGCCTGCGCCGGGTCGACCATCCGGTGGGTCGGCCGGCGACGAGGACGAGTACGGCCGCACCGGCCAGGCCGAGGACCATCACCGCCGAGGTCGACATCAGGCCGCCCGCAAGGCGCTGCCGGCCAGCCGGTCGGCCCAGGCCAGGCCCGCGAGTTGCAGCACGATCGCGCCGACCGCGCAGCCGGCCCCGATCGGCGTACGCAGCAGCACGGCGAGCGGGTCGACGCCGATGCCGTAGCCGAGCGCGATGCCACCCAGGGGTAGCCCGGCCAGCAGCATCGCGGTCGCTCGTGCACCGGCAGCCTGTGCGGCGGCAGCGGAGAGCCCACGATCCATCGCCCGGGCATCCGCTTCGATCCGCTCCAGCAGATCGGCCAGCGGTGCACCGGTCTGCTCCGCGAGCCGGACGGCCGCTCGGGCCAGCGCGTCGATCCGCTCGCCGGGTCCACTCCCACCGCCGCTAGCGCCCGCGCCGGCACCCGCTCGACCTGCCGCGCCGGCGACCACGCGACCACCGGAGCCACCGTGTCGGCGGGACTCGCCGGCACCTGCCGCCGCAGGATCGGCGGTCGCGGGCAGCGCGTTGGTGATCGGCAGGCCGGCGCGTAGGTCGGCGGCGAGTGCGCAGAGGCCGTCCAGTTGCCGGCGGCGTGCCCGCTCCGCAACTCTCCCGGTACGCCGACGCAGCGCAGCCCGTCCCGCGAGCCCGCCGTACGCGAGCCCGGCGAACCCGGCGACCGGTCCGCCCAGCAGGGTTGCCGCAACCGCCGCCAACCCGGCGACAACCACCGCACCCCGCCTGGGTGCGCCGTCCACCCAGCCGGGCACCGCCATCCGCCACCCGACGGCAGCCCGGTCGGTGTCCGCGGCCGACGCCCCGTTGATCGCCCGCCAGCGCGCCCGGTTCCCCGCTGGTGACCAGGCGACGAGCCCTGCCGCGACCACCAGGCAGGCCGCTACGAGCCACCACCCGGAGATCACGACCGACCTCCCGCCGGCCGGCTCGGCAACTGCGGTCGAGCCGGCAACTGCGGTCGAGCCGGAGCCGCTGGTTCGAGCAGCACCGGTGGTACGGGCACCCCTCGGTCGGCGAGGAGTCGGGCCAGCGCGGTGGCGGCCGGTCCCGCACCCTCACCTCGTCGCCATGCCGGTACGACGGTGACCAGCCGTTCCGGCCCGCTGGGCAGCAGTAGGCAGACGGCTTCCAGCACCCGTCCCGCCTCGGTACGGCGTACCTGCAACAGCACCTGGAGTGCGGCGGTCACCTGCGCGTGCAGGGCGGCTCGGGGTAGCCCACCGAGCAGGCCGAGCGCCTCCAGCCTGGCCGGTACGTCAGCCGGGGTGTTGGCGTGCAGGGTTCCCGCCCCGCCGTCGTGTCCGGTGTTGAGCGCGGCGAGCAGATCGACCACTTCGGCGCCCCGGCACTCGCCCACCACGATCCGGTCCGGGCGCATCCGCAGCGCCTGACGGACCAGGTCGCTCAGCCCGACGGTGCCGGTTCCCTCCACGTTGGCGGTCCTGGCCTGCAGGCCGACCACGTGCGGATGCACCGGGCGCAGTTCGGCGGCGTCCTCGGCCAGGACGATCCGTTCGGTCGGCGGAACCAGGCCGAGCAGCGTGTTGAGCAGGGTGGTCTTGCCGGATCCGGTGCCACCCACCACCAGGTACGCCAACCGGGCGGCCACCACGGCGGCGAGCAGTGCTGCCGCCGGCCGGGGCACGGTGCCGTGGCGTACGAGTTCGTCGAGGGTGAACGGGCGCTGCCGGAAGGTACGCAGCGACAGGTACGGCCCGTCGGTCGCCACCGGTGGCAGTACGGCATGCAGGCGGGTCCCGTCCGGCAGCCGCCCGTCGACGTACGGGGATCCCTCGTCGAGGCGCCGCCCACAACCGGCCGCGAGCCGCTGGGCCAGCCGCCGTACGTCGTCGCGGTCGCCCAATGCGACCGACACCGGTTGCAGTCCCCGTCCCCTGTCGACCCAGACCCGTACGCCGTTCACCAGCACGTCGGTGACCTCGGTGTCGGCGAGCAGTGGGGCGAGCGGGCCGGCGCCGACAAGGTCGTCGTGGACCTGTCCGGCCATCCGGAGCACGGCGGTGTCGCCCAGGACCGCGGCGGCGGGCTCGTCGCGTACGGCCGCCACCACGGCGGCCGGGGTGATCGCCGTACCGTCGGTGGCGAACTTTCGGCGGACCCGGCTGGCGAGTTGACCACCGGCGGCAGCGCCCTGGCCGGCGGACGGGGGTCGGTTGTCCGCCGGCCCCGATCCGACGGGACCGGCGGCGCGGACACGGCCGGTCATGCCGCACCCGCCATCGGCAGGTCGTTGAGTTCGGTGAGCAGGCGCTGGCAGAGCAGGGCGAGCGGTCCCCGGCCGGAGGACGCGGGCGCCTCGCCGCGTTCCAGGCCACGGCTGAGTCCCGGCTCCGGCCGCAGGGTGCCGGCGAGCGGCAGGCTGAGCGCGCGGGCGACCTCGCGGGACTTGAGCCGGCCGGGCGCCGGCCCGCGCACGATCACCGACAGTTCGGCGCAGTGCAGGCTGGCCGCGGCGACCACCCGAGCCGCCGCGGCGGTCGCCCGCAGTTCGGCCGGTACCACGACAAAGGCCCGGTCGGCGGCCTGCAACGCGATCACGGCGGAGTCGTCGAGCTGGCGGGGCAGGTCGACGACGACCAGGTCGCGGCCCCGGCGGCCGGCGTCCATGGTGGCCGCCATCGCCTCGGCCGGCAGGTTGAACAGGTCTCCCCGGTCCCAGGAGAGCATCACCAGGTCACCTCGGCTGGGCAGCGCCCGGACCAGGGCCGGTGCGTCGACCCGGCCGTCGACCTCGGTCAGCGCGGGCCAGCGGAGCCCCTCGATCTGCTCCCAGCCGAGCACCAGGTCGAGCCCGCCGCCGAGCGGGTCGGCGTCGACCAGCAGGGTGTGCAGCCCGCCCCGCGCGGCGGTCACCGCGAGCCCGCCGGCCAACACGCTCGCGCCGGCCCCGCCCCGGCCACCGATGACCGCGACCACCCGACCGGGCACGGCGCCGGCCGATCCGGGTACGCCTTCGGCGAAGCGGTCCACCAGCCACGGTTGCGCCGCCGGCAGCATGGCCACGTGCTCGGCTCCGATCAGCTCGGCGAGTTCCCAGCCGGGGTCACCCGGCCCGGACCGGCCGACCAGCACCACTCGGGGGCGGCGCGGCAGCCGTGCCCGTAGGCAGGCCTGCGCCTGGTCGGTGCCGACCATGACCAGGGGCGCGGCGGCCCAGCGGGATCGGGCCGCGGCCGGGTCGGCGACCACCTCGACCTCCGTGCCGCCGGCCGCGGCAAGCTGGAGCAGTTCGTCGAGCAGCTCGCCGTCCGAGGTCAGGACCAGTGGCAGGCGGGGTCCGGATTGGACAGGGGTACGGGGTGGCATCGCGGTCTCCAGCGGCGGCGTCGGTACGGGGTGACCGACACACCCTGGACCGGCTCGCAGGTCCCCATCCCCACCTCCGGCGTTGCCTGTGGATAACCCGACCGCCTGTGGAAAACGCCCGAGAACGGGTTTGATCTGCTACGAAACCCCGGACTTCCGGTCCCAAACCGGACACCGGAGTCGGGATGATCCACAGGCCGGGTCGGCAAAGAACCACCCGTCGGGTCCCGGCCGGACATCGACCATCCGCCCGGTAGACCGGCCGAATTCGGGTACGCACCTCGAAGAGCAAGCCGCCACCGCAGCATGTCCACTGCTGCGTGAGAGGAGCGACCATGGCTCAGGCAGTCGGCACCGTCGTACTCGAGCCCGCCGCGCAGGAGTTCGCCCGGATGACCTCGCAGCCGCCCTTCCTGTACCAGATCCCGCCGAGCGAGGGCCGCGAGAAGCTCACCGACCTGCAGTCCAGCGGCATCGCCAAACCGGCTGTCGACTCGGAGAACCTGATGATTCCCGGGGGACCCTCCGGCCAGGTCCCGGTACGCATCGTGCGACCGCCGCACGGCGGCGCCGGAACGGACAGCGGAAACAGACTGACCCACCGGGTACGCGGACTCGCGCAGGACATGATGCGCTCGCGCGGCGGCCAGCAGGGCGGGATGCCGGTCGTCCTCTACATCCACGGCGGCGGCTGGGTCTACGGTGACTCGTTCACCCACGACCGGCTGATCCGGGAGATCGCGGTCCAGGCCGACGCGGCGGTGGTCTTCCCGGAGTACAGCCGCTCGCCGGAGGCGCCTTTCCCGACGGCGCTGGAGGAGTGTTACGCGGTAGCGCAGTGGATCAGCGAGCAGGGCACCGAGTTCGACCTCGATCCGTCCCGGATCGCGATCGCCGCGGACTCGGCCGGCGCGAACCTCGCCGCGGTGATCACCCTGCTGGCGAAGCAGCGTGGCGGACCGCAGTTCCGTCACCAGGTGCTCTGGTACCCGGTCACGGACGCGGACTTCGACACCGGCAGCTACCGGGAGTTCCACAGCGGCTACTACCTGAGCCGGGAGCAGATGATGTGGTTCTGGGACCAGTACCTGCCGGACGCCAGCAGGCGCAACGACCCGACCGCCGCACCGTTGCGGGCCAGCATCGACCAGCTCCGGGGACTGCCACCCGCGCTGGTCATCACCGAGGAGGCCGACCCGCTACGCGACGAGGGCGAGGCGTACGCGGCCAAGCTGCGACAGGCCGGCGTACCGGTCGCCCAGGTCCGCTACCAGGGCATGATCCACGACTTCGTCATGCTCGACACGCTGGCCACGACGAGTGCCGCCCGCGCCGCCACCGCACAGGGCGCCCAGACGCTCCGTACGGCGCTGCACGCCGACCACTAGCCGCTCCGATACGCGGGCGCCGCCCCGGTCCACCGACAACCGGGGCGGCGCCCCGCCGGTCACATCGGGTTCAGTTGCTCCGCTTCTGCGCACGCGCGCTGCGGACGAAGATGATCCCCACCGACATGACGATGGCGCCGGCCACGAGGCCGAGCGCCACGCTTTGGCTGAAGCCCCAGATCAGGGCGAACGTGGCCAGCGCCGACAGCATGATCATCACGAAATGGAGTGCGGCCGCCGTGTGGGCGTTCTCCTCCGACTCGTGCAGACCGAGTTCGAAGGCCGCACCCTTGCTGATCTTGACCTTCATGTCGAGCATGGTCCGATGGATCTTGGGATCAGCCCGGTCCCCCGGGACGCCTGCCCCAGGTGATGCCGTCAGGTCCTGCGGCGGCGGTTCCGCCATGCTCCAACCCCTTCTTGAGGCCAACTTTCTCAGGCTGCCACCGTGGCGCCCCCGGATCGAGGGATCCGCGCTGGGTGCCAGTAGAACGTCACCGAGGGTACACCGGCACTCATATCTCACGACCACGTGGGTACGCGCATCAAGCGTACGTTCATACTGTGATCATGCTGATGTACAGCGCCTACTCGGTCAACGCACAGCGCCGGACAGCCTGAACGTCGAGGGCAAACGGGCCAGGATACCTCATCCACCAACGTTAGGGTGGCAGGTCGGGGGTAGGTAAGTCATACTGCAAAGACGCATACTACTGGCGCGTAAGTGCCATACATTCCGAACCATGGAGGCGATGATGTCGTTACATTCCGTGAAGGGTTGCGGACGGTCGACCTAGACGAGCGAGCCCTCCGAGAGAACGGGCCGAAACCGTCAATCCCAGCCACGACCCAAGCAAGGAAAGGGTATGAAAGGGGATGAACTTACAATGCCACTAAAGACGAACGTGCTCGATCGTCAAGCCGGCGCTGAAGAACACACCCGCACCCAACCCGACGAGGATGGCCCGCAAGTGTCCTCCCCCTCGACGCGGCGCCGCGACACGCCTAAGGCCAACGATCTCCCGCCAGGGAACTCAGGCACAGGAGGTCAGCTAGTGCGCCTCACCGTCAACCTCACACCCCGGGCAGCCGAGGCGCTCGACAAGGCAAGCACGGAGTCCGGGGACTCGAAAACGGACACGGTCAACCGTGCCCTACAGGTCTACGCCCTGATCCAGGAGCTGTCCAAGCGAGGCGGCGGCAGCATCAGGGTCGTCCACCCGGACGGGGAAGTCGAGCGGGTACACATCGTTTGAGCATGGCCGTGCTCCACGACGAGCCGATCGCGTGAGCGCGGGGGTCCAGCATCCCCTCGGTTCTGGACTCCCGCCCCCGATCCCGGATAGGCGACGACCCCCGTCGGGGGGAGACGGGGGTCGTCTGGGGGTTCGGCTCCGGGGGGGTCGAGCCGAACCCACTCAGCGGTCACGGGGGGTGCAACCGCCGAGAGCTGCCGAGCACACGGGATATGAAAGTGTGTCGTGAATACAAGCATGCCTGAGCCGACCTGTATACGTCGAGTGGCGCACTCTCCACTCACCGCAAAACCCCGGCGGTCCGACGTGATCACGCTCACTACCGGTGGCTCCGGGACCAGGGTGTCCGGGGCCACAGCCGGCCGGGTGACCCCGCGCACCCGCCGACCATAGACCATCCGGCTAGACTTGCGCGCCGTGGGCCGAAGTGCCGCTTTTTTCGATCTGGACAAGACCGTCATCGCGAAGTCGAGCGCCCTGGCGTTCGGCAGGCCGTTCTACCGGGACGGCCTGATCTCGCGCCGCGACGTGGTCAAGTCCGCGTACGCCCAGCTGATGTTCCGGCTCGGCGGGATGAACGACCAGACGATGGCGCGTACCCGGGACTACCTGGCCGCGCTCACCAAGGGCTGGTCGGTGGACCAGGTCCGCCAGATCGTCGCCGAGACACTGCACGAGCTGATCAACCCCTACGTGTACGCCGAAGCCGCCGCCCTGATCGAGGAGCACCAGGCTGCCGGCCGGGACGTCGTACTCGTCTCCGCCTCGGGCGAGGAACTCGTCCGCCCGATCGGTGAGCTGCTCGGGGTGACCGACGTGATCGCCACCCGAATGGCGGTGCAGGACGGGCGCTACAGCGGCGACGTGGAGTTCTACGCAGCCGGTTCGGCCAAGGTCAGCGGCGTCGCCGAGCTCGCCGAGGCACGTGGTTACGACCTCGCCGAGTCGTACGCGTACTCCGACTCGATCAGCGACCGGCCGCTGCTGGAGTGTGTCGGGCATCCCACGGCGGTGAACCCGGACCGGGCGCTACGCAAGCTCGCCACCGAAAACGCCTGGCCGGTGCTGGAGTTCCGGCACCCGGTGCCGCTGGGCCGCCGGCTGCGGGACCGTCCGGCCGTGCCGGTGGCCGCCGCCGCGCTCGGCGTCGGAGTCGGCGTCGCGATCGGCATCGCCTGGTACGGCCGCCACCGCCGCACCCGCACCACCTCCGCCCAGAAGAGCTGACACCCCGCTCCGCGCGGCGGAACCGAGCCCGGCGAGATCGGCCGCGGGCTCAGGCGGCGGCGAGGACCTCGTCACCGACCAGGGCGACCTGCTCGGCGCCGACCTCCACCGCCGTCGCGTAGTGCCGCAGCCAGGAGCGCACCCCGTCCGGCGTACCGGTGGCGAAGGCGCCGGCCGCGCCGACGTACTCGGGGGACCGCTCGTGGTGGCCGACGTCGACCGCGACCAGCCCGCGCGGGTCGAACCCGCTGGCGAGCAGGGTCAGCCGGGCGGCGGCTCGGGCCACCACCCCGGACGGCCCGGCGAACGGGCGCAGGGCGAGCAGTTCGCCGTGCACCACGGCGGCCAGTACCAACGGATCCACCTTCGTACCGCCGGTCAGCAGCCCGGCCAGGCCGTCCAGCCGGGCGCCGGTCGCCGGGTCGGCCACCGGGCGGCCGAGTTCGTGCTCCGGCACCACGTCGCGGGCGGCGAGCACGTGCAGCTTCGCCAGCACCTGCCGGGGCGCCCGGGTCCACAGGTCGGCGAGTCCGGGCAGCGAGCCGGCGACCCGCAGCGCACCCTGGAGCACCGGGTCGGTGACGGTGCCGGCGCGTACGGCTTCGCGCTCGTGCTCGTACCCCTCCAGGGCGGCGCTGGCCACCGCGGACCGGAGGCTGATCTCGGCCGCGACCTGGCCGCCGTGCCGGCGCAACGCGCGGTGTCGCAGGGCCTGGTCGACCCGCTCGCGGGCCCGGTCGACGGCGGGCCCGACGTCGGCGAGGGTGAGCAGCGGGGCGAGCGGGTCGGTGGTCACGACGTTCACGCTAGCGACCCGCCACGTGGACGGCGGCGGCAGCCGGCCGACAGCCCCCGACCGGGGCGGACCGGCCGGCGCTCGACGGCGTTCACTCGGCGCGCGGGACGGCCCAGCGACCCGACCAGCGCTCGCACCACCGGTGAGGGCGCCGTTAACCTCCTACCGAGACGCATCTCACGCTGACCACGAGGAGCCCCACCGATGAGCGAGCAGATGAGCGAGCACCGCGCATGAGCGAGACCCTGGCGAACCTGTTGCAGGAGACGCGGGAGTTCCCGCCCCCGGCGGAACTGGCCGCCGCCGCCAACGTCACCGCCGCCGCCTACACCGAGGCCGCCGACGACCGGCTCGCCTTCTGGGCGGAGCAGGCCCGCCGGCTGGACTGGGCCAAGCCGTGGGAGCAGATCCTGGACTGGTCGAACCCGCCGTTCGCCAAGTGGTTCGTCGGCGGGGAGCTCAACGTCGCCTACAACTGCCTCGACCGGCACGTGGCCGCCGGTCGCGGCGACAAGGTCGCCATCCACTGGGAGGGCGAGCCCGGCGACACCCGTACCCTCACCTACGCCGACCTGCACCGGCTGACCTGCCAGGCGGCGAACGCGCTGACCGACCTGGGCGTCACCGCCGGTGACCGGGTCGCGATCTACCTGCCGATGATCCCCGAGGCCGCGGTCGCCATGCTGGCCTGCGCCCGGATCGGCGCCACGCACAGCGTCGTCTTCGGTGGCTTCTCCGCCGACGCGCTCAGCAACCGGATCCAGGATGCCAGCGCCAAGGTGGTGATCACCGCCGACGGTGGCTACCGGCGGGGCAAGCCGTCCGCGCTGAAGCCGACCGTGGACGAGGCGGTCGCCGCCTCCTCGACGATCGAGCACGTGCTGGTGGTCCGGCGTACCGGGCAGGAGGTGGCCTGGACCGACAAGGACCACTGGTGGCACGAGACGGTGGAAACCGCGTCGGCCGAGCACACCGCCGAGGCGTTCGACGCCGAGCACCCGCTGTTCATCCTCTACACCAGCGGTACGACCGCACGCCCGAAGGGCATCCTGCACACCACCGGCGGTTACCTGACCCAGGCGGCGTACACCCATCACGCGGTGTTCGACCTGAAGCCGGAGACGGACGTCTACTGGTGCACCGCCGACATCGGCTGGGTCACCGGGCACTCGTACATCGTGTACGGCCCGCTCGCCAACGGCGCCACCCAGGTCATGTACGAGGGCACCCCGGACACCCCGCACAAGGGCCGCTTCTGGGAGATCGTCGACAAGTACGGCGTCAGCATCCTCTACACCGCCCCGACGCTGATCCGCACGATGATGAAGTGGGGCGACGACATCCCGCAGGGTTACGACCTGTCGTCGCTGCGGGTGCTCGGCAGCGTCGGTGAGCCGATCAACCCCGAGGCGTGGATGTGGTACCGGGAGCACGTCGGCCGGGGCAAGTCCCCGATCGTCGACACCTGGTGGCAGACCGAAACCGGCGCCATCATGATCTCGCCGCTGCCGGGGGTGACCGCCACCAAGCCGGGCAGCGCCATGTCCCCGCTGCCGGGCATCACCGCCGACGTGGTCGACGACCAGGGCGAGTCGGTGCCGAACGGCGGCGGTGGTTACCTCGTACTGCGTGAGCCGTGGCCGTCGATGCTGCGCACCATCTGGGGCGACGACGAGCGGTTCGTCGACACGTACTGGTCCCGGTTCCAGGGGATGTACTTCGCCGGTGACGGGGCGAAGAAGGACGACGACGGGCACCTGTGGCTGCTCGGCCGGGTGGACGACGTCATGCTGGTCTCCGGGCACAACATCTCCACCACCGAGGTCGAGTCGGCGCTGGTGTCGCACCCGTCGGTGGCGGAGGCGGCGGTTGTCGGCGCCACCGATCCGACCACCGGTCAGGCGATCGTGGCGTTCACCATCCCGCGCGGCAACGTCGACACCGCGGGCGAGGCCGGCGAGGCGCTCATCACCGAGTTGCGCAACCACGTCGCCCGTACGCTCGGGCCGATCGCGAAGCCTCGGCAGATCATGCTCGTACCGGAGTTGCCGAAGACCCGCTCCGGCAAAATCATGCGCCGGTTGCTACGGGACGTGGCCGAGAACCGTTCACTCGGTGACGTCACCACGCTCCAGGACTCCTCGGTAATGGAAATGATTTCCTCGGGCTTGCAGTCCGGGAAGTCCGACGAGGACTGACCGGCAAGGGAAAGACCCGGATGGGCGCGGCTCCGCGAGGGGCCGCGCCCATTTCCGTACGGTGGTCCGGTTGCTGTCAAGTTGATCGATTCAACGGACTGAACATTCCGACGACTTGCCCCACCCGGCGTGAGTCCGGGTAAACATCGCAGCACCATCGATCTCCAACTCGTGACATCGGTGCATCCATCTGCAAAGGTAGTCACGATCATGAGTGACAGGTGTCGCGCCCTGCGCAGAGTTCCTGTCACATTCCACGAAGGGAGGAGGACCCTTTGAGGAGAGACGTCAAAGCAGGCATGGCAAGCGTTGCCGCAGCCGTCCTGGCGGCTGGTTTCGTTTCCGTTCCGGCGTACGGCGCCCCCAAGCCGTCGCCCACGTCATCCGCACGGGTAGCCGGCGCCGATGGTGACCCCACGGCCTCGCACCGCGAGGACAACCTGCCCCACCCGCTCGGTGACCAGCAGGACGCCCTGCGTCGCGAGGCGATCGCCGACCTGCTCTCGGGCAAGTCGGCACCGCAGCAGCGCAACGGCTCCGAGGTCGTCAAGGTCAAGGGCAACCGCTGGGTCGAGGTGAAGAAGAAGCCGGCCAAGGTCGACCCCATCTTCTCGATCCTGGTGGAGTTCGGCGACCAGGTGAACCCGCTCTACGGCGGCGACGCGGGCCCGAAGCACAACGAGATCGCCGAGCCGGACCGGGTCTGGAACGGCGACGCCACCGACAACAACTCCACCATCTGGCAGGAGAACTTCAACCGCCAGAGCTACCTGGACCTCATGTACTCCAAGAAGAAGGAGTCCATGGCCTCCTTCTACCTGGACCAGTCCGGTGGCAAGTACACCGTCGGCGGCGACGTCAGCGACTGGGTCACCGTGCCTTACAACGAGGCGCGTTACGGCAGCAACAACGTCGTCGAGACCGAGGGTGAGGTCTACTGGCCGTTCGTCGAGGACACCGCGCAGGCGTGGTACGACTCGCAGATCGCGTCCGGCAAGACCAAGGCCCAGGTCACCGAGTACCTGAAGCAGTTCGACATCTGGGACCGGTACGACTTCGACGGCGACGGCAACTTCAACGAGCCCGACGGCTACATCGACCACTTCCAGGCGATCCACGCCGGTGAGGGCGAAGAGGCCGGCGGCGGCGCCCAGGGTGAGGACGCGATCTGGTCGCACCGCTGGTACGCGTACCCGACCCGGATGGGCGACACCGGCCCGTCGTACAACGAGCGGGGCGGCGTGCCGCTGGGCGACACCGGGATCTGGATCGGTGACTACACCACCGAGCCGGAGAACGGTGGCCTGGGCGTGTTCGCGCACGAGTTCGGCCACGACCTCGGTCTGCCGGACCTGTACGACACCACCAACCGCGCCGAGAACGGCACCGGTTTCTGGTCGCTGATGTCCGGTGGGTCGTGGCTGAACAAGGGCGGCGACAACATCGGCTCCGTCCCCGGCTACATGGGCCCGTGGGAGAAGCTGTTCCTCGGCTGGCTGGACTACAAGACGGTCAACCAGGGCGACGGTACGAAGTACGAGATCCTCGGCCCGGCGGGTGACAACGACGGTCTGCTCCCGCAGGCCGTGGTGGTCAACCTGCCCAGTGCCCGGAAGTACATCGAGTACAACACCCCCACCTCCGGGCAGAACGAGTGGTGGACCGGCAGCGCCGACGACCTGGACATCAAGCTGACCAGGGACCTCGACCTGACGGGCGCCACCTCGGCCTCGCTGACCACCAAGGCCTGGTACGACATCGAGGAGGGCTACGACTTCCTCTTCGGCCAGGTGTCGGTCGACGGCGGGCAGAACTGGATCCAGGTCGGTGACCGGATCGACGGCAACTCCGGCGGCTGGCAGGACCTGAGCTGGGACCTGACCCCGTGGGTGGGTCAGACGATCAAGTTCCGGTTCCGTTACTACACCGACGGTGGTTACCACCTGGCCGGCGCCTTCCTCGACGACATCAAGCTGTTGAAGAACGGTGCGGTGGCGTGGAGCGACGACGTCGAGTCCGGTGACAACGGCTGGGTCCCGGCCGGCTGGAGCCGCTTCGGCGGCACCGTGGACGAGCAGGTGCCGCGTTTCTACATCGCGGAGAACCGGCAGTACATCGGTTACGACAAGGGACTCAAGGTCGGCCCGTACAACTTCGGTTGGACGGACACCAAGCCGGACTGGGTGGAGCGCTTCCCGTACCAGGACGGTCTGCTGATCTGGCAGGTCGACTACAGCCAGGAAGACAACAACACCTCGTCCCACCCGGGCCAGGGTCTGGTGCTGCCGATCGACGCCCGTCCGACCCCGATCGCGTGGCCGGGCACCTGCGCCGTGACGCCGTACAACCCGCAGGGGCTGTGCCTGCTGGCCAACCGCCGGCAGCCGTTCGACGCCACCTTCGGGCGGCAGAAGACGGACGCGCTCACCCTGCACCGCCTCGGTGTTCCGCTGGCGATCCCGTCGAAGCCGGGCATCCCGACCTTCGACGACTCGGACCCGAACCGCTACTGGTCCGCGGCGAACCCGACCGGATCGGTCAAGGTCGCCGGCACCGGCACCAAGATCGAGGTTGTGCTGGAGCTGGGCATGCCGATCGGCACCAGCCTGATCAAGGTGAGCACCCCTCGGCGCTGACCTCCGTCAGGTAGAACCACTGATCGAGAACCACAGGGCCGGTGCCGCGTACTGCGGCACCGGCCCTGCTCGTCGTGGAAGCGGGTCAGCGGGTCAGGCTGAGCCAGCCGTACTCGTGGCCGCACGGCGGTCCGGCGGCGATGCCAAGCCGCAGGTCGTCCAGGTCGAGCAGGACCGAGTAGACGGTCTCGGACCGGTCCGCGACCGCGTCGCGCTCGTCCACGTGCCGGCAGATGGCGTGCGGGAAGCTGGCATGGTCGCCGAAGAGTTCGGCCAGGTCGTCCTCGGTGACCTTGCCCGCTAGGGCGGCGGGTGCGAGCAGTCGCCGGGCCCGCGCCGAACGGAACATGGACGAGCCGCCGAAGTCCTTCATCGTGTCGTGCACCCGTACGCCGGACTCCAGGTGGTTGGCGTGCGTCAGCAGGCCGTCGACCGGGTGCAGCCAGCCCGCGTCACCCGGCACCAGTTCCAGGTCGATCAGCTCACCACCGGACTCGCCGGCCTGGCCGAGCAGCAGGTTGATGGAGCTGTTCCGGGTCCCCCGCATCGCCGCCTTGAACGCCCCGGCCAGGCTGTCCGCCTCCAGCGCCGCCCGCAGCAGCACGTGGTAGGGCACACCGGGCGGCGTACCGTCGGTCGGCAGGCCGTCGCGGTCGCAGCCGAGCATGTTGACGCAGACCCCGACGCCGGCCGAGTTGAGCCCCGTCTTCGCCAGCATGCCCGCCTCGGCCAGCGCGAGTACGGTCAGCCCCCGCTCGTCGCGGGTGGCGAGCAGCACCATCGCCTCCCGCTGGTCCGGATGCCAGTCCCAGTTCTGCCCGAGCAGCAGGTTGCCGCTGGCCGTGTGGGTGCCGAGGACCCCCGCCGCGGTGCAACCGCCGTCGCGACCGTCCACCGCGGCCGGCGCCGTCGTGGTCCCGTAGATCAGCTCGGTGCGGGCGTTGAGTGCGTAGATCTCGCCGACCCCGACCCCGGCGCCTTCGGCCACCCCGTCGAGCATCTGCGCCACCCGCGGGTGCAGTTGCACGGTGGTACGCCGGAACGCCTCACCGGCGGCGCGTACGGCGTCCAGGTCGAGTCCCGCCTCGACTCGGAACCTGCGTAGGTAGAGGTCCAGGTTGGCGGCGATGAGCGGCTGGGCGGCGACGCCGTACTCGAATCCGCAGTGCTCGGGTGTGCCCTGCACCCGGATCACCGGCACGGGCAGGTAGGAGAAGGTTCCGTCGTCAGCGGAAATCATGTCCGCACCATATCCGCATCGGTCGAAGACGTTCACCGGAAAATCCGGCCCCGTTTCCGTGACATCCCCGACGATCCCCTGAACTGTCCCGCCGTACGGGACGCAGGTGCAGGTCCGGGGCCTAGGCTGTGCGACATGAGCGATCAGCGAGGCGGTGGCCGCAAGCCGGTCGTCGACGAATCCCGTGTGCTGGTGGACGGGCCCTGGACGCATCGCTTCGTCGGCGCCAACGGCAGCAGGTTCCATGTCGTCGAGGCGGGCAGCGGCCCGCTGGTCCTCTTCCTGCACGGCTTTCCGGAATTCTGGTGGGCCTGGCACGAGATGCTGCCCGCCGTCGCGGACGCCGGTTACCGGGCGGTCGCGGTGGATCTGCGCGGTTACGGTGCGAGCGACAAGCCACCCCGGGGGTACGACGGCTACACGCTCGCCGCCGACGTGGCAGGACTGATCCGCTCACTCGGTGAACGTTCCGCCGTGGTGGTGGGTGCCGGTTTCGGTGGCATGGTCGGTTGGACCACCGCCGCGTTCCATCCGGGACTGGTCCGGCGGCTCGTGGTGCTCGGCGCACCGCACCCGCTGCGGCTGCGTACGGCCGTCTTCGCCGACCCACGTGGTCAGTTCCTCGCCTCGACGCCCACGCTGAAGTTCCAGCTCCCCCGCTACGAGCACGTGCTGACCAGGGACAACGCCGCCCTGGCCGGCGAATTCCTGCGCCGGTTGGGTGGCCAGCGGTGGGTGGCCAGCGACTCGTTCGAGGCGTACGCGGACCGCTGCCGGGAGGCGATGCAGATCCCGCAGGCGGCGTTCTGCGCCCTGGAGGGCTACCGCTGGGCGTTCCGTTCGGTGCTGCGGTTGCAGGGCTACCGGTTCGTCCGGCTGATGCAGAAGCCGCTGGTCACACCGACCCTGCAACTGCACGGCGCACTGGACCGGGGTGTGCTGCCGCGTACCGCCCAGGGTTCCAGCCGCTACGTCACCGCCCCGTACGAGTGGCGCCTGCTGGACGACGTCGGCCACTTTCCCCACCTGGAGGCACCTGACCTGGTCCTCGGCGAAATCCTCCGCTGGGCCAAGTCCTGACGCCTCGGACTCCCCACTGCGCATGGGCAACGGCTTACCGCCAGCGGGGGGACGTCAAGAGGTTCGTTGTGTCAATCGGCGGTAGACCGTCGTCGAGGCCGCGGAGCCGCTGATAAACGTCGTGCATCGCGGCCTTGTCCGGCATGTGCACGCTGCCTGCCGCGCGCTCCAGAACTGTCAGCGTGCTCACCAGCTTGATCGATCCCACAGCACCCCCTTGAGCGCGAAGTCGTTGCAGGCGGCCCGCTTCGCGGGTGGCGATCCGCGCGCCGGACCCGTCGTCAATGAGCACCGTCATCGTCTCGCCCGCCTCGGCGGCGACGACAGCATGCGCAACGACCATGATCTCGCCCAGATCTCTTGGCTGCCTCAGCCGCTGTTGCATGGGTTGCTGGGTGATCCGGTGAACGACTGCGGAAAGCTCGGGTGTCTCGTCGTCGGAGAGTACCTGGAGCCAGCGTGGGGACAACTTGCGCCAAACCGTTGCGGCAGCGCGGAAGCGCCTGTCCTCCTGGGACTTGCGCATTACCTCGGCCTGGACCGTCTCGGGGGCACTGAGCGCCCCGAGAACTCCGATGAGGAGCCGCTCCCTGTTGATCGAGAAGAAGTTCAGGCCGGGTCCGGCGTCGATGATCGGCCGTGGGCTCATCGTGCGTCGGTCTCGGCCGCCGGATCCTGAGGCTCGTCCGATGCACTCAGGTCCGCATCCAGTGCCACCCAGTCCACCGGCACGTCTGGCAGTTCGGCTGGGTCGGCCCAGGCGATCGGAGTCTCGACGGACACGATCCCCGCCGACCGAAGCTCCGCCTCAGCGGTTTCCACCGCGATGCCGCGCAAGGTGGCGATCGCCTGTGCGGAAAGCACGCCCTCTGCGTAACCCCTGGTCGCACGGGCGAGCAGCCGTTGTGGTGCCCTCCGCCTGTCGGAGTCGGCCTGCAACGCGTGATATTGATCGATCCACCCGAAGCGGACAGCCAACTGAGCCGTGGACAGGGTCATCCACTCCCTCTTCGTGGCCGCGTCGAGGTATCCGTCCTGGTGCAGCGCGATGGCAGCGACGGCGGGCGAAACCAGGAATCGCTGGACGATCCCGGAGAGAGTGGACCGGGTTACCGGCTTTCCTTCCCCGAGGAATTCCCGCAGGCCGTCCACGGGGAGAAGTAGATGTCTGGCGAAGACGTCGGCCCGGACCTCGGCCGGCGACCGATCGCTCCAGTTGCCCGCATCGACCTCCGCCCAATCCTCGAACTGGACGTGACCGAGTTCGTGAGCAAGCGTGAAGCGTTGCCGCATCGGATTGCGGGTACGCGCGACACCGATGAACATGGTGTCGCGCTTCGGGTCCCGCATCGTCAGGCCATGCTCGTCCGGCCCCGCGTCGAGCACGGCCACATCGATCCCGGTCGTCTGCTCGATGATCGCTACGAGATCACCCAGAGGCTGCACGCCCAAGCGGTGGTCTTTCCGGAACCGTTCGGCGCGACTACAACCGCCGGCTTCAGCATCCACGGTCTTTCACCAAGTCAGTTGGCGGCAGGAATTGCCTGCTCGGCTAGGTAATCGTCTAGTTCCAGGAAATGCAGAAGTGCCTGGCGCATGTCTTCCATGCCCGAGCCGTTGGTGGCCCTGGCCACACACTGGGCTCGGTCGGCCACGGTCTGCGCCCCGGTGAGCTGAGCCACCGTGTGCCCGGTGGCCCATGCGATCGACACGATCTCAGGCATCTTTGCCGCACGGTCGCCTGAGATGATCCGTGACAGGGTCGGCTGGGAAATGCCAGTCCTGTCCGCGAGGACACGCTGACTCAGACCTGCGGCCGCCCGGGCGCGTTCAATTGACGCACCCACGTCCATCCTGCTCACGACCCACCCCCAGCACTGAATCATGATCGGCTACCGTGATTCAGTCTACACCGGTGCTCGTACACCCTGCAAGCCTCGACCCAAGTCCTGATCGGCGTTCGGTTCCACGACAAAAACGTCATCCTCTATTTTCCCTCGGCGGTGTGCCTCGGGAGAACTCGGAGGATGACGCTTTACCGCGTACCGCGCCGTCGGGCAATCGAAAAGCCGTAGGGGACAATCCCGTACAGCGTCGGTGGGCGGTCGCGCTATCGGATCAGCGCGTGGTACTGGGGTGAGACGAGAAAGCGGCGTACGACCTCGGTCACGCCCGGGGTCATCCGGCGGGCGAGGATCTCGTCCGGGGAGAGGAACACCATGGCGGCGCCCTCGCCGAGGACCACCTGGTCCTGGCGGGCCCGGGTGGGCGCGCAGTAGACGTACCAGTGGCTGTTGTCGTCGGGCCGTGACCCACTCCAGAACAGCTCCAGCGGGCCGTCGACGCGCAGACCGGTTTCCTCCAGCAGTTCCCGGTGGGCGGCCTGCTCGGGTGTCTCGCCCGACTCCACGTGCCCACCGGGGATTCCCCAGAGGTTGGGATGGCGAGGGGCGTACTCGTCACGTAGCTGCATCAGCACCGCGCCGGACGGGTCGACCAGCAGGACACCGGCGAGCTGGTGCACCGACTCGGACACGATCGCGGTCAGGCCCGTTGTTCGCGCAGGTCGATGACCTCGGCGGCCGGGGCCCAGCCCTGGTAGACGCCGAAGTCGAACGCCTCCAGGCCCATCGCCTCGGCGATCGGCCAGCGCCCGCCGGTGTACTCCACCCGCAGCCAGGTGTCGTGTTCGGCGAGCACGATGAACGGCTCGCCCTTCCACCAGCAGGTGGTACGCACGTACGCCAGCTCGTCGACCTCGGCGGCCGGCACCACCCGGACGAACCGGCCGGGGCGTACCTCGGTGAAGCCCTCGGCCGGGGTGCCCTGGTAGAGCCGGATCTCGTCCTGGTCGGGGCTGACCTCGTACTCCTGGCCGCGCCAGCGGGCGACGTAACCGTCGCGCATCACGGTGCCTCCACCCGCTGCCAGCTCGGGGCGTCGCCGTCGAAGGTGGCGATGAGCTGTTCGGTGCCGTCCGAGCCGATCCGCCACAGTTCGGCGCCGTGCGGCAGCCGGGCACTGTCCACCTTGAACTCCGCCACCACGTCGCTGCTCTCGCCGGGGGCGAACCCGTTGCCCCGGAACGGCGGCCGTTCGATCACCCAGCCCTCCATCGCCCGCATCGCGGCCTCGTTCTGGCCGCCGTACGGGATCCGGTAGAGGCTCGGCCGGTACGCCGGCCAGCGCAGTACGTAGATCTCGTCGGCGTCGCGGGCGAACGGCGAACCGGCGTAACCCAGCCCGAGCGCGGCGTGCAGCTTGGCCGGGGTGTTGAGGTGCGCCACCTCGGGGGCGCGGTGCACGAAGCCGGAGACCCGGTCGTAGCCGCGTTCGAGGTAGTAGATGACCTGGCTCGGTGCGATGGTCTTCTGCATCATCGTCGGCCGGCCCGGATCCTCCTGCGCGGGCGCGTACGTCGAGCGGGGCGTCTCCTCGACCGGGGACGCCGTCGGCTCGATCACCCCGGTGTCGTCACCGAGGCCCACCTCGGCGGCCCAGTTGGCCAGCGCGACGATCTGCGTACCGGGGAGTTTGGCGCCGACCGGCGTGCCGGGGTTGACCGCGAACGACCACTCCATGTCGGGCCATTTACGGATCATCTGCACGAACTTGACGCTGATCGTCTCGATCGGGAGATCCGGGTGGTGGTCCGCGATCCGCTCCGGCGAGGTGAACACCACCACGTACGTCTCGCCGTCCATCCGCTCGGTGTTCCAGACGAACCCGTCGTCACCGGGTCGGCTGCCCGGCACGGCGACGGCCGACACCGGCAACAACACCTTGGCCAGCAGCAACGTGGAGAGGAAGGTGTCCGTGCTGCCGTCACCGGCGGCGGTGAGCAGACTCTCCTCGACATCGTTCGCGGGAATGAAGTCGGGCGGGAACACCTGGGCCGGCGCGACCGGCTCCGGCTGCACCGGGGCGACGTCGGAGTACGGCGCAGCCGCCGACGAGAAGTCCGGGTAGACCGGTTCGGCCGGCGGCGCGGGCGTGACCTGGGTGTAGTCCGCTCCCACGGGATCGACCCGGTTGTACTCCGCGGTACCGAGGTCGGCCGGGACGTGACCGGCGGCCGTGGGGATGTAACCGACGGCCGGCGCCTGCCGCTGCGCCACCGACTCCGCCGGTACGTAGTCGGTGCCACCCTGCTGCGTCGGCACGTAGTCGGTGACGGCTGCATCCGCCGGCAGGTAGTCGGTGACGGCCGCATCCGCCGGCAGGTAGTCGGTGATGCCCTGGTCGGCCGGTGCGTGGTCCGACACCGCCGGAGCAGGGTCTGTGGCCGCCGGGGCGTAGTCGGCGAAGGCCGGATCGGCCGGGCCGTGCGGCGTGACCGTGTGGTCGGGCACGGCGTAGTCGGCGAAGGCCGGATCGGCCGGGGCGTAGTCGCGGAAGGTCGGTGCGGCCGGCGGCGGCAGGGCCATCGTCGCCTCGGCCTCGACGAGTGGGCCGGTGGCCGGAGTGATCGCCGGCAACATTGTCGTGCCCGGGTCCGGCGCATGGGCCTGACCGGTCGCCTTCGCGGCTGCGGCGTACCAGCCGGACAGCTCCTGGGTGACCGCGGCGGCCGGGGTCACCGGGGCGGGGGGCGGCGGGACCCTCGGCTGACGCGGCGCGGCGGTGAAGAAGTCCGTCGTACGTTCCGGAGCAGCGGGACCACGCCCGTTACCGGGAGCGGCGAAGCTACCGCCCGATGCGTATCCGGAGTCCGGTCGCTGGCCGGCGTAACCGCCGTTCGTACCGTTGAGGCCGTCGGCGGCCGGTTGCCGTGTCGGCAGCGCCGGTTGCTGGTCCGGTGCGGCCGGAAGCTGCTCGGCCTGCTCGTGCGGCGGACGGCCCGGCACGACCGCGGTCGCGCGCGCCCGTGCGGCGCTCTCGGCGCGCTCCAACCGTGCGCGGGCACCGATGGTGCGCCCCGGCAACCGGACGTCGCCCCGGGCGAGTTGTGAGACGAACCAGGCGGGCAGATATCCCTCGACCGGCAGGCCGGGGTTCACCGCCAGCCACCACTCCAGATTCGGCCAGTTACCGGCCAACTCGTGGTACGGGGTCCGCCGGGTCGAGCCCGCGTTCTCGCCGAGGCAGGCGCGCAACGAGTTGACGGACGTGAACGCGAGCACGTGCGTCCGCCCGCTGGTGGTCCAGGTGCCCCAGCCCATCGGCGCGTGTCCGGCCAACGCGTTCGCGGAGACGGGTAACAGCAGCTCCGTACGGGCGAGAATCCGGAAGTAGCGCTCCTGGTCATTCGCGCGGAGCGCGTCCCGCATTGCCGCCTCGGCCTCGGTGGCCGGCTCCCATTCCGTCACGGCCACCTTCCTTTCCACGAAGAGGCCACAGGCATCGCGTACAACCTACAAGGTTGGAACAAGATCACGATGTCAGCCCGGCGGTGGGTGCCGTACGCAGTGGCACACAGATAGCATCCGGTCGCGAAACCGACACACATTCGGAGGCGGACGATGCCGGGGCGCGGATCATTTCTCGCACTCACGTACGTCGCGCTGGCGGCCGTCGTGCTCCCCCTCGGCCCGGCGCCCGCGGCGGCCGTACCGGCTCCGGTGACCCGCCGGGCCGCACCCGCCTGCGACACCAGGGCCACCCCCGCCAAGTTCGTCGCCGAGGAACCCTGGGCCCAGCGGCGCTATCCGCCGGACCGGCTGGCCCCGCTCGCCACCGGTGCCGGGGTCACCGTGGCCGTCATCGACTCCGGGGTGGACGTCGACCATCCCCAGTTGCGCGGGCGGGTGGCCGACGGCACCGACCTGCTCGACTCCGGCGGCGACGGCACCCACGACTGCGTCTACCACGGCACGGCGGTCGCCAGCATCATCGCCGCCACCCCGCGTGACGGCGTACGGTTCCGCGGGCTCGCCCCGCAGGCCAGGATCCTGCCGGTACGGGTCAGCGAGCAACAGGACCTCGACGGCGAGCAGAAGGCGCGCAACGTCACCCAGCAGGGGTTCGCCCAGGCGATCCGGTGGGCGGTCGACCACGACGCGGACGTCATCAACCTCTCGGTCGTGCTCTACGAGGACAACCCGGCCATCCGCGGCGCGATCGGTTACGCGCTCGAACGGGACGTGGTGGTGGTCGCCGCCGCGGGCAACCGGTACGAGAAGGGCAACGCGCGCCCGTACCCCGCCTCCTACGACGGGGTGCTGGGCGTCGGTGCGATCGACGAGAACGGCGTACGGGCGTCGTTCTCGCAGACCGGCCCGTGGGTGGACCTGGTCGCGCCCGGCGTCGGGGTGCTGGCGGCCACCGCCGGCCCGGGACACAGCAAGCACGACGGCACCAGTTACGCGGCACCGTTCGTCGCCGCCACGGCCGCGCTGCTGCGGCAGTACCAGCCACAACTGCCGGCCGCCGAGGTGGTCGCGAGGATCGTGGCCAGCACCGATCCGGCACCGGACGGTGGGCGCAGCGACGCGTACGGCAGCGGCGTGCTCAACCCGTACCGTGCGCTCACCGACACCAGGCCCGCGGGGGCGGCGCCGACCGCCGCGGCGCTGCCGACCGAGCAGGGCGATCCGGTCGCCGTCGCGGTGCAGCAGCGACGCGACCAGGCCGGCGTGCGGTCGCTCTGGCTCGCCGGGGTGGCCGGCGGGCTGGCCGCGCTGGCACTGTTCCTGGCCGTGGTGCTACCCCGGGGTGCACGGCGGGGCTGGCAGCCGGCCGGGCGCGGATAAGCGACGCCGGCCGGTCCGCCAATCCGCCTACTGGAACAGGCTGGTGTTCTTCTTCTCGGTGCTCTGGTAGTCGGCCGCGGAGTCGTCCACCGCGATCTTGATGTCCCGGAGCATGCTCTGCAGATCCTGCGAGGCCGAACGCCAGGCCGCCTGCCGCTGCTCGTAGGCCTCCTTGGCCTCGCCGCTCCAGCTCGCCACGAGCGGTGCGGCGTCGCGTTCGAGCTGGCCGAGCTGCGAGTCGAGCGTGTTCAGCGCCCGCTGGATGTCCGCGCTCGCCTGCTGCAGCGCGGTGAAACTGACAACAAGTACGCCATCGTTCATCGGTCTTGTCCTCCCCCGAGGATCAGAGCGGCAGCGTGATGCCGCGGTTGGTGTTGGCGACCCGGCTGGCCGCCTCACTGTCGGACGCGTCGTACTGCTGACCGGAGGTACGGACCGCGCCCGCCGTCTCCCGCAGCGCCCGACCCAGCTTCGCCTGGTCGCTCGCCCACTGCTGCTTGACCTGCCCGAACGAGCGGCCACCCGCGCCCTGCCAGGCCTGCTGGAGCCCTTCCAGCTCGCTCATCAGGCTGTTGAGCATCGACTGGAGAGACTGGTCGACCTCTTCGAACTTCTTCGCGGTCTGTTGCATCACCGCGGCTTCTGCCTGCGTCTGGGACACCCCGGACGTCACCCCGTTCCCTCGATCGTGGCACCCCCGGCGACCACTGTGGACGCCGCGGCGTTTCGGTCCGCCCGTCGACCGGCACCCGCGCCGGTACGGCGAACTCCGTCGCTGACCGTAGCGGGCCGGGACCATGCCCGGTAGCCCCTGCCAGCGGCCTGTGGAAAACTCCGGCCCTCATGGCCGCATCGGCGTCACGGATGGGAGCGCCGATCAGCGGCTCAGTCCTGGGTGGCCGGTGAGCGGGCCGCGGCCGGATCCAACGCCTTGCCGGCCGGCACCAGCGCCACCAGACTCGCCGGCAGGCGCAGCGGTTTCGCGTTGCCGAAGCCGAGCATGCCGAGCACCTCCGCGCTCGTCACCGCGTGCCGCCGGCCCAGGTCGGTGACCACCGAGATGGCTCCACCGGACAGACCCGGCGCCGCCACCGCCTCCACCACCGCGCCCCGGCCCGGCTCCACCAGGATGTGGTCGGCGAGCGCCGCGCCCTGCGCCGACTGGGCAGCCGTACGCGCGGCGTCGGTGAGGTCCGGCAGGTCAGCCCCGACCAGCATCTGCTGTACGCCGCTGTCGTCGCGGACCTGGGCGCAGAGCCCGCCGCTCTCGGCCGGCACCAGTTCCGGCCGGTTCGCCGGCGGTGCGCCCGGATCCTCGGAAACCAACGACGCCACCTTCGGGACCCGCGCGTACGTGCCCTGGGACATCTGCGTCGGGTCGTCCTGACGCCCGGCGGTGAGCAGCAGGTCCGCCTGCACCTGGGTGATCCCGGCCAGACCCTCGCGCTTGGCCACGGCGTACTGGCGACCGCCGCCCTGGCTCTCCACCACGAAAACCTCACCGACCCGGGCGTTGTCCACCATCTGCGACTGCCGGCCCTGGTCGGCGATCGGCACCCGGCCCAGGTCCGAGCCGGCCGGCAGCGCGTTGAGCAACGCCGGGGCGACCGGCACCGGACGCTCGCTCGCCCAGGTCAGCGCGGGCAGCACCAGGTCGGAGTCCCGGATCAGGTGCCGGCGGTTGTGCCAGATCAGGTACAGGCTGCCATCCGGGTGCCGGACCAGCACACCGCTGTCGCCCAGTGGCGTACCACCGGCGATGTCGCCGCCGACCAGCAGCGCCGATCGGGGCGCCACCGGGCCGTCGCTGGTGACCAGGGTGGAGCAGACCGTCCACGGTGCGGTGGAGAGCCGGTCGGCGGCTGGCAACGAGTCGGGGGCGCCGCTGATGCCGAGCGTGTTCCCGCGCGGCACTCCCTCGATCGACTTACGCGACACCAGTACGGTCTTCGGCTGCGCCCCGCCGACAATCAACAGGGCGGACGCGTAGTTGAGCACCAGGTGCAGTTTTTCCTCGCGGTAGACGTACCGGGCGCCGGACTCCTTCTCCACGATGACCGCCGCCGAATCGCGCCAGCTCTTGCCGCCACCGCCGACGATCGCGCCGTACACGGTGACCCCGCCGAGCGCGATCGCCGCGATCAGCACGCTGGCCAGAGTCGCACCGGCCGCCCGCCGGAACGGCGACTGCGCCGGGTCGGTCTCCCGCATGACCAGTGCGGCCACCACGCGTTGGACCATGAACTGGTAAGAGTGCAACTGGTCCTGCCGAGACGGCATGCGGGCCCCTCCCCGGTGTGTCCGGCCCATACGATAGGCCCCTGCGGGAGTGTCGCGGGGGGACGCCCGTGGGGCGGGCCCATGCACGGGAGGCTATCGCGGTGACGGTGAGTGTGGCGGACGACGTGGCCCGGACCGGTGGGTCCGGCGCGACCGGCTGGAGCGGCGACCCTCGGGCGGCTGACCCGGTCCGGACCGCCACCGCGTCGGGTCCGGTCCGCCGCCGGTCGTTTGGTGTCCGGGCCGGACAGATCGTGGCCGCCCAGACCGCGGTGGCGCTGCTGCTCGCCGCCGCCGGACGCGGCCCACTCGCCATGGTCGCGGCCGTGCTCGGCGCCGCCGTGCTGCTGCTCACCGCGTGGCTGCGGCTGCGCCGCCGGTGGCTGTTCGAGTGGATCCGCATCGGTGTGCGTTACTCGCTGCGCCGGCACGCCCTCGCCCCGACCGCGGAGCCGGCGGCCCTGCTCGACCTGCTGGTCCCCGGTGCGCTGGTGTTCCCGGCCGAGCTCGGTGGTGACGCGGCTGCGGTGATCAGCGACGGGTACGGCCTGACCGCCGTACTGGAACTCGGGGATCCGACCGGGCTGCTCGCCGACACACCCCTGTCCCTGCCCAGTCCGGCGAGCCTGCTGCCGGCTCCCGGCGCGCAGACCCCGCCGATCCGGATCCAACTGGTCCTCACCGGAGCACCGGCACCGACCCTGCGTGCCGGTGGCGGCACCCCGGCGACGTCGTACCGGCAACTCACCGACGGGCGGCTGCTCGGGCACGAACGGGCCCTGCTCGCGGTCCGGGTACTGCGGGCCGAGGGCTGGTCCGAAACGGACCTGCGCCGGGCCCTGTCGAGCACCGTCCGCAAGGTACGCCGCCGGCTCGCCCCGGTGCCGGCGCGTCCGCTGGGGGATCGGGCGGCGCTGGGCGTACTCGCCGAACTGGCCCACCACGACGGCGCGTCACCGGCCCAGGAAAGCTGGCAGGCGGTGCGGCTGGGCGGCCTGTTGCAGACGACGTTCCGGCTGCGCCGCTGGCCCGAGGCCCGTTCGGAGACCGCGCGCCGGCTGGTGCCGCGGCTGCTCGCGCTGCCGGCCACCGCGACCACGGTCTCGATCAGCGCCGGTCCGCGGGTCGGCGCCGCCACCGACCCGCTGCCGCTGGACCTGACCGTACGGCTGGCCGCCGAGAACGCGGCCGGTCTGTCCACCGCGATGCAGGCGATGCGCAGGCTGCTCGCCGCCGAGAACGCGACCGGCCGGCGGCTCGACGGCGAGCACCTGGAGGGTTTCTCGGCCACCCTGCCGATGGGTACGGCCGAGACCGGTCCACCCCGGCAGTCGTCGAACGCCCTGATGGACGTCCTCGACCTGCCCTTCGGTACGGCCGGGTTGATGATCGGCGCGAACCGGCACGGGGCGGCGGTGACGGTCCGCCTGTTCCGGGCCGAGGCGACCCGGGTGATGCTGATCGGTGGGGTGGCTGCGGCACAGCTCATCGCGCTGCGGGCGATGGCCCTGGGTGCGCGGGTGGTGGTGCAGACGGCCCGGCCACGCGCCTGGGAACCGTTCGTACGGGCGGTGAGCGCGCCGGGTGAGACGATCCCGCTGATCCCGCCGGGTCGGCAGTTCGGCGGCCCGGCCGGCACCCCGTTGCATCCGCTGCTGGTGGTGGTGGACGTGGGGCCGGTCAACGCGGACGCCCAGCCCGGACCCGGTTGGCAGGCCAGCCTGGTGGTCCGGGACGGATTGACCCCGGCCGACACCGATGCAGTCTCCCGCGCCGACCTGGTGGTGTTGCAGCCGTTGCGGCCGGACGAGGCGGCGCTGGCCGGGGTGGCGCTCGGGCTCGGTGACTCGGCGGAGTGGCTGACCCGGATCCGCGGCGACATGGTGGGCGTGGTCAACCGGCGGGCGCTGCGCTGGGCGCTGCTGTCAGCGACCCCGATCGAGGTCCAGTTGATCGGTCCGCCCACGCGCAACTGACGATCGACCCGCCGACGGCGTGACTGGCCGGGGCCAGGGCAGCGGAGCGCGGCCGGTCGTGGCACGATCCGCGGCATGAATTTCCTGACCGGGCTGCTGATTCGGCTTGCCACCACCGCGTTCGCCTTCTGGCTGGCGACGCTGGTCATTCCGGGCATCACCCTGGGTACCGACTCGATCGGCGAGGCGGTGCTCACCCTGCTCCTGGTGGCCGTGATCTTCGGGGTCGTGAACGGGGTGCTCCAGCCCGTCATCAAGACCTTGGGCTGCGGGTTCTACCTGCTCACCCTGGGTCTGATCGCGATCGTGGTGAACGGGCTGCTGTTCCTGCTGACCAGTTGGATCGCGGGCCAGTTGGACCTGCCGTTCTCGGTCGACGGGTTCTGGCCGTCCGCCGTACTCGGTGCGCTGTTCGTGAGCGTGGTGACCTGGGTGCTGGGAATGGTGACCAACCGGGACTGAGCGCCCGGCCGGTCCAGAGTTCGGGAATTGGCCTGGCGCGCACCACCGGTGGTAGCGATACGGTCTGCCGGTGTTGACCATCACCCGTACCGACGGTTACGAAATCTCCAGCGATCCCGACCGGCTCGACCTGGACCGGGTGCACCACTGGCTGTCCACCGAGTCCTACTGGGCGTTGGGTCGGCCGTACGAGGTGACGGTCCGCGCCGTCGCCGGCTCGATGCCGTTCGGGGTGTACCGCCCGGGTGACGGGGCGCAGGTGGCGTTCGGTCGGATCGTGACCGACGGGGCCACCTTCGCCTGGCTCTGTGACGTCTTCGTGGACTCGGCGCATCGCGGGCGCGGGCTCGGTGGCTGGTTGGCCGAGACGGCTCGGGACGCGGTGTTCGAACTCGGCGTGCACCGGATCATGCTCGTCACCGTCGATGCGCACGACGTGTACGCGAGGATCGGCTTCACCCCGCCGGCCACGCCGCACATGCTGATGGAACTGATCCGGCCCCGGCTGACAGACGGGTCACCGGGGTCCACCGCCGATCTGGTGACACCAGTCACCGATAAGGAGGAGCTGGCGGGTTCACCCCTTACGGTGAGGGAGTGAGCCAGCTCCGCCTCGGCTATGTCTTCGGACTCAGCGCGTACGTCCTCTGGGGTTTCTTCCCCTTCTACATCAAGCTGCTCCGGCCGTCCGGGCCGGTGGAGATCCTGGCCCACCGGGTGATCTGGTCGGTGGTGTTCGTCGCGCTGGTCCTGGCCGTCACCCGGCACTGGGCGTTCCTGCGCCGGTTGGTCCGGCAGCCCCGGCTGCTGGCCGGGATCACCGCCGCCGCCGCGCTGATCGCGATCAACTGGGGCACCTACATCTACGGGGTGAACTCCGACCGGGTGGTGGAGACGGCGCTCGGTTACTTCATCAACCCGCTGGTGGTGGTCCTGCTCGGCGTCACCGTGCTGAGCGAGCGGCTTCGTACGGTGCAGTGGACCGCGCTCGGCATCGGCGGCCTGGCCGTGGTGGTCCTCGCGATCGACTACGGCCAGCCGCCGTACATCGCGCTCACGCTGGCCCTCAGCTTCGGCGGCTACAGCCTGCTGAAGAAGCGGCTCGGCCTGCCCGCCGCCGAGGGACTGTTCGTCGAGTCCGCGCTGCTGGCGCTCCCCGCGCTGGGCTACCTCGGCTGGCTCACCTGGCACTCCGGGTCGAGCTTCGGCAACGGCTCGGCCGGACACACCCTGCTGCTGGTGTTCGCCGGTGCGGCCACCGCCATCCCGCTGCTGCTGTTCGCCGGTGCCGCGAACCGGCTGCCGCTGACCAGCCTGGGCGTGCTCCAGTACACCGCGCCGATCCTGCAACTGGGCCTGGGCGTACTGGTCTTCCACGAACCGATGCCGCCGGCCCGGCTGGCCGGTTTCGCCCTGGTGTGGCTGGCGCTGATCGTCTTCACCGTCGACGCGATCCGGAACGCCCGTCGTCCCGCCCGGTCCGCCGCCCCGATCACCCCGGTCGCCGAACCGGTCTAGCCGCCACCCCGTGGACCCGGGTGTTCATCCGGATCCACGGGTTCGGCCGGCTCACTGTCCGGGTTCGTAGCCGAGGTTGGGGCGCAGCCACCGTTCGACCTCGGACAGGTCCATGCCGCGCCGCTTCGCGTAGTCCTCGACCTGGTCCCGGCCGAGCCGGCCGACGGTGAAGTAGCGCGACGCCGGGTTGGCGAAGATCAGGCCGCTGACGCTGGCGGCCGGGGTCATCGCGTACGACTCGGTCAGGCCCATGCCGATGGTCTCGGCGCCGAGCAGGTCGAACAGCCGCTGCTTGAGGCTGTGGTCGGGGCTGGCCGGGTAGCCGAGCGCGGGGCGAATGCCCCGGAACCGCTCGGCGTGCAGGTCCTCGATCGCGGGCTCGGCGTCCGGCTCGAACCAGTCCCGCCGGGCGCGCAGGTGCAGGTACTCGGCGAACGCCTCGGCGAGCCGGTCGGCCAGCGCCTTTACCATGATCGCCCGGTAGTCGTCCTGCTGCGCCTCGAAGGTCGCGGCCAGTTCTTCGGCACCGTGCACGGCGACCGCGAAGCCGCCCAGGTGGTCCCCGGCCGGAGCCAGGTAGTCAGACAGGCACCGGTTGGGTCGGCCGGCGGGCTTCGCCGTCTGCTGACGCAGCATCGGGAAGTGCGGCCCGGTCACTCCGTCGCCCTGGTCGGCGAGCACGATGTCGTCGCCGTCGGCGTGCGCCGGCCAGAAGCCGTACGAGCCCTCGGCGCGCAGGGAGCCGTCCCGGATGATCTGGTCGAGCAGGGTGTTCGCGTCGTCGTACAGTTCCCGCGCCACCGGCTGGTCGAGGATGGCCGGGAACTTGCCCTTCAACTCCCAGGCCAAGAAGAGGAACTGCCAGTCGATCATCTCGCGCAGTTCGGTCAGCTCCGGTCGGACCGTACGGGCGCCGGTGAACGCGGGTACGGGCAACTCGTCGTACGGAACCTGTTCCCGGTTCTCCCGTGCCTGGGCGAGGGTCAGCAGGGCCACCCGTTCCCGTCCCTCGTGCTGCACCCGCAGCCGCTCCTGCTCGGCCCGGTTGCGCAGGTCGAGTTCCCCGGCCCGCTCGGGGTGCAGCAGGTCCGACACCACCCCGACCACCCGGGACGCGTCCAGCACGTGCACGGTGCTGTGGTCGTACGCGGGCGCGATCCGTACCGCCGTGTGCTGGCGTGAGGTGGTGGCGCCGCCGATCAGCAGCGGCAGCTTGAGCCCGCGGCGCTGCATTTCGGTGGCGACCGAGACCATCTCGTCCAGCGACGGGGTGATCAGTCCGGACAGGCCGATCACGTCGGCGCCCTCGGCCACTGCGGTGTCCAGGATGCGCGCGGCCGGCACCATCACGCCGAGGTCGACGACCTCGTAGTTGTTGCAGCCGAGCACCACCCCGACGATGTTCTTGCCGATGTCGTGCACGTCGCCCTTGACCGTCGCCAGCACCACCTTGCCCTGGCCGCGTCCGGTGTCGACGCGCCCGGCCAGCCGCGCCTGCTCCTTCTCCGCCTCCATGTACGGCTCCAGGTAGGCGACGGAGCGCTTCATCACCCGCGCGCTCTTGACCACCTGCGGCAGGAACATCTTGCCGGCGCCGAAGAGGTCGCCGACGACCTTCATGCCGTCCATCAGCGGCCCCTCGATCACGTCGAGGGGGCGTTCCGCCTGCTGCCGGGCCTCCTCGGTGTCGGCCTCGATGAAGTCGACGATGCCGTGCACGAGTGCGTACGACAGGCGTTCGCGTACCGGCGTCTCGCGCCAGGACAGGTCCACGGTGCGCTGGGTGCCGGAGCCGGTCACCGTGGAGGCGAACGTGACCAGCCGGTCGGTGGCGTCCGGGCGCCGGTCGAAGAGCACGTCCTCGACGAGTTCGAGCAGGTCGGCGGGGATGTCCTGGTAGACGGCGAGCTGACCGGCGTTGACGATGCCCATGTCCAGCCCGGCCCGTACGGCGTGCAGCAGGAAGGCCGAGTGCATCGCCTCGCGTACGACGTCGTTGCCCCGGAAGGAGAACGACAGGTTGGAGATGCCGCCGCTGGTCCTGGCCCCGGGGCAGCGCTCCTTGATCAGCGGCAGCGCGTCGATGAACGCCTTCGCGTACCCGTTGTGTTCGGCGATGCCGGTCGCCACGGCCAGTACGTTCGGGTCGAAGACGATGTCCTCGGGCGCGAAGCCGGCCTGCTGGGTGAGCAGGTCGTAGGCGCGGGCGCAGATCGACACCTTGCGCTCGACCGTGTCGGCCTGGCCGAGTTCGTCGAAGGCCATCACGACCACGCCGGCTCCGTAGTCGCGGATCCGGCGGGCCTGGGCGAGGAAGGACTCCTCCCCCTCCTTGAGGCTGATCGAGTTGACCACGCCCTTGCCCTGTACGCAGCGCAGCCCGGCCTCCAGCACGCTCCACCGCGAGCTGTCGATCATGACCGGGATCCGGGCGACCTCCGGCTCGGTCGCGATCAGGTTCAGGAAGGTGGTCATCGCCCGCTCGCTGTCGAGCAGGTCGGCGTCCATGTTGACGTCGAGGATGTTGGCGCCGCCGCGTACCTGTTCCAGGGCGACGTCGACCGCGCCCTGGTGGTCGCCGGCCTCGATCAGCCGGCGGAACCGGGCCGAGCCGGTGACGTTCGTCCGCTCGCCGATCATGACGAAGCCGGTGTCGGGACCGATCGCGAACGGCTCCAGCCCGCTGAACCGGGTCTGGGCCGGCGGTGCCGGTACCGGCCGGGTCGGGCGCCCGGCGACCGCGGCGGCGACCTGCGCGATGTGCGCCGGGCTGGTGCCGCAGCAGCCGCCGACGATGTTGACCATCCGGTCGTCGGCGAACTCGCGCAGCAGCCGACCGGTCTCCTCGGGCTGCTGGTCGTAGCCGCCGAAGGCGTTCGGCAGGCCGGCGTTCGGGTGGCAGGCGACGTAGGTGTTGGCGAGCCGGGACAGGTCGGCGACGTGCGGGCGCACCTCGGCGGCGCCGAGCGCGCAGTTGACCCCGACCACCAACGGCTCGGCGTGCTCGATCGAACTCCAGAACGCCTCGACGGTCTGCCCGGACAGGGTTCGGCCGCTCAGGTCGACGATCGTCACCGAGATCCACAGCGGCAGGTCCGGCGCGACCTCACGGGCCGCCGCGATCGCCGCCTTGGCGTTGAGCGTGTCGAAGATCGTCTCGATCATCAGGATGTCGACGCCGCCGTCGGCCAGCGCCCGGATCTGCTCCGCGTACGCGTCCCGGACCCGGTCGAACGACACCGCCCGGTAGGCCGGATCCTCCACCCGCGGCGAGAGCGACAGGGTCACGTTCAGCGGGCCGACCGAGCCGGCGACAAACCGCCCGCCCATTTCGTCGGCGGCCTGCCGGGCCAGTTGGGCACCGCGCAGGTTCATCTCCCGGACCAGCGACTCCAGGCCGTAGTCGGCCTGGGCGATGCTCGTCGCGGTGAAGGTGTTCGTCGTGGTGATGTCCGCGCCGGCCGCCAGGTACTGCCGGTGTACGTCGAGGATCACGTCCGGCCGGGTCAGGTTCAGCAGGTCCGGGTCGCCGGTCACGTCGTGCGAATGGTTCGGCAGCAGCTCGCCCCGGTAGTCCGCGGGGGTGAGCCCGGCACCCTGCAACATCGTGCCCCAGGCCCCGTCCAGCACCACGATGCGCTGGTCCAGCAGCTCACGCAGCGCCCGCGTACGGGACGCCCGATCGTGGTCGCGGCTCGAAGTCGTGTGCATAGGCCACCTCCGCTGTTCAACGGAGGCGCCCTTGCAGTCTGCGGTGAAGCCGGGTCGAGCGTGGCGGGCGTCTTCGCCCGTTGCAGCGCCTCTCGACCTGAAGGACCAAGGGTACGGGATGCGGCGCGGTGAAGCCGAAACTCGGCACTCCGTGGGACGGAGAACTCGACGCACCTCGCAGCCGAGTGGGCTCAGCGCACGTCGTAGCCGAGTGGGCTCAGCGCACGTCGTAGCCGAGCAGCGGGGTGCCGTTGGACCGGAGCACCTCCAGCCGGACCAGGTCCAGGCCGGAGAACCGGGTCGCCCCGGTGAAGGTGACCTCCTCGCCGGGGGCGGCCAGCCAGGATCCGACCTGCTCGGCGGCACCGTCCGGTCCGTACGCCATCAGGCGGTAGGTGTACGTCCTCGGGTGGGTGCCGCTGCTGATGTACTCGCAGCGCATGATCACTTCCGTACCCCACCTGGTGCCGTTGAGTCCGATCTCGGCCCGTACCGGCACCGCGCCGGCCACCGGCTCCATCGCGACCATCCGTACCTGCACGTCGGTGGTGGTCGGGCTGGCGCTGGGCGGGGCGGCCTCGGGGGTCCCCGGACTGCCTCCGAGCAGCTGGTCCGTACCCAGCCCGATCACGACCGCCAGGCAGGCGGCGGCGAGCACCGTGCCGGCGTACCGGTAACGGGTCGTCCGGCGCTGGCGGCGCCGCGCTGTCTGCGCGGCCGTCAGCAGCTCCGGCAGTCGCGACTCGACGGTCGGCGACGGCGCGGTGATCAGCGCCAGCCCGTCGGCGTCCAGCCGGCTCAGCAGCCCCGGCAGGGCCGCGATCTCGGCCACCGCCTGGCGGCAGGACGGGCAGCTGGCGAGGTGTCGCTCGTACGCGGCGCGGTCGGCCGGAGCGAGCGCACCCAGCACGTACGCGCCGTCGTCGAAGGCGAAGTCACACCGCTCGTCGCGCTCGCTCATCTATTGGGTCACCCCCATCTCCGCCAGCACCAACCGTAGGGATCGCAGCGCGTAGTGCGTCCGCGACTTCACCGTGCCCGCCGGTACGCCCAGCCGCGCCGCCGCCTCCGCGACCGATCTTCCCTGGTAGAAGCACTCCACCAGCACCTCGCGGTGGGTCGAGGAGAGCCGCGCGAGCGCCTCGGCGACCATCCACGCCTCCACCGCCCGGTCCGCCTCGTCGGTCGACTGCGGCGGCTCGGGCAGTTCGTCGGTGATCACCTCACCGATCCGGGACGTACGCCGTCGCCAGGCGTCGATCGCGAGGTTGCGGGCGGTGGTGAAGAGCCACGCCCGGACCGAGCCGCGCTCCGGATCCAGCGCCTCCGGATGGCGCCAGGCCCGCAGCAGGGTCTCCTGGACCAGGTCCTCCGCCCGCTGGCGGTCGCCGTTGACCAGGCGCAGGGAGTGCGCGAAGAGCGCCTCGGCGTGCTCGTCGTGCAGCGCGCGCAGGAGTTCGGCGTCCCGGTCGCTGATGGCAACCTCCTCGGTGCCGCACCCGGCGCCGGCACTCCCGACACCCTTGCGAACTGTTCCACGTAATCCGCGGGCGATCGGTTCACCTGCGCCGCCGGTGGTCCCCCCGGTCCCCGTCTGCGCACTTGTTCATGTGGGGTTCACCACAGCGCTGACAGGCGCTCACAGCGCACTCCTAGCGTGCGGCTCACCCACCCGCGCGCTGTTCCCGGGCGCGGCCAGCACTTTTACGTGTAAATGCCTTGATCGCCGACAAAGCGCTCCACCCGATCGTCTGATCCAGCCAAGGAGGCCATCCCACATGAGCGACCGTCCCCGGCTGCTCCCCCTGCTCGGCCAAACCGGCCCCCACGGTGGCCGCGATGCCATGACCTGCCTGTACCGCTGCGGAAACGCCTGCGACCACCCGGTACCGAACGAGTCGGACAACGAATACTTCGGTGACGTGGTCAAGGCCGAGGTCACCCGCCGCGGCGTGGTCCGGGCCGGCGCGGTCGGCGCCCTGGTGCTCGGCTTCGGCGGTGCCGCCGCCGGTGCGCTGGCCGGCGCGGCTCCCGCGCTCGCCGCCCCGAGCGGGGCCCCGGCCCTGCCGGACGTCGAGTCGTTCACGGCCCGCAAGCCCCCGGCCGGCAACGGCGCGCTGACCTTCAAGGCGATCCCGCCGAACAAGCTCGACACCCTGGTGGTCCCGAACGGCTACGACCACTCCGTGGTGGCCCGCTGGGGCGACCCGGTCGTGCCGGACGCGCCCGAGCTGGACGTCCACCACCAGACCGCGGCCCGGCAGTCGAAGCAGTTCGGTTACAACAACGACTTCGTCGCCGTGCTGCCGCTGGACAAGAAGGGCAACCGGGCGCTGCTCGTGGTCAACCACGAGTACACCAACGAGGAGCTGATGTTCCCGGGCTTCACCTCGCTGGACGCGCTCACGGTCGAGCAGGTCCGGGCCACCATCGCCGCGCACGGCCTGTCCGTGGTGGAACTGGAGCGGGTCGACGGCACCGGCGAGTGGAAGCTGGTCCGCAGCGGCAAGCGGCCGTACAACCAGCGGATCACCGCCCTGAACACCCGGTTCGACTTCACCGGCCCGGCGGCCGGCTCGGCCTGGTTGAAGACCGCGGCGGACCCGCGCGGCAAGGTCGCCATCGGTACGCTCAACAACTGCGCCGGCGGCGTCACCCCGTGGGGCACGGTGCTCTCCGGCGAGGAGAACTTCAACCAGTACTTCGTCGGCGGCGACGGCGCACCCGAGGCGCTCAAGCCGAAGCTGGCCCGGTACGGCATCCCGGTCACCGAGCGCTACCCGAGCGGCAGCCGCAAGTGGGACCGCGCCGACGAGCGCTTCGACCTGGCCAAGCACCCGAACGAGGTGCACCGGTTCGGCTGGGTGGTCGAGGTCGACCCGCTCGACCCGGAGGCGAAGCCGCGCAAGCACACCGCGCTCGGCCGGCTCAAGCACGAGGGCGCGAACGTCATCATCGCCAAGTCCGGCCACGTGGTCGCGTACATGGGTGACGACGAGCGGTTCGACTACATGTACAAGTTCGTCTCCGACAAGAAGTACATCAAGGGCAACTCCTGGACCGCACGGCAGCACAACCTGACCCTGCTGGAGTCCGGCACCCTGTACGTCGCCAAGCTCGACTACACCAGCGCCGACGAGATCGACGGCTCGGGCAAACTCCCCAGCGACGGCGCGTTCAACGGCCGGGGCCGCTGGATCAAGCTCGTCCGCGGCAACACCTCGTACGTGCCCGGCATGACCGCGGCGGACGTGCTTACCTTCACCCGGCTCGCCGGTGACGCGGTCGGCGCAACCAAGATGGACCGGCCCGAGGACGTCGAGCCGTCGCAGGTCACCGGCAAGATCTACGTCGCGTTGACCAACAACACCAACCGGGGTGTCGGCACCAACCCCAAGGTCGACGAGGCGAACCCGCGCAACGCCAACAAGCACGGGCAGATCCTGGAGATCGTCGAGGACAAGGGCGACCACACCGGCGAGAACTTCGCCTGGTCGCTGCCGATCGTCTGCGGTGACCCGACCGACCCGTCGACCTTCTTCGCCGGGTACGACAAGACCAAGGTCTCGCCGATCTCCTGCCCGGACAACGTGGCCTTCGACGGCGCGGGCAACCTCTGGATCTCCACCGACGGCAACGCGCTGGGCAGCAACGACGGCCTCTTCGCCACCCCGATCGAGGGTCCGGAGAAGGGTCACCTCAAGCAGTTCCTGACCGTACCGATCGGTGCCGAGACCTGCGGCCCGTTCATCAGCACCGACAACCGCTCGGTCTTCGTCGCCGTACAGCACCCGGGCGAGATCAGCGGTGCCTCGATCGAGAAGCCGGCGTCGAACTGGCCGGACGGCGACTTCGCCAAGCCGGGCGTGGTCGTCACCTGGCGCCTGGACGGCGGCCCGGTGGGAAGCTGATCCACCGGAAACCGATCTGACCGACCCGCCCGGACCGGCACACCGCCGGCTCCGGGCGGGTTCGTGTTCGCGGTCGTCGACGCTCGGTTCCCGGCTTCGACGACCAGGCGCCACCGTCGGCGCGCAGGACCCGCCGGTCAGGTTTCGGTGGCGAGGCCGTCGGCGACCGCACGGGCCACCGTCAGCAGCTTCGCCCGGACCACCCGCGCCGAGGTCATCATCTCCGCCGCCGGCAGCGCGCAGGCCAGCACCACCCTGCGCTCCATGTCCTTGTCCGGGGTGACCAGCACGGCGGCACAGGCCACCCCCTGGCGGTACTGCCCCAGTTCCAGGTGCATCCCGCGCCGGTCCCCGGCGGTGAGGTCGGCCTCGAAGGTGTCGGTCGCGGTCAGCGTCGCGGTGGTGAACGGGCGCATGCCGTACTCCCGCAGGTAACGGAAGCGCTGCTCGGGCGTGAGCGTGGCGAGCAGGGCCTTGCCGAGGGCGGTCGCGTGGGCACCCTCGTCGAAGCCGGGCACAAGATCTTCGAGGTACGGCGACCGTGGGCCCTCCGCGACCGCGGTGATCGCCACCTGCCCGCCGACGAAGCGGCCGAGGAAGTGGCTGTAGCCGCTGTCCGCGGCGGCCCGACGCAGCGCCTCGCCGACGACCGGCGGCCCCCGGAAGGCCGTGACCAGCTCCCGGTAGCGGTCGGCCACCTCCAGCCCGACGATGTACGTGCCGTCCTCGCGCCGGATCACGTAACCCTCGTACGCGAGCGTGCGCACCAGGTGGTACGTCGTGGCCACGGTCAGCTCGCAGCGCCGCGCGATCTGCTTCACGGTCAAGCCCTTGGGGGCACGTCCGACCGCTTCGAGGACACGTAGCGCACGCGACACGCTACGGATCAGGTCCGAAGGTTCCGCCAGAGGGTCGCGCACAACCACCTCCGCCGCTGGGGATTACACCATATGAAAAATCGGCCGACTACGAAATGCCCGTTCGGATCGAGGATGCCAGATCTACGGCGACAGTGCGTGCAGCGACAGACACGGTAAGTCCCTCGACTCGGCTTTCCCAGGGCCTCTCGCCGCACTCCGAGAGCCCGTGTCCCGCATCACGTCAACCTGCCGTCGCCCCGCCCGCGTTGTATCCCGGTACGGCAGGAGGGAACACGAATGGGGACGGCCAAGGATCCGGCCGCCGCGCGGGACCAGGGCTTTCGGGACTTCTACCTCGCGCGCGGCACCCGTCTGCGCGCCACCGCCTACCTGCTGTGTGGCGACTGGCACCTGGCCGAGGACCTCGTACAGGCCGCCTTCACCAAGCTGTACCTGGCCTGGCCCAGGATCTACCGGTACGAGCACCTCGACCAGTACGCCCACCGCACCCTGCTGAACACGTTCTTCAGCGAACGTCGCCGCGCCTGGCGACGGGAGGACCCGGTACGGGAACTCCCCGCCACCCCGACCACCGCCACCGGCGGGGACACCGAGGACCGGTTGGTGCTGCTCGGCGCGCTCGCCGGCCTGCCGGACCGGCAACGCGCCACCCTCGTCCTGCGCTTCTTCGAGGACATGTCGGTCGAGCAGACCGCCGACCTGCTCGGGATCTCCCCCGGTGCGGTCAAGACACACACGTCCCGGGCGCTGGCGGCACTGCGTACCCGGCTGGGCTCGCTGGCCCTGGTGCCGACGGAGGAGAGCCGATGACCGAGACCTCGATCCGGGAACTGATGGCGCGGGCCGTCGAGGATGGACCGCCGTCGGGCATCCAACTGCCGGTCGACGACGTACTGTCCCGCAACGCGCGGGTGCTGCGCCGTCGGCGGATCGGCCAGGCGCTCGCCACGGTGGTCCTGCTGGCCGGTGCGGCCGGACTCTCCGTCCTGCTCCCCGGAGGGCCACCGTCGGCCCTGCGGCCACCGGCACCGGCCGCCACCGAGCCGGCCGTCGTGACGCCGACACCGCCGATCGACCTCGAAAGCCGGGCGAAGGCCGCGCTGGGCCTGCTCGTCGCCGCCGCACCGCCCGGATACCGGGTGCAGAAGGGCGAACCTGCGCCCGGCCCCGGTGCAAGCACCTACGCGGTACGGGAGACGACGTGGCGCGGTCCGGGGCGGCCCGGGAAGGACCTGTACTGGGCAATGCTCGAAGTCCAGCTCGACGGCCGCGCCGCCGTACTGACCGTCCGGGTGACCGATCAGGTCCCCGCCCACCTGCGCTCGGCGGCCGACCCCTGTTCGGTCCGGATCAGCACCGACGAGCAGAGCTGCCGGGTGGTGCTCGCCTCCGACGGAACACCCGTACGCATTGCCAGTTGGAGACCCGTGACCGGGCCGGTGGACGAGGCCACCCGGCTCGTGAACGGCGTGCTGGTCACGGTCCAGCAGGCCGGTCGGCCACGCCCCAACGTGTACGCACTCGGCCGTCCCGTCCTGGACGACCGACAACTCGCCGACCTGACCAGCAACCCGACGTTGCTCCCCTGATCCGACTCGCCCAGCGCCCGTCCGACCCTCCGAAGGGCTCCGCCACCACCCGCAGCACACCGCACCGACCGGCCTGACCGGTCCCGCCCCCGCGCCACCCGAAGAACCGACCCGACCGCCACAACCGGGCCGGCCGGTCCCGCACGCCCGCAACACGCCGCCGTCACCCGTACCCCGAGGAGCAGCAGATGTCCGCCCGCCGTACCGGATCCGACCAGCGTTCCGCCAGTCGCCGCCTGCTGCTGCCCGCGGTGGGTGCCGTGGTGATCGGCCTGGTCGTCGCCCTGCTCGGGGTGGCCGGCGAGGCCGGCGGCAAGCCCGACCCGGCGACCACCGGTACGGCGGACAGCGCCAGCCCCGATCCGATCGGCGAGACCGCACCCTCCGGTCCCGCACCGCAACCCGCCACACCCCGACCGGAAACCCCCGTCACGACGCCGGTGACGTACCCGGAGAGCGGACCCAGGACCTGGCACACCGCCGACGGTCGCAGCGCCGTCCTCGGCCGCTCGGGACAGCTACTGCGCTTCCGGGTGGCCGTCGAGAACGGGATCACCGGCATCACGCCGGACGCGTTCGCCGAGGCGGTGGTGACCACCCTGGGCGATCCGCGCAGTTGGACCGGCAACGGTCAGCGGCGACTCCAACGGGTAGGGCCGAACGAGGCCGCGTCGTTCACCGTCTACCTGGCCACCCCGGCCACCCGGGACCGGCTCTGCGACGACGGCTACGACCGTTACACCTCCTGCCGCAACGGCAACCAGGTGGTCGTCAACGTCGCCCGCTGGGTGCACGGCGTCCCGAACTACGGCGCTCCCCTGGCCACGTACCAGCAGTACGTCATCAACCACGAGGTGGGCCACCGGCTGGGTCAGGGCCACCAACTCTGCCCCGCCCCCGGCCAGCCCGCCCCCGTGATGCAGCAGCAGACACTGGCCCTACACGCCTGCACCCCAAACCCCTACCCCCTCCTGAACGGCACCTTCTACGCCGGCCACTCAGGCCAGTACAACGACCCCGTACCCCGCTGACCCTTCCCGGCGATCTTGCAGTTGTGGCGCCTGAATTCGAGGCTTTAGTCGTGTTTTATGCACAGCCACAACTGCAAGATCGACGCGTGCCCCGGCGCGGCCCCGGTGCGGTGACGGGTTAGCTGGTGCGGTCGGCGATGAAGTCGCAGAGGGATTCGAGGGCCTGGCGGGCCGAGCTGTTGGGCAGGGGGGCCAGTTGTTCGCGGGCGTCCTCGGCGTAGCTGCGTACGGTTTCACGGGCACGCTTCAGGGCGGGTGACTCGCGGAGCAGGCCGAGGGCCTCGGCATGCAGGGCGTCGTCGGTTACCGGGCCAGCGGAGAGGATCTCACGCAGGCGTACGGAGGCCGCGTCGGCGTCGTCCGAGGAGAGCGCGTACAGCACCGGGAGGGTCGGTACGCCCTCGCGCAGGTCGGTGCCGGGCGTCTTGCCGGACTGGACCGACTCCGAGGCGATGTCGAGCAGGTCGTCGGAGAGCTGGAACGCGACACCGATCGTTTCGCCGTAGCCGGCGAGAGCCTCGGTGTGTGCCTGGGTGGCGCCGCCGAACATGCCGCCGAACCGGGCCGAGGTGGCGATCAGGGAACCGGTCTTCTCGCTGATCACGTGCAGGTAGTGGCCGACCGGGTCCTCGCCGGCACGTACGCCGACGGTCTCCGCGATCTGACCGTGCACCAACCGCGCGAAGGTACGGGCCTGGAGGCGTACGGCTTCCGGGCCGAGGTCGGCGGCGATGTCGGCGGCACGGGCGAAGAGGTAGTCGCCGACCAGGATCGCCACCGAGTTCGTCCAGCGGGAGTTGGCGCTCGGCGCACCCCGGCGCACCGCGGCCTCGTCCATCACGTCGTCGTGGTAGAGCGTCGCCAGGTGGGTGAGCTCCATCACCACGGCGGCCGGGACGACCAGCGGATTGGTCGCGTCGCCGAACTGGGCACCGAGTGCGACCAGCAGCGGGCGGAAGCGCTTGCCGCCGGCCTCCACCAGATGCCGGGCCGCCTCGGTCACGAGCGGGTCTGCGCTCGCCACACTGGCCCGTAGCTCGGTCTCGACCGAGGCCAGGACCGCTAGGGCCGACGCTTCCACTTCAGCGTCGACAAAGTCGAGCCCAATCCCCGTCAGGCCGTCAGCCGGTCTCCCCACGCTCTCAACCATGCCACACCGGCCCGACCACCCCTGGCCGGGGGCGGTCGGCGGCCTTCGTGCGCTGGTGCGGGGCCCGGACGGTTGTGCCGATCACTTCACGAATTCTGCCGCGCCGTTGGCGAGGTCCAGCAACGGTGCCGGCACCACTCCGAGCGCGAGCGTGGCCACGACGCCGATCATGAGCGCGGCGGAGGTCAGGCCGCCCGGGATCGACACCGTCGGAGTGGACTCGCCGGGCTCGGAGAGCCACATCATGACCACCACCCGCAGGTACGGGAACGCCAGGATCATGCTGGTCAGCACACCGGCGATCACGAGCCAGGTCTGTCCGCCGTCGAGGGCCGCCCCGAAGACCGCGAACTTGCTGGTGAAGCCGCTGGTGAGGGGGATGCCGGCGAAGGCGAGCAGGAGGAACGTGAACACCCCGGCGAACAGCGGGGACCGCTTGCCCAGCCCGGCCCAGCGGGACAGGTGGGTGGCTTCCCCGTCGGCGTCCCGTACCAGGCTCACCACGCCGAACGCGGCGAGCACGGTGAAGCCGTACGCGACCAGGTAGAACATGGTGCTGGACAGGCCGTCGCGGGTGAGCGCGAGTACGCCGACGAGCAGGTAACCCGCGTTCGCCACCGACGAGTACGCGAGCAGCCGCTTGATGTCGGTCTGGGTGACCGCGAGCACCGCGCCGACCAGCATGGTCAGGATCGCGACGGTGCCGAGGATCGGGGTGAAGTCCCAGGCTGCCCCGGCGAACGCCACGTAGAGCACCCGGAGCAGGCCACCGAACGCGGCGATCTTGGTGCAGGCGGCCATGAAGGCGGTGACCGGCGTCGGGGCGCCCTGGTAGACGTCGGGCGTCCAGACGTGGAACGGCGCCGCGGCGGCCTTGAAGAGCAGGCCGATGCTGATCATCGCGATCCCGGCGACCAGCAGTGTACGGCTGGCGGTCGAGTCGGTGACGGCGGCGCTGATGGTCGCGAAGTCGACACCACCCGGCTCGTCACCCGGCTGGCCGTTGGTCACACCGGCGGTGAAGCCGTACGTGAGCGCGATGCCGAACAGGAAGAACGCGGAGGCGTACGCGCCGAGCATGAAGTACTTCAGCGCCGCCTCCTGGCTCAGCAGGCGTCGGCGACGGGCCAGCGCGCAGAGCAGGTAGAGCGGCAGCGAGAAGACCTCGAGCGCGATGAACATGGTGAGCAGGTCGTTGGCGGCGACGAAGAGCAACATGCCACCGACCGCGAACATGGTCAGCGGGAAGACCTCGGTCGAGCCACCCTCCTCGGCCGCCTGCCGGCGGTCCTCCTCGGAGCCGACGGTGACCGCGGCGTGGGCCACGAAGGCCCCGCCGTGCTCCAGCGTGCGCTCGCCGATCATCAGCAGCGCCATCCCGGCGAGCACGATGATCGCGCCCTGCAGGAACAGGGTCGGACCGTCGACCGCGACCGCCTCACCGGCGGTGACCGTCTGGGTGGTCCGTTCGACCACCACCACGACCAGCGCGGCGACCAGGGCGGCGAGGCCCAGGACGAGCTGCACCACGTGCCGGAAGCGCCGGGGGACGAACGCCTCGACCAGGATCCCGACGCAGGCCGCGCCGACCAGGATCAGGATCGGCGCGAGGGCCGCGTAGTTGATGGAGGGCAACTGCAGCGTGTTCATTTCGCGGCCTCCGGAAGGTGCCCGACCGTCGGAGCGGGGTCGGTCTTGCCGACGTTCTCCATCGTGGCCTGTACGGCGGGGTTGATGACGTCGGTGACCGGCTTCGGGTAGAAGCCGAGCAGCAGGAGCAGCGCGATCAGTGGTGCGACCACGACCTTCTCCCGCAGGGTGATGTCACGCCGCATCCCCGGCACCTCGGACAGCTCCGGGTTCAGGGTGCCCTGGGTGGTGCGCTGCACCATCCAGAGGACGTACGCGGCGGCCAGGATGATGCCCAGGGTGGCGATGATCGCCACCGGCTTGTTCACCGTGTAGGTGCCGATCAGCACCAGGAACTCGGAGATGAACGGGGCCGTTCCGGGCAGGGCCAGCGAGGCCAGGCCGGCGAAGAAGAACACCCCGGCGAGCACCGGGACCAGCTTGCCGGCGCCGCCGAAGTCGCTGATCAGCGCCGAGTTGCGGCGGGCGACGAACATGCCGACCACCAGGAAGAGCAGTCCGGTGGCGAGGCCGTGGTTGAGCATGTAGAGCACCGCGCCGGTGCCGGCCTGGCTGGTGAAGGCGAAGATGCCGACGCCGATGAAGCCGAAGTGCGCGATCGAGGTGTACGACACCAGCCGCTTCAGGTCGTTCTGGCCGACCGCCAGCAGCGCCGCGTAGATGATGCCGATCACCGCGATGGCGATCGCGTACGGGGCGAACCAGCGGGACGCCTCGGGGAACAGCGGCAGGCAGTACCGGAGGATGCCGAACGTGCCGACCTTGTCCATCACGCCGACCAGCAGCGCGGCGGCACCGGCCGGGGCAGCGCCACCGGCGTCCGGCAGCCAGGTGTGGAACGGGAAGAACGGCGCCTTGATCGCGAAGGCGATGAAGAAGCCCAGGAAGAGCCAGCGTTCGGTGCCGGTGGAGATGTCCATGTTCGGCAGCGTCTGGATCAGCGTCTGCCAGTCGAAGGTCTTGCCGCCGACGACCCAGAGGCCGATCACCGCGGCGAGCATGAACAGACCGCCGACCAGCGAGTAGAGGAAGAACTTCACCGCGGCGTACTGACGCTGGTGCCCACCGTAGCTTCCGATCAGGAAGTACATCGGGACGAGCATGACCTCGAAGAAGACGTAGAACAGGAACACGTCGGCGGCGGCGAAGACGCCGATCATCGTGCACTCGAGGAGCAGCAGCAGGGCGAAGTAGACCGGCACCGAGCGCTTCGACTTGTCCGCGTCGTGCCAGCTCGCCAGGATCACCAGCGGCACCAGGAGCGCGATCAGCATCAGCATGACCAGCGCGATGCCGTCGGCCGCGAAGGTGAAGTTGACGCCCCAGCGCGGGATCCAGGAGTAGGACTCGCGGAACTGGAGTCGGTCACCGCCGGCCTGGAACGCCACCCACATGAAGATCGAGAGCACCAGTACGGCGATCGACCAGACGAGCGCGACCCGCTTGGCCAGCTCCGGCTGGCTGCGTGGCAGGAATACCACGACCAGGGCACCGACCAGCGGCGCCAGCGTCAGTACGGAGAGGAAGGGAAAATCCCCTGCGAACATTATTCGGCCTTTCCTGCGTTGTTAGCGCACGGTCCGTTCGAGCCGACGGACCGAATAATGTTCGTCATGCCAGCCATCCCATCTGCAGGGCCAGGAACGCCGCCACCACCAGCAGGGCGCCGGTGAGCATCGACATCGCGTACGACCGGACGAACCCGGTCTGCAGCCGGCGCAGCCGGCCGGAGCCGCCGCCGACCGCCGCGGCCAGTCCGTTGACCAGCCCGTCGATGCCGCGGTTGTCGAGGTAGACCAGGGCCCGGGTGAGGAAGATGCCGGGCTTTTCGAAGACCGCCTCGTTGAACGCGTCGGTGTAGAGGTTGCGCCGCGCGGCCCGTACCACCGGTCCGACGGGCTGCTGCTGGAGCGCGGTGCCGTTGCGGAACAGCAGCCAGGCGAGTCCGGCACCGAGCACGGTGAGGATCAGCGACAGCGCGGTGATGACGCCGTGCGAGAGCACACCGTGTACGCCCTCCTCGGCCTCCGGCAGCACGGCCGGGGCCAGCCAGTCCGGCACCGAGGTGGCGAGCAGCGCACCGGCACCGAGCGAGCCGATGCCGAGCAGGATCAGCGGGATGGTCATCACCGCGGGCGACTCGTGCGGGTGCTCGATGTCATCGGTCCAGCGCTTCGGGCCGTGGAAGGTGAGCACGAACAGCCGGGTCATGTAGAACGCGGTCAGACCGGCGCCGAGCAGGGCGGCACCGCCGTAGAGCCAGGCGGTCCAGCCGTGCCGCTCGAACGCGGCGGCGATGATCGGCTCCTTGGAGAAGTACCCGGAGAACGGGAACATGCCGATGATCGCCAGCCAGCCGGCGCCGAAGGTCAGCCAAGTGATCTTCATGTACTTGGCCAGACCACCGAAGCGGCGGATGTCGACCTGGTCCTTCATGCCGTGCATGACCGAGCCGGCGCCGAGGAACATGTTCGCCTTGAAGAAGCCGTGCGCCAGCAGGTGGATGATGGCCAGCGCGTACGCACCGCCGCCGAGCCCGACGCCGAGGAACATGTAGCCGATCTGGCTCACCGTCGACCAGGCCAGGACCCGCTTGATGTCGTCCTTGGCGGCGCCGATGATGCAGCCCATCAGCAGGGTGAGCGCACCGACGCTGACGACCACGGTCTGCAGCGTGTGGTCGGCGGAGAAGATCGGGTTGGACCGGGCGATCAGGTAGACGCCCGCGGTCACCATGGTCGCTGCGTGGATCAGGGCGGAGACCGGGGTCGGGCCCTCCATCGCGTCGGGCAACCAGGCCTGGAGCGGGAACTGACCGGACTTGCCGGCCGCGCCGAGCAGGAGCAGCAGCCCCATCACCAGTACGGTGCTGCCGGCCAGCGAGCCGGCGTCGATGCCGCCGATCACCCCGTTGAAGACCTCGTTGTACTGGGTGGTGCCGAAGGACGCGAACATGATGAAGATCGCGATCGCCAGGCCGGCGTCGCCGACCCGGTTCATCAGGAACGCCTTCTTACCGGCGGTGGCCGCGGACGGCCGCCCGTACCAGAACGAGATCAGCAGGTACGACGCCAGACCGACGCCCTCCCAGCCGAAGTAGAGCATCACGTAGTTGTTGCCGAGCACGAGCATCAGCATCGCGGCGACGAACAGGTTGAAGTACGCGAAGAACCGACGCCGGCCCGGGTCGTGCTCCATGTAGCCGACCGCGTACACGTGGATCAGGAAACCCACGCCGGTGATCAGCAGCACGAAGACCCCGGACAGCGGGTCGAAGAGCAGGCCGAAGTCGACCTTGAAATTGCCGACCGAGATGAACTCCCAGAGGCTGCTCTCGACGGACTTGTTGTCCAGGCCGCGCAGCTGGAAGAAATAGGTCAGGCCAAGTACGAAGGCGGCACCGATACTCGCCACGCCAAGCCAGTGACCCCACCGGTCGGCCCGCCGGCCGAGCAGCAGGAGGATCGCCGCGCTGGCCAGCGGGATGGCCACCAGCAGCCACACGCTGCTCAGTAGCCCCGTGGCCTGGGCGTACTCCACAGTCTCTTCCACTCCAGGGCCCCTTTAGTACTTCAGCAGGTTGGCGTCGTCGACGCTCGCGGAGCGTCGAGTCCGGAAGATCGACATGATGATCGCGAGCCCGACGACAACCTCGGCCGCGGCGACCACCATCACGAAGAACGCCATGATCTGGCCGTTGAGGTCGCCGTTGATCCGGCTGAAGGTGACCAGCGCCAGGTTGGCCGCGTTCAGCATCAGCTCGACGCACATGAACAGCACGATCGCGTTGCGTCGGATCAGGACCCCGACCGCGCCGATGGTGAACAGCACCGTGGCGAGGACCAGGTAGTAGTCAGGACTCATTTCTCGGTCCCCTTCAGCGCGGTCTCCGACGTGGTCATCTCCCGCGTCGGAAGGATCTCGGGCACGCTGCGCTCGCTGAGCGTTCCGTCCGGCAGGCGGCCGGGGGTGGCGACCGAGCTCGAGGTGGCGAAGACACCGGGGCCGGGCTTCGGGCCGGGGTAGTTACCCGGTGCGAAGCGCGCCTTCATCGTCGCCACCTGGTCCATCCGCTCGCCCTTGCGCCGCTCGACGTGAGCCAGCACCATCGCCCCGACCGCCGCCGTGATCAGCAGCGCCGAGGTGATCTCGAAGGCGAAGACGTACTTGGTGAACAGCAGCGAGGCGATGCCCTGGACGTTGCCGTCGGCGTTCGCCTCGTCCAGCCCGACCACCGTCGTGCCGTGTACGGCCCGGTAGACCCCGGTCGCCACCAGCGCGGCAAAGCCGAGGCCGAGGGCGATCGCGGCGACCCGCTGGCCGCGCAGCGTCTCGATCAGCGAGTCCGAGGCGTCCCGGCCGACCAGCATCAGCACGAACAGGAACAGCATCATGATCGCGCCGGTGTAGACGATGATCTGCACCATGCCGATGAACGGACCGGCCTGGAGCACGTAGAACACGCCCAGGCAGAGCATGGTCAGCACCAGCCAGAGCGCCGAGTGCACGGCGTTGCGGGCCGCGACCATGCCGATTCCGCCGATCAGGGCGAGCGGGGCGAGGATCCAGAAGGTCACCGCCTCGCCGGTGGAGACGTCACCGGCTGCGGCGAGCACCGTCTGCGTCGTCATTTCGTGTCTCCAGTCGCGCCGGAGCCGTCCACCGTGCGGGTTTCCGACCAGGGCGCCCGTTCGGCGCCGGCCGACGTACCCGGATTGGTCAGCGCACCGACGTAGTAGTCCTTCTCGGTGTCCCCGAGCCGCATCGGGTGCGGCGGCTGCTCCATGCCGGGCAGCAGCGGAGCAAGCAGCTGTTCCTTGGTGAAGATCAGGTCCTGCCGGTTGTCCCGCGCCAACTCGTACTCGTTGCTCATGGTCAACGAGCGGGTCGGGCAGGCCTCGATGCAGAGCCCGCAGAAGATGCACCGGGCGTAGTTGATCTGGTAGGTGCTGGCGTACCGCTCACCGGGCGAGAAGCGCTGCTCGTCGGTGTTGTCGCCACCCTCCACGTAGATCGCGTCCGCCGGGCAGGCCCAGGCGCACAGCTCGCAGCCGATGCACTTCTCCAGCCCGTCCGGGTGCCGGTTGAGGATGTGCCGCCCGTGGTAGCGGGGAGCGGAGACCGGTGGCTTGAACGGGTAGTCGGTGGTGACCACCTTCTTGAACATGTGCGAGAAGGTGACCCCGAAACCCTTGAACGTGCCCGAGATCGCGCCCACGTCACACCTCCTTCTCGTCCGCGCCGGCAACAACGTTGGCCGGCTCCCGCTCGGCGACCGCGCGCTTGAGCCGCGGACTCGGCGGGACCTGCAGGTCCATGGGCGGCAGCGGGAAGCTGCCGGTGGGCCGGTTACGCACCTGCTGTTGCAGGGTCTCGGTCGGTTCCGGCTTCCGGCTCGGCCAGAAGAGCACGATCAGCAGCAGGACCAGCAGGACCACACCGAAGATGATCCAGCGGTCGGTCGCGCCGCGGCCGTCGACCGAGCGGATGCCGGCCAGCGCCAGGATCCAGACCAGGTTGATCGGCAGCAGCACCTTCCAGCCGAACCGCATGAACTGGTCGTACCGGAGCCGGGGCAGCGTGCCGCGCAGCCAGACGAAGACGAAGACGAGCAGGACGACCTTGCCGAGGAACCAGAGCAGCGGCCACCAGCCGGAGTTGGCACCGTCCCAGAAGGTGATCGGCCAGGGTGCCCGCCAGCCGCCCAGGAAGAGCGTGACGGTCACCGCCGACATGCTCACCATGGCCACGTACTCGGAGAGCATGAAGAGCGCGAACTTCAGCGAGCTGTACTCGGTCATGAAGCCGGCGACCAGCTCCGACTCGGCCTCGGGCAGGTCGAACGGTGCCCGGTTGGTCTCGCCGACCACCGCGATGAAGAAGATGATGAAGCTCGGTAGCAGCAGGATCGCGTACCAGCTCGGCGCGGTGGGGTGCCAGCCGAAGATGTCCCAGCTCGCCGCCGAGTTGCCCGACTGGGCGGCGACGATACCGCTGGTCGACATGGTGCCGGCGGTCATGAAGACGGCGACGATGGAGAGTCCCATCGCGACCTCGTACGAGATCATCTGGGCGCTGGACCGGAGCCCACCGAGCAGCGGGTAGGTCGAGCCGGAGGCCCAGCCGCCGAGCACGATGCCGTAGATGCCCATCGACGAGCAGGCCAGGATCACCAGGACGGCCACCGGTACGTCGGTGACCTGCAGCGGCGTCCGCTCACCGAAGATGCTGACCATCGGTCCGAACGGGATCACCGAGATCACGGTGACCGCGCTGATCACCGAGATGGTCGGCGCGAAGAAGAACACCACCTTGTCCGACGCCTTCGGCAGGATGTCCTCCTTGAAGGCCATCTTGAGACCGTCGGCGAGGGTCTGCAGCAGTCCGAACGGGCCCACCTGGTTCGGACCGGGGCGGACCTGCATCCGGCCGACGACCCGGCGCTCGAACCAGACCCCGAGCAGGGTGGCGAGCACCGCGAAGACGAAGGCGAGGACAACCTTGAGCAGCACCAGCCACCAGGTGTCCTGGCCGAAGTCGGCCAGGGTCGGGTCCTGGGCCAGATAATCGAGCCTCACTGAGCACCTCTTCCACTGCCTGTGGACAGCCGGACGACCGCGCCGGAGGTGGCGCCGAGGCTGCGCCGGACCGTCGAGCCGGGCGAGTTGGTCGGCAGCCAGACCACACCGTCGGGCATGTCGGTGATCTCCAGCGGCAGGGTCAGCGCGCCCCGGTCGGTGCCGACCGTGACCGCGTCGCCGTCGGCCACGCCGAGCGCCTCGGCCGCCGCCTTGCCGAGCCGGACGACCGGCGGGCGGGCGGTGCCGCCGAGCTGCTCGTCGCCCTCGGTCAGGGTGCCCAGGTCGATCAGGTGGTGCCAGGTGGCGAGCACCGCTTCGTCCGTACCGAGGGTGGCCGCCTCGGCCGGCTCGACCGCCGGGCTGGCCGGGCGCTCGGCCCGGGTCACCGGCAGTCCGCCCAGCTCGCGGCGGATGCTGTTCACGTCGCCCGCGTTGAGGTTCACGCCGAGCTGTGCGGCGAGCGCGTCGAGCACCCGGGCATCGGTCATCGCGGTGGTGTCGAGCACGGCTTCGAAGGTGCGCAGCCGGCCTTCCCAGTCGAGGAAGCTGCCGGCCTTCTCGACCACCGGGGCGACCGGGAAGACCACGTCGGCGCGCCGGGTGACCGGTCCGCCCTTGATCTCCAGGCTGACCAGGAACTGGACCTTCTCCAGGGCTTCCTCGGCCAGTCGCGGGTCGGCCAGGTCGGCCGGGTCGACCCCGGCCACCACCAGCGCGCCGATCTTGTCGTCGGCGACAGCGGCGATGATCTGGTCGGTGTCCCGACCGGTCTGGCTCGGGATGACCCCGGCGGCCACGTCCCAGGCGCCGGCCAGTTCGGCCCGCGCGCCGGGGTCGCTCACCGGGCGTCCGCCGGGCAGCAGGTTGGGCAGGCAGCCCGCGTCGACCGCACCCCGGTCGCCCGCTCGCCGCGGCACCCACGCCAGCTTGGCACCGGTACGCTCCGCGACCGCGGCCGCGGCGGAGAGCCCGCCCGGTACGGAGGCGAGCCGCTCGCCGACGAACAGGATCGCGCCGGGCTTGCCCAGCGCGTCGGCGACCGTGTCGTGCTCGGCCAGCACCTGCGCCTCCTCACCCGGTACCACCCGGGCGAGCTTGGCGCCGAGCTTCTCCAGCCCACGGGTGGCGAACGGCGCCAGCGCGTAGACCTTGAGGCCCTTCTTCTGGTACGCCTTGCGCAGCCGCAGGAAGAGGATCGGGCACTCCTCCTCGGGCTCCAGCCCGGCCAGCACCACCGCGGACGCCTGCTCGATGTCGGCGTACGTCACGTCGGTCACGCCGGCCACGTTGCTCGCCAGGAACTGCGTCTCCTCGGCGGCGACCGGGCGGGCCCGGAAGTCGATGTCGTTGGTGCCCAAGGCAACCCGGGCGAACTTCGAGTACGCGTACGCGTCCTCGACGGTGAGCCGGCCGCCGGTGAGCACCCCGACCCCGTACGCGCCGTCGCGGGCCAGCCGCAGCCCTTCGGCGGCGAAGGCGAACGCCTCGCTCCAGGAGGCCTCGCGCAGCTCACCGGTCTTCGCGTCCCGGATCAGCGGGTGGGTGAGCCGCTCGGTGGCGGTGCTGTAGCGGAAGCCCCAGCGGCCCTTGTCGCAGTTCCACTCCTCGTTCACCGCGGCGTCGTCACCAGCGAGGCGGCGCTGTACCTTGCCCCGGCGGTGGTCGGTGCGCTGGGCGCAGCCGGCGGAGCAGTGCTCGCACACGCTCGGGGTGGAAACCAGGTCGAACGGGCGGGCCCGGAACCGGTACTGGGCTCCGGTCAACGCGCCGACCGGGCAGATCTGCACCGTGTTGCCGGAGAAGTACGAGTTGAACGGGACATCGCCGGTCCCGCCCGCGTCCCGGCCGCTGCCGTCGCCCTCGCCGCCGTAGACCTCGTCCCGGTAGACGTTGATCTGCTCGCCGGAGGAGCGGTCCATCAGGTCAATGAACTTGTCTCCGGCGATCTCCTCGGAGAACCGGGTGCAGCGCTGGCAGAGCACGCAGCGCTCGCGGTCCAGCAGCACCTGGGAGGAGATGTTGATCGGCTTCTCGTACTCCCGCTTCGTCTCGTGGAAGCGGGTTTCGGGGCGGCCGGTCGACATCGCCTGGTTCTGCAGCGGGCACTCGCCGCCCTTGTCGCACATCGGGCAGTCGAGCGGGTGGTTGACCAGGAGCAGCTCCATGATCCCCTCCTGCGCCTTCTTGGCGACCGGAGAGGTGAGCTGGGTCTTGACCACCATGCCCTCGGCGACCGTCTGGGTGCACGAGGCGACCGGCTTGCGCTGGCCCTCCACGTCGACCAGACACTGCCGGCACGCCCCGGCGGGCGCGAGCAGTGGGTGGTCGCAGAACCGGGGGATCTCGATGCCGAGCGTCTCGGCGGCCCGGATGAGCAGCGTGCCCTTGGGCGCGGTCACCTCGATGCCGTCGATGGTCAGGGTCACGGTCTCGACCGGCGCGACGGCACCGGCCGGGTTGACAGCCTTCAGATCGGTCATTAGTGCGCCCCTACCAACTGCTTGTCCGACAGCTTCGGCGCGGTGCGCCCCTCGATGTAGTCGAGGTAGTCCTGCTTGAAGTACTGCAGGGACGAGGTCACCGGGCTGGTCGCGCCGTCGCCCAGACCGCAGAACGAGCGGCCGAGGATGTTGTCACAGGTGTCGAGCAGGGTGTCCAGGTCCTCCTGGGTGCCCTGCCCGGAGAGGATCCGGCGGTAGACCCGGACCATCCAGTAGTTGCCCTCCCGACACGGGGTGCACTTGCCGCACGACTCGTGGTGGTAGAACTCCAGCCACCGGTAGGTCGCGTAGACCGGGCAGTCCTGGTCGGAGAAGATCTGGGTGGCGGTGGTGCCGAGGATCGAACCGGCGGCCGCCACTCCCTCGAAGTCCAGCGGTACGTCGATGTGCTCGGCCGCGAGCAGCGGCGTCGACGAGCCACCCGGGGTCCAGAACCGCAGCTCGTGACCGGGCAGCATGCCGCCGGCCAGCTCGATCAGTTCCCGCAGGGTGATGCCGAGGCCGGCCTCGTACTGACCGGGGTTGACCACCCGGCCGGAGAGCGAGTAGATCATCGGGCCGGACGACTTCTCCGTACCCATGCTCTTCCACCAGTCGGCCCCGCCGAGCACGATGTACGGCACGCTGGCGATGGTGCCGACGTTGTTGACCACGGTCGGCGAGGCGTACAGGCCGTGCGTGGCCGGGAACGGCGGGCGCAGCCGGGGCTGGCCCCGGAAGCCCTCGAGCGAGTCGAGCAGGGCCGTTTCCTCGCCGCAGATGTACGCCCCGGCGCCGCTGTGCACCACGACTTCCAGGTCGAACCCGGAGCCGAGGATGTTGGTGCCGAGGTAACCGGCCCGCTTCGCCTCGGCGATCGCGTTGCGCAGCCGCCGGGCGGCGTGCACCGCCTCGCCGCGGATGTAGATGTAGGCGCGGTTGGCCCGGATCGCGTACGACGCGATGATGACGCCCTCGATCAGCGAGTGCGGATCGTGCGTCATCAGCGGCAGGTCCTTGCAGGTGCCGGGCTCGCCCTCGTCCGCGTTCACCACCAGGTAGTGCGGCTTGCCGTCACCCTGCGGGATGAAGCCCCACTTGAGTCCGGTGGGGAAGCCGGCGCCGCCGCGCCCCCGCAGACCGGAGTCCTTGATGAGCTGGATGAGGTCGTCCGGGTGGGCGGCGATCGCCTTGCGCAGCGCGGCGTATCCGTCGAGCTTCTGGTAGGTGTCGAGTTTCCAGGCGTCCGGCGAGAGCCAGCGCTTGGTCAGCACCGGGGTCAGCTTCGCCAGCGTCTCCGGCCGAGGCGTACTCATGATTGAGCCTCCTTCAACGAACGCTGCTGCTGCTCGGCGTCGTCACCGGCCGGCTTGCCATCGCTGGCCGGCTTGTTGGCGGCGGCGCCGGCATCGGCGGCGGCCTTGGCGTCCGCCGGTTCCGGCGGTTCGCCGTCGACCGGGGTGGCTACCCCCGGCGCGTCCGGTGCCGGCGTCTTCGCGTCCGGCGCGCGGGTCTCCGCGGTACGCAACTGCGGCGACTTCTGGTCCGGTGCCGGCAGGTCCGGTGCGGTGGTGCCGGTGGCGGCGGCCGGGCGGGTGGTGGCCGGTGCCGGTGCGGCGGCGGCCTTCGTGCTCTTGATCGGGGTGTTCGGGTCGAAGCCCGGCACCGAGATCCCGTGCTGCTCGGCCAGCCGAAGCCCGCGCAGCGTCGCGTCGCCGGCCGGGCCGTCGGCCACCGCGCCCTCACGCTCGTCGGCGAAGCCGGCGAGTTGCAGCGACATCTCCTTGAGCGTGCAGAGCCGGGCCCCACGGGTCGGCATGGGCCGGTTGCCGGCACGCAGTTCGTTGACCACACCGACCGCGCTGTCCGGGTCGACCTTGTCGAAGAAGTCGTAGTTGACCGTCATCACCGGGCCGTAGTCGCACGCGGCCAGGCACTCGGCGTGTTCGAGGGTGATGGTGCCGTCGGTGGTGGTCTCGTCGTGCCCGACGCCGAGGTGCTCGGAGAGGGCGTCGTAGACCTTCTGCCCGCCGAGCACGTTGCACATCGTGTTGGTGCAGACGCTGACCAGGTAGTCACCGGTCGGCCGGCGCTTGTACATGGTGTAGAAGGTCGCCACCGCGCCGACCTGCGCCTTGTTCAGGCCGAGGACCTCGGCACAGAACGACACGCCGGCCGGGGATACGTAACCCTCCTCGGACTGCACCAGGTGCAGCAGCGGCAGCAGGGCCGAGCGGGACCGGTCGGCCGGGTAGCGGGCGACGATCTCCCGCGCCCGCCCGTACGTCTCTTCACTGAAGGCCACTAGCGATCACACCCACCCATCACCGGATCCAGAGAGGCACCGCCCGCGATCACGTCCGCGATCAGACCGCCCTCGGCCATTGCCGGGAGGGCCTGGAGGTTGACGAAGCTCGGCTCGCGGTAGTGCACCCGGTAGGGCCGGGTCCCGCCGTCCGAGACCGCGTGTACGCCCAGTTCGCCGCGAGGCGCCTCGATCGCGACGTAGACCTGGCCCGGCGGCACCCGGAAGCCCTCGGTGACGAGCTTGAAGTGGTGGATCAGCGATTCCATCGACTGACCCATGATCTTCGCTACGTGTTCGAGGGAGTTGCCCATGCCGTCGACGCCGATGGCGAGCTGGGCCGGCCAGGCGATCTTCTTGTCGGCCACCATGATCGGGCCGGGCCGGAGCCGGTCCAGCGCCTGCTCGATCAGCTTGAGCGACTCGCGGATCTCGCCGAGCCGGACCTGGTAACGACCCCACACGTCGGCGTCGGTCGAGGTCGGCACGTCGAACTCGTACGTCTCGTAGCCGCAGTACGGCATCGTCTTGCGCAGGTCCCAGGGAAGTCCGGCCGAGCGGAGCACCGGACCGGTGACGCCGAGCGCGACACAACCGGTCACGTCGAGCACGGCCACGTTCTTGGTCCGCTCGATCCAGATCGGCTGCCCGGAGAGCAGGTCCTCGTACTCCTTGAGCCGCTTCGGCATCATGTCGAGGAACTCGCGGATCTTGACGATCGCCGCGTCCGGCACGTCCTGGGCGACTCCGCCGGGGCGGACGTACGCCATGTTCATCCGCAGGCCGGTGACCATCTCGAAGATGTCGAGAATGTACTCACGCTCGCGGAAGCCGTACAGCATGATGGAGATGGCGCCGAGTTCCATGCCGGTGGTGGCCAGCCAGACCAGGTGCGACGCGACCCGGTTCAGCTCCATCATCAGCACCCGGATGGTGGTCGCCCGCTCGGTGATGTCGTCGGTGATGCCGAGCAGCTTCTCCACGGCCAGGCTGTACGCCGTCTCGTTGAAGATCGGGGCCAGGTAGTCCATCCGGGTCACGAACGTCGAGCCCTGCACCCAGTTGCGGTACTCGAGGCTCTTCTCGATGCCGGTGTGCAGGTAGCCGACGACGCTGCGGGCCTCGCGGACCGTCTCGCCCTCGAGTTCCAGCACCAGCCGCAGCACACCGTGCGTGGACGGGTGCTGCGGACCCATGTTGACCACGATCCGCTCGTCGGCGATCGGGTCGTGGCCGGACACCACGGTGTCCCAGTCGCCACCGGTGACGGTGAAGACCCTGCCTTCGGTGGTCTCGCGCTCAGCCGCGTATCCAGGAGTGGTCATTACTGGTAACTCCTCCGCTTGTCGGGCGGTGGGATCTCGGCGCCCTTGTACTCGACCGGCACGCCACCGAGCGGGTAGTCCTTGCGCTGGGGGTGTCCCTCCCAGTCGTCCGGCATCAGGATCCGGGTCAGGCCGGGGTGGCCGTCGAACACGATGCCGAACATGTCGTACGCCTCGCGCTCCTGCCAGTCCGCGGTCGGGTAGACCGCCGTGACGCTCGGCAGGTGCGGGTCCTCGGCGGTCACGGCGGCTTCCAGCCGGATCCGGCGCCGGTAGGTCATCGAGGTCAGCTCGTAGATCACGTGCAGCCGGCGGTCGTCGGTGCCGAGGTAGTCGACGCCGGAGACCGAGGAGCAGAGTTCGAACCGGAGGGCCCGGTCGTCGCGCAGCACCTGGCAGACCTCGGCGATCCGCTCCGGTCGTACGTGCAGGGTCAGCTCGCCCCGGTCGACCACGATCTTCTCGATCGCGTCGGCGAACGCCGGGTACGCCTCTTCGAGCGCGTCCCGTACCTCGTCGAAGTAGCCGCCGTACGGCCGGGGGCTGTCGACCAGGCCGACGTGCCGGCGGACCAGGCCGCCGAAGCCGGAGGTGTCACCGGAGCCGTGGATGCCGAACATGCCCTGTCCGGCCGGGCTGGCCGGGGGGTGTTCGGCGGGGGCGCCGCTGGTCGCGCCGACCGGGGGCGCGGCCACCGGTACGCCGTTGCCGGGCTTGTCACTGGGCGTGGTCACGGCTTGACACCCCCGGTGATGTGGTTCTGTGCGTTCATCCAGTTCTCGATCCGGAGCTGTTCCTCGCGGCCCTCGCGAACCGCCTGCGTCCACTCGGCCCGCCGGGCCTTGTCGGACCGGTACGACGACGGCATCGAGCCGTACGGCACCACCGGGACGTCACCGCGTGCCTGCCGGGCCTCGAGCATCTTGCGGCCGTTCGGGCCGAGCGGCTCGTGCATGATCTTCTCGCGGAGCTTCAGGATCGCGTCGATCAGCATCTCCGGCCGGGGCGGGCAGCCGGGCAGGTACATGTCGACCGGGACGATGTGGTCGACGCCCTGCACGATCGCGTAGTTGTTGAACATGCCGCCGCTGCTGGCGCAGACGCCCATCGACAGCACCCACCGGGGCTCGGCCATCTGGTCGTAGATCTGGCGCAGCACCGGGGCCATCTTCTGGCTGACCCGGCCCGCGACGATCATCAGGTCGGCCTGGCGCGGCGAGGCGCGGAAGACCTCCATGCCCCAGCGGCCCATGTCGTAGTGCGGGCCGCCGGCCGCCATCATCTCGATGGCGCAGCAGGCGAGGCCGAAGGTGGCACCCCAGACCGACGACTTGCGGGACCAGTTGACCAGCTTCTCCACCGAGGTGAGCAGGACACCGGCGGGGAGCTTCTCTTCGATACCCATCTGACGTCCTCCCTCAGTCCCAGTCCAGGCCGCCGCGCCGCCAGACATAGGCGTACGCGACGAAGACCGCGACGATGAACAGCACCATCTCCACGAAGCCGAAGATGGGCAGCGAGTCGAACACGACCGCCCACGGGTAGAGGAAGATGATCTCGATATCGAAGATGATGAAGAGCATCGCGGTCAGGTAGAACTTGATCGGGAACCGACCACCGCCCGGAGGCTGTGGGCTCGGCTCGATGCCGCACTCGTACGCCTCGAGCTTGGCCTTGTTGTAGCGCAGCGGACCGGCGAACCGCGCGGCGCCGACGGAGAACAGCGCGAACGCCGCGGCGAGGGCGAGAAGCCCGATGATGGGTACGTAAGGCGAGAGCGACATCGTTTTCTCCTGCTCGTCCTTCCCTGCCCTCGGTCATTAACAAAATTCACACTATTCACAGTCCTCCGGGCGCCTTCGCCCGGGGGGCCGCTGCTCACACCGCTGGTGCCACCTTGGTCATCGCGTTGATCACCCGGTCCATCGCGTCCCCGCCGCGCGGGTCGGTCAGGTTGGCCAGCAGTTTCAGGACGAACCGCATCAGGGTCGGGTGCGGCATGCCGTGTTTGGTGGCGATCCGCATGATCTGCGGATTGCCGATGAGCTTCACGAAGATCCCGCCGAGCCGGTAGTAACCGCCGTAGCGGGCCTTCAACTCGGCCGGGTAGCCGGCCAGCGCCCGCTCCCGGTCCGGTCCCTCGGCGCGGGCCAGCGCCTGGACGATGACCTCGGCGGCGAGTTCGCCGGACTCCATCGCGTACGCGATGCCCTCGCCGTTGAACGGGTTGACCATGCCGCCGGAGTCGCCGACCAGCAGCACCCCGCGGGTATAGTGCGGCACCCGGTTGAAGCCCATCGGCAGCGCGGCCCCGAGGATCGGGCCCTCGGCGTTGGTCTCGTCGGTCATGCCCCACTCGGGCGGGGTGTTGGCCAGCCAGTCGGTGAGCATCCGGCGGTAGTTGGTCTTGCCGAACGCGGACGACGAGTTAAGTACGCCGAGACCGACGTTGACCCGACCGTCGCCCATGCCGAAGATCCAGCCGTAGCCGGGGAGCAGGTTGTCGCCCGAGTCCCGGCTGCGCAGTTCGAGCCACGACTCGAGATAGTTGTCGTCGTGTTTGGCCGGTGACTTGTAGTAACGGCGTACCGCCACGCCGATCGGCCGGTCCTCGCGCTTGGCCAGGCCCATGGCGAGCGGCAGTCGACCGGAGACGCCGTCGCCGGCCACGACCAGGGGCGCGTGGAAGGTCACCGGTTCCTTGCCCGGTCCCGACTCGCCGCTGACCCCGATCGCCCGGCCGGTCGCGTCCAGCACCGGCCCGGTGACGTTGACGCCGGTACGCAACTCGGCTCCGGCGCCCACCGCCTGCTTGGCGAGCAGGTCGTCGAAGTCCAGCCGGGTGCGGACCAGGCCGTAGTTGGGGAAGCTGGCCAGGTCGGGCCAGTCGAGCTCCAGCCGCATCCCGCCGCCGATCACCCGCAGGCCGCGGTTGTGCAACCAGCCGGCCTCCGCGGAGGTGTCGACGCCGAGCCTGATCAGCTGCTTGACCGCGCGCGGAGTGAGGCCGTCGCCGCACACCTTCTCGCGCGGGAACTCGGTCTTCTCCAGCAGCAGCACCCGCAGTCCGTGCCGTGCCAGGTGGTAGGCGGTGGTCGAACCACCCGGTCCGGCGCCGACGACGATGACGTCCGCGTCGTACTCGACCGTGGCCATCAGCGCCTCCTTCCCGAGGTGCTCGTGAAATGCTTCACAAGCTAGTTCGGGAGGAGTCTAAGACCGCGTTAAGGGTGCCAGCGGGTTAGGTGAACCTAACTTCCCGAGGTGGGCGCGGTGAGCCTCCCGGGGAAGCGGGACGGTCGGATCAACCCGATCCGGTGGGACGCTCCTCGGACCCGGCGGCCTCCAGATCGGACAGTGTCACCGGCGGTTCGTCCTGCCCGGTCAACCTGTTGGCCGGTGGGCCGTCCGTCTCCGCCGACGAGGTCGACTCCGCGTCCTCGGCACCGGCCGGCAGATCGACCGGGGCGTTCTCGTACCCGTCTGGGAGATCGACCGGTGGCTCCGCCCGCCCCGCGAGGTTGTCGTCACCCCGGGCCGGATCGGCGCCCTCTCGGCGATCAGCCGGCCCGTCGTATCCGGTCGCGCCCGGCAGACCGTTCGGCAGCTGCTCGCGCAGAGCGCCGCCGGCCGCCCGGTCGAGCGCGGAGAGCACCTCGGCGACCACCTGCCGTACGCCGGCCGGGTCGGCGTCGGCGGCCAACTGCCGGATCTGTGCGATCAGTTCGGCCGCGTCCGTGTCGGCCGGCGCGCCGTGCTCCGCCGCTGCCGACCAGTCGTCGCCGTCCGGCTGCCGCTGTGCCCCCGCCATTTGCGCAGCGTACTGCCCGAGAGAGCACGAAAAGGACGAAACGCGAAATGTTGCCCATCCGGGCGCGGCTGTGCCGATCTGACCGGCTGTACCGATCTGAGCCGGTTACTCGCGGACGGCGCGGTGCAGCGCCACGATGCCGCCGGTCAGGTTGCGCCAGCCCACCCGACCCCAGCCCGACGCGGCGATCCGCGCGGCCAACCCGGCCTGGTCCGGCCAGGCCCGGATCGACTCCGCCAGGTAGACGTACGCGTCCGGGTTGCTCGACACCGTCCGCGCCACCGCCGGCAGGGACCGCATCAGGTACGACAGGTAGACGGTACGGAAGACCGGGTTGGTCGGCGTACTGAACTCACAGACCACCAGCCGCCCACCCGGACGGGTCACCCGGGCCATCTCGCGCAGCGCCGCCTCGGTGTCCACCACGTTGCGCAGCGCCAGCGAGATCGTCACCGCGTCGAACGAGCGGTCCGGGAACGGCAGCCGCAGCGCGTCACCGGCCAGCAACGGCACGTACGGTCGGGTCCGCCGGCCAGCCTGCAACATCCCGATCGAGAGGTCGAGCCCCACCGCGTACGCGCCGGAGTGGGCCAGTTCCTCGGTGGAAACCCCGGTGCCGGCGCCCACGTCGAGCACCCGCTCACCCGGACGCAACCCGAGGGCGGCGCGGGTGGCCCGGCGCCAGCCCCGGTCCTGCCCGAAGGAGACGATCGTGTTGGTCAGGTCATACCGGGATGCCACGCCGTCGAACATCGCCGCCACCTCATGCGGCTGCTTGTCCAGGCTCGCGCGCTGTCCGTGCGGGGTACGAGTCACGCCGTACAACTCTGCCACCCACCCTCCCGCGCCCTCCTCCCCCACCCCACCCCGGACGCGCCTCATGTAGAGAAAAAGGGCGTATCCGCGACGGAATAGGCCCTCTTTCTCTACAAGAGTGCGGATCTCGTTTCTCTACAAGAGTGCGGATCTTGGGGTGGGGTTAGGGGGTGAGGAGGGGGTGGTGGCGGCGGCGGGTCAGGAGGAGGAGGCCGCTGCCGGTGGCTAGGGTGCCCAGGCCGAGGGTGCTGAGTAGGGCGGTGGGTGAGCCGGTCTGCGGGAGGCCACCGCTGGTGCCGGCGCGGGCCGCGGTCGACACGGTGAAACGGTCGCTGTCGTCGGTGCTGTCGAGGTCGGTGGCGACCAGGCCGGTGATGTCCTCGGGCAGGTCCATCGGGGGCGGGACCTGACCGGCGAGCAGGGGTTCGACGTCGAGCCGGCCACCGCCCAACCGGGCCGGTGCGGGCGCGGACGGGTCCACCAACAGCGGGTGCCGGAAACGCAGCGCCGAGTAGTTCAGGTCGTCCGGGTCGCGGTCCGCCTCCGCCGTGACCAACGACAGATCGGGGTACGCGCAGGTGGCGTTGCGCCGCTCCGTGTCGTACGTGCACCCCGGCCGGTCATCGGCGAACGTCACGTGCGCCGGCAGGCCGACCGTGACCACCATCCCGCTGACCGGCTCGGTCCCGTGGTTGCCGATCTCGAACCGGAGGTCGCCGACACTTCCGGGCGCTGCCGGACTGATCGCACCGGTCCGGTCCGCCGGCCCGTCCCAGGCCCGGGCGTAGAGGTCGGGGACACCCTCGGCAAACGTGATCGGTGCGGTGGCCGAGTTGTTGTCACCGACCGGGTCGGTGCCACCGTGCCAGACCCGTACGGTCACCTGACCGACCGGGCCCACGCCGTGTGCCGATCGGACGATGGCGCTGGTCAGCCGCGTCGACTGGCCGGGGGCGAGATCCGGCAGGGTGCACTCGCCGTCGACCGTCACCTCCAGCGAGGGTGCCGAGGTCGGTGGGCCCGGTTCAGGACTGTTTGCCGACGGTGGACAGAAGGCGACGCTGCTGGGGTTGATGACTTCGCTGTCCACCCGGCCGGAGTAGCGCACCCGGACACCGTGGGCGGTGGTGGCGCTCCGGTTGGTCACGGTCGCGGTGGCGACCTTGTGCTGGGCTCGGTTGGTCAACGTGGTGCCGTCGAGGGAAATCGCCAGGTCGACGTCGTCGGACGAGGGTATGGCGGCGAACACCGGCGAGGCGACGGCCAGCCCGAGTACGAGTAGCAGGGCTGCACAGGCCGGCGCGGCCAGGAAAAGGTGTGTTCGCATGAGTGCGTACTGTAGTCAAATACCCGACGCGACGCGCCTGACCAATCGCGTTTCACCTGGGAAAACAACAAAATCTGGCGGTGAACACGGTACGGGCGGGGTGCCGAAGCACCCCGCCCGTACCGCCGTGCGTTATGTGGACGGCCCCGCTGGGCCGATGGAGTACGAAGTGAGCCGCCGTCGCGGTCGACACGATCGCGGCGGAGGGCAGGAGATTCGGGATGTCGTCCCGGGAACGCGGGACCTGTAACCGACGTTAGCGATCTCTGCCGATCCGCCGCTACCCCAGTGATACATCCGTTATGACCTGCGGCGCAGCGGGTTCAGGATTGTCCCGATTGATCGGCCTTGCCGAACAGGAGTCCACCCGAACCGGTGTGTCGCACCGACCGTACGGCTACTTCGCCTCCACCAACGGCAGCTGCTTGCCGACCCCTCCGCCGGGCAGCGCGATCGAGGAGAAGTGCGACACCACACGGTCGTCGTGCGGGTCCTCGGCCGGCGTACGGTGCACCGCCAGGTGACGGTAGAGCGTGTCCCGCTGGGCCGGGATCCGACCGGCGGAACGGATCATCCAGATCAGGTCCTGGAGGTTGGACCGGTGCCGGGCTCCGGCGGAGGAGATGACGTTCTCCTCCAGCATGATCGAGCCCAGGTCGTCCACGCCCATGTGCAGGGCGAGCTGCCCCGCCTCCTTGCCCGTGGTCAGCCAGGACGCCTGCAGGTGCGGCACGGTCTCGAAGAACAACCGGGCCACCGCGATCAGCCGCAGGTACTCCAGCGTCGTCGCCTGCGTACGCCCCTTGAGGTGGTTGTTCTCCGGCTGGTACGTCCACGGGATGAACGACCGGAACCCGCCGGTACGGTCCTGCACGTCGCGGATCATCCGCATGTGCTCGATCCGCTCGGCGTTGGTCTCGCCGGTGCCCATCATCATCGTGGCGGTCGACTCGACCCCCTGACGGTGGGCGAGTTCCATCACTTCGAGCCAGCGCTGCCCGGACTCCTTGAGCGGGGCGATCGCCTTGCGCGGCCGGTCGGGCAGCATCTCGGCGCCGGCACCGGCGATGGAGTCCAGTCCGGCTGCCTTGATCCGGCTGATCGCCTCGTCGAGTGAGACCTTGGACACCTTCGCCATGTGCAGGATCTCACTCGGCCCGATCGAGTGGATCACGAGCTGCGGGTACGCGGCCTTGACCGAGGAGAAGAGTTCCTCGTAGTACTCCACGCCGTAGTCGGGGTGGTGCCCGCCCTGGAGCATGACCTGCGTCGCGCCCAGCTCGACCGCCTCGCCGCAGCGGCGCAGGATCTCCTCGGTCGGGTGGGTCCAGCCCTCGGCGTGCTTCGGCGCCCGGTAGAAGGCGCAGAACTTGCAGGCCGTCACGCAGACGTTGGTGTAGTTAATGTTGCGGTCGATCAGGTAGGTCACGATGTTGTCCGGGTACCGGCGTCGGCGTACGGCGTCGGCGGCCTCGCCGAGGGCGTGGAACGGCGCCTCGGTGTAGAGCAGCAGCGCCTCCTCGGGCGTGATCCGCCCGCCGTCGGCACCGCGCTGGAGAATGTTGTCGATCTCGCGGCTCCCAGTCACAGCTCCGAGCGTACGTGGCCGGGCCGGACAGCCGCCCGGATGGTGCCGCCCACCGGCCCCGATCACACCCCACGGCTCCCCCGGTCCACCCGCACCCGCATCCGGCGGTGCCGAGTTGTACGCAGCATGGGCGCAGCCAGCAGCAGGTCACCGAAGATCACCGCAGCCCGTCGGCGGGTGGGCGGCGTACTGCGCCGGCATGCCGGGATCGGGGTGCTGCTCGGGCTCGGTGTGCTGCTCCGGGCGCTGTTCATGATCGCGTACCGGCCCGCGTTCTGGTTCCACGGCGACAGCGGGGTCTACCTCAACCTGGCCGGGTCGGCACTGGCACCGCACCCGACCCGCCCACTCGGCTACCCGGTGCTGCTCAAACTGCTCGCACCGGCCGGTACGCACCTGGCCGTGGTTGCCGCGCAGCACCTGCTCAGCCTCCTGCTCGCGCTCGCCGTCTACGTCCTGCTGCAACGCCGGGGACTGTCCCGACGGCTCTGCTGCCTCGCCGCCGCGCCGCTGCTGTTCGACTCGCTCGTCCTGACCACGGGTCACTACCTGCTGCCGGACATGCTCTTCACGGCGCTCTTCGCGGGCGCTGTCGTACTGCTGCTCGGGCCCGGCACACCGAGCCAGCCGGCGGTGGTCGGCGCCGGCCTGCTGATCGCGGCGGCCTGGATCACCAAACCCACCGCGCTGCCGGTGGCCCTGCTGCTCGGGCTCTACCTGCTGGCCCGCCGGGTCGGCTGGCGCCGCCTGGTCGGCTACGCGCTCGGCTTCACCGTGCCGTACGTCGGGCTGCTGGTCTGGATCGGCGACCGACCCAGCGTGTACGGCAGCCAGAGCGGAACCGCCCTGTACGGACGCGCCGCGATCATCGCCGACTGTGACCGGCTCCGGTTGACCGACCGGGAGCGGGTCGCCTGCCCGGACCAGCCGCTGGGGCAGCGCTGGGACCGCGCCGACGCGTTCTTCTGGCGCCGCCCGGCCCGGCTCGACGACGTCTACACCGAGGCCGGCGCGCAGCGGCTGGTCGACTTCGCGGTCGAGGTGGTGCGGCAACAGCCGCTGGACTACCTGCGGATCGTCGGCAAGGAAAGCGCGGCGCACTTCGTACCGAGGATGTACCTGGGGCCGATGAACGAGTGCCTGCGCGAGCGGCTGGTCCCACCGGCCGCGTTCCGGGGCACGGAACGGCTGCCGGACCGCTGCCCACCCGCCCAGGGCTCCGCCAACTTCGGCGGCGGCGCGACCTGGCCGGGCACCGCGCCGGAGGGCACGGCCCTGACCGAGGGACTGCACCGGTACGGCGAACTGCTCCGGGTCGTGCCGATCGTGCTGCTGGTCGGCGTACTGCTCACGCTGGCGGCACTGGTCGTGCGCCGCCGCCGGGTCGACGGCATCCGACCGCCGGGCGTACGGGTCGACGGACGGGTCCGGCTGGACCTGGTGCTGTTACTGCTCGCCGGACCCGGCCTGACCGTGCTCACCGTCGCCGTCGGCATGTACGAGCCCAGGTACGCGCTGCCAGCGCTGCCGCTGTCCGCGATCGCGGCGGCGATGGCCTGGCACGGGCTGACCAACCGGCCGTCGGACACACCACCGGTCACCATCCCGGCCACCCGCGAACCGGAGCGCCGAGACAGCCTGAGTGCCGCCATTTCCAGATAGCCCGGCCCGGATTCGACTCGGACCCGGGGTGCGCTCGGAACTGCTGGAGGCCCGGCGGTGCGAGTGAGGTTCCGCCGGTGCTGGTCGGGCTCAGGACACGCGCTGCGGCAGCATGAGGACCTTGCCGGTGGCCCGGTTGTCCTCCATGTACCGGTGGGCTTCGGCGATGTCGTCCAGGCCGAAGACCCGGTCGACATTCGGCCGGTAGACACCGGTCTCGACGTTGCGGACGACCCGTTCGAGTACGGCCGCGCCCGCCTTGCCCCTGGCGTCGTTGCTGTGGAAGGCCGTGAGCCGGGTTCCGGAGGGGATCATCGCGATCGGCTCGAAGTCCCGGATCAGCCATCCGCTGAGCGAGCCCGCCACGCAGACGGTCCCGCCCCGACGGACCAGACGCAGTGAGTCGACGACCGTGCTCGCCCCGACGAGATCCAGCACGTGGCTCGGTCCGTCGGCCCACGGGATGTCCAGCGACCCGCCGTCGTCGAGGAGGACGTGGTCGACGCCGGCCGCACCCAGCGCGTCAACCTTCTCGGGCCGGCGGGTCGTCGCCGCGACCTCGACGCCGTGGCCGTGCGCGATCGACGCGGCGGCCATGCCGACCGACGAGGTACCGCCGCGGATCAGCAGCCGCTCACCGGGGCGGATCCCCAGCGCGTCGAGGGCGCCCTGCGCGGTCAGGTACGTCTCCGGCAGCGCGGCCAGCGTCTCCCAGGGCAACGTGGTGGTCACCGGCATCAGCAGCTCGTTGGGCAGCAACGCGTACTCGGCGTAACCGCCGTCGAACTCCCGGCCCATCTCGCCCATCACCGCCGCCACGGTCGCGCCCTCCGGCAGCGCGGAATCCGTCGAGGCCGCCACGACGCCCACGCATTCGATCCCCAGCACCCTCGGGAACCGCACGCTGGGCGAATGCCCCTGACGGGTACGTAACTCCGACCGGTTGAGGCCCGCGCCCATTACCCGGACCAGGCTCCAGCCGTCCCGTACCGCCGGCACCGGCAGCTCACGGATTTCCAGGACCTCAGGGCCACCCGCCCGTACGCAGACCGCCGCTCGCATCGTCGTTCTCATGCCCTGAACTGTCGTCATCGGGGCGTACGGCCGTCTACCGGTACAATGCCAAACTATGCCCCTAGCACGCCAATCCCGGATCTGGCCGTCCGGCGGTGTGCACCTCTGGCCCTCTGGCGGGACGAGCCCGGCTCACTCGCATCCACGCGGACACCTGGTGTACGCGGCCAGCGGCGTCCTGTCCGTGCACACCGAGCCCGGCACCTGGATCGTCCCGGCCAACCGGGTCGCCTGGATCCCGGCCGGGTCCACGCACCATCACCGCGCGCACGGCGACACCGACATGCGGATCGTCTTCCTGCCGCCCTCGCTCACCCGGCTCGCGCCCGCCCACCCGGCGGTGTTCCTCACCTCCGGCCTCGCCCGCGAGATCCTGCTCACCCTCACCGGCACCCGGCAACTCGACCGCGGTGCCCGCGCCCGCCTGCACCGGGTCCTGGTCGACGAGCTCCGCGAGGCGCACGAACAGCCCACCCACCTGCCCGAGCCGCACGACGACCGGTTGCGGGCCGTCGCTCGCATCCTGGACGACAACCCCGCCGACACCAGCCCGCTGGCCGCGCTCGGCCAGCGGGTCGGAGCCGGCGCCCGTACGCTCAGCCGCCTCTTCCACGACGAGCTGGGGATGACGTTCTACGAGTGGCGCACCCAGCTACGCATCTGTCACGCGCTGGTGCTGCTCGCCGAGGGCCACGACACGACGCGCGTCGCCCACGCCTGCGGATGGGCCAACCCGAGCAGCTTCATCGCCGCCTTCACCGCGATCGTCGGCACCACCCCCGGCCGCCACCGCGCCGGGGCGTCGACCACAAAACCTTCACCGGATCACTGAGTAGCCGGGGGTCGGTCAGTTCGTAGAGCTGACCCGCGTGCCGGTCGCGTCGGCGCGCTCACGAAGCCGATGGTGACGAGCCACCTCAGCGCGGCAGGACGGCTCGCAGGGCGACGTCGACGGAGGCCTGGAGTTCTTCGCGACTGGCACCGGCCGCAGCGTGGACGGCGTGGCCCTCGCTGAGGGCCATCACGAATCGCGCCAGCGAGCGGGCCTCGACACCGTCCGGGAGGTCCCCTTCCCGCGCCGCCCGGGACAGCCGTTCTACGAGCGCGGACTCGGTGGCGGCTCGACCGGCGGCCAGGACCTCGGAGATCCGGGCGTTCTCGGGCGAGCAGGCCAGGCCGCCCTGGACGGAGAGGCAACCGGCGGGGTGGTCGTCGGCGGTGAGGCCGTCGGCACTGGAGCGCAGGAACGCCTCGATGGCGGCGTACGCCGTGGGTTGTTCCATCGCGGCGCGGGCCTTGGCCACCTGGGTCTCGTGGTAGCGGTCGAAGGCGCGGCGGAACAGCTGCTCCTTGCTGCCGAAGGTGGAGTACAGGCTGGGCCGGTTTATGCCCATCGCACCGGTGAGGGCGCTCAGCGACGCACCCTCGTAGCCGTGCCGCCAGAAGACCTCCGCGGCCCGGTCGAGGACCGTCTCCTCGTCGAAGGCCCGCGGTCGTCCGGCGGTCTGCGTCTCGGTACCCATGGGCCAAGCCTACCGCTCGGTACAAATCGTGACCCGCCCCACCAACCGAACGGTACAAAATCTGTTACGGTGGCCTGCAACCGATCGGTACAAAAACTGACCGGCCTGCCCCGGTCACCTACCTGGAGGAGACGCATGACCGTCACACTCATCACCGGCGCCAACAAGGGCCTCGGTTTCGAGACCGCCAAGCAGCTTCTCGAACTGGGCCACACCGTCTACGTCGGCGCGCGCGACGTCGAGCGGGGCGAGAAGGCCGCGGCGACGCTGGGCGCACGATTCGTGCAGCTCGACGTGACCGACGACGCATCGGTACGCGACGCGCTGGCCAGCATCGAATCGGCCGAGGATCGACTCGACGTACTGGTGAACAACGCGGGCATCCTCGGAGTCGGACCTGTCGACGGACCGACTGCCCTGCGGGTGTTCGACACCAACGTGGTGGGGATCGTCCGCGTCACCGAGGCGGCGCTGCCGCTGCTGCGGAAGTCCTCGAATCCCACGGTGGTCACCGTGTCGAGCAGCATGGGATCTTTCTGGGCGGTGACGAATCCGGACCGGCCGGAGTTCAACCTGTCGGCCACGCTCTACTCGGCGTCCAAGTCGGCGGCCACCATGCTCACCGTCCAGTACGCCAAGTCCCAGCCGGGCATCAAGTTCAACGCGATCGAGCCCGGCTACACCGCCACCGACATGATGGCCGCCATCGGCGGCGGAAGGCCAGCGGCGGAGAGCGCCAAGACCATCGTGGGGTTGGCCACGCTCGGGCCGGACGGCCCGACAGGAACCTTCCAGGACGAACTCGGAACGTTGGGCTGGTAGGGCAAGCCATGACTGAAGACCACTTGCGGAGTTGGTATCTGCGCTACATCGCGGCGCTCAACGCCCACAAGTTCGACGGCATGGGCGAGTTCATCAACGACCAGGTGCTGCTGAACGGCGAGCCCGGCACCCGGGACGACGTCCTCGCGGTGCAGAAGCAGGACGTCGAAGCCGTTCCGGACCTTCACTGGGAGGTCAAGGAACTGCTGTTCGACCGTGACCGGCTTGCCGTACGCGTGATCAACACCGGCACTCCAGTGAAGGAGTGGCTCGGCGTCCCTCCTTCGGGCGCCTCGTTCGAGATCGTCGAGTACGCCATCTACCAGGTCAGCGACGGCCGATTCGTACAGATGACGGCCCTGCACGACTCCGCCGAACTGCTCCGGCAACTCACCGCCTGAGATCACGATCCATGGCCGGATTCCAAGTACCAGCCTGAACGCCGTACCGAAGCGGTCGCGACGCCCGCGCACAGGCGAGCGGATCCCTGGTCCGGCCTTGAGCCCCACGGCGCTGTGGCGTTCCACTGCCCCTATGGGGGCAGCAGATCGCCACGGCCCACGGGCGGATCTGTCAGCGGATGAGGATTTCGACCTGGGGCGGGGGTGGCTGGGGGGATTGTCGCCGGCTCGTCGGCGCACATGCGTCGCGGCTTGCTCCCGAAGCTGGCAACACGCCCTCGGGCCGCGACGAACCTCGCGAAGCACAACACTGATCGCGCCCGGCCCGACGAAGTATCGAGCCGGGCGCGTCGAGTGAGCTATGCCACGAAGCGGGAACGGCGTCGGCGTCCGATCAGGTAGCCCGCGCTGCCGAGGAGCAGAATCGCACCGCCAATGCCGGCCACGGTCGCGGCGTCGGCACCGGTCACCGGCAGCCCACCGCCCTCGCCGCCGGGAGCACCCAGGCTGGCGGAGGAAGCAGGGGTCGGTGCAACGGTCGTGGCGCTGGGCGTGGCGCTCGGTGCCGGTGTGGGCTGAGACGTCGGTGTCGGTGTGGGCTGAGACGCGCAGTCCTGCGCACGTGCGACATACAGGCCGTCGTTCAGGTAAGCCAGGTAGGCATCGATGGTCCCGTTCTTGAGCACCGTTTGCGTGGCCTCCTCCACGTAGGGACCGGCGCCCGTCAACGTCCGGACCACATTGATCCGCAGATCGACTGACCAGGCATTCTGCATGCCCGTCTTGAGGAACGCGCGGAGATCATCCGGGGTTCCCTTCAGCCGCTCCTGTATCGCGCGAGGCAGGACGGTCAACGAGTCGGCATTCGCCGCGGCCAGGATATGGGCAGTCAACACCCGCACCTCTAGATCGGTGGCGGTGTCCAGGTCGATGGTGACAAGCTCGCGGATATCCCTGTACACCTTGCGCTCGACCGTTTGGCAGGCCTCGTTCAGCCCGGGCGCCTCGGTCTGAGCTACCGCCGGTGATGCCGGAATTAGAAAGGCCAGCGCCATTAAGACGCCGGCCGGAACCTTCCATCGCATGTGGATTTTCCTCCCCGTTGCAGACCAAAACACGGAGATACTACCGTCAGCGCGCGGAAGATCAAGAAGAGATAAGAGGTCCTAGACGAGCGGTCGCTTTTCAAACCCTTCCACAAGGGATAAAGGTCCACCACCTAGATCATCTTGGTTGGGAACTCTTGGTCCGGTCATGACGGCGCTGCCCGAAACTCCGTCATCGGTGCAGGTCACTCGAACCGCCGCCGACCTGGCCCCGAACACAGACGGCCCCCCGCACTGGTTCAGTCGGGGTCGCGCGTGAGGTCTGTTTGTTAGCCCTGCTTCGCCAAGCCGACGAAGGCCCGCCATGCGTCGGGGGCGAAGGTCAGCGTGCCGCCGTCACGGTTTTTCGTGTCGCGGACCAGTACGCGGCCGGGCAGGTTGTCGGCAACCTCGACGCAATTACCGCCCTGCCCGTTGCTGCGGGAGGACTTCCGCCACCGCGGCTCGATGTTCAGCTCCATGATTCCGCTGCCTCCATCATCAGTTCGAGGGACGGACATTCAGGCAGAGCGTACTCACAGACGGGCCTCTCGGCGTGCTCTACGTGACGTGACGGTGACGCCGGGGTACAAGTAACACGCGGAGGAATGAACTGCCGAAGCTCCGTCATTCGGAGATGTCACCCGGCGCTCGGCCCGCCGCCGGACACCCGTGCTCTCTACGACCGCATGCTCGGCTGGGCGCCCACCGGCCGCCGGAAGGTGTCCGACGGTCAGGCGTCGTAGTCGAGCACGAGGTAGGCCGCGAGCGGCGACGCGGTGTTCGGTCAGAAGGTGGCGATCGGGTTGACCGGGCTGCCGGACGTGCCGGCGAAGCGGACCGGCGCGACCGCTAGTTGGAAGTCCCACTGGCCGAGTTCGGCAGCCGTTGCCGCGCACGCCTCCAGGTCGCAGTTGTCGAGCAGCCACAGTCCCATCGCGACGAGACTCACCGCGTGGACCGGCATCAGCACGTCGGCGTACCCCGACGGCTGGACGTCCTGCGGGGTGTCCGCGCCGATCAGCGCGACCTGCCGTTCGTGCAGCCACGGCAGGCAGGCCGCGTGCCAGCCGGCCTGCGTGAAACCGCTGGCCGCACCGCCCTCGTGCAGGGCGCGGCCGTAGCCGGTACGCAGGAGCACCGCGTCGCCGGATCGCACCCGTACGCCCTGGCGACGCTCGGCTTCCTCCAGATCGTCGGGGAACACACCCTGCCCCGGTTCCAACCACGGCACATCGCGGGCCCCCGCGATGTCCAGCAGGACGCCACGCGTGACGATCCCGTTCGCCGCCGCCGTGACGGCCGCCCACGCCGATCCCGTTTCGGGATCGACCAACGAGTGCGACCGCCCGTTGTACATCTTGCCGTCCCAGTAGAGATGGCACGGCGAGTCGACGTGGGTGAGGGTGTTGCCGTGGAAGGTGATGCCGAGCCGCTCGGACGAAAAGCCCCAGCGCCGGTCGGCGTGGAAGGCGGCCACCGGCATGTTCTCGGCACCCGGCATGTCGGCGGCGCACGGGCACGTTGTCGTCGACCGCTCCATGTCCCCCGGTGCGGCAACCTCCCACGCGCAGGACACGCTCCTGCCGTGGCGTACGGCCCGGGCCGCCGCCAGCCGGACGTCGTCGGTGATGTGGTTCAGCGTCCCGAGCTCGTCTTCGTCGCCCCACCGTCCCCAGTTCGACAGCGTGTCGAAGTAACCGAGCACGTCGTCCTGGGTGGGCATCGGTCGCACTGCCGTCATCCCAGCATCGACTCCTCCGGTTGAGCGGTTCGAGACACCGCCGGCAGGGTATCCCGCCGCTGTGTCAAAAACGGCGAGGACCGGGCGGTCAGGCGTCGTAATCGACCACGAGGGTGTCGCCGACCGGGCTGGACTGGCAGGTCAGGACGTAGCCGCGGGCGACCTCGTCCGGCTCCAGGGCGTAGTTGCGGGCCATCGTCACCTCGCCGGTGACGACCTTGGCCCGGCAGGTCGAGCAGACCCCGCCCTTGCACGCGTACGGCAGTTCACCGCGTACCTTGAGCGCCGCGTCGAGCACCCGTTCGGTGCGGCCCATCCGGAACGACGACGCCCGCCCGTCGAGCATGATGGTGACGTCGGTGCCGGCGGTGTCCGTCGTGGTCGGCCGGACCGGTGCCACGGGCGGCTCGTCGACATGGAACAACTCCGTGTGTACGGCGTCGCCGGGCACCCCGCGCGCGGCGAGCACCGCACGGGCGTCGGTGACCATTCCGTACGGGCCGCAGAGGAACCATTCGTCGATCCGCTCGGCCGGCACCAGGTGCTCCAGCAGGCGGGTCAGCCGGTCGGCGTCCACCCGGCCGGAGAGCAGGGCGGACTCGCCCGGTTCCCGGGACAGCACGTGGATCAGGTGCAGCCTCGCCGGGTAGCGGTCCTTCAGGTCGGCGAGTTCCTCGGTGAACATGACGCTGCGGGCGTTGCGGTTGCCGTACACCAGGGTGAAGGTGCTGGCCGGTTCGACGGCCAGGGCGGTCGCGACCAGCGCGAGCACCGGGGTGATCCCGGAGCCGGCGACCACCGCGCCGTAGTGGCGGGTCCGGTCCGGCCGTAGCCCGGTGCTGAACTGGCCCAGCGGAGGCATCACCTCGACCGTGTCGCCGGCTCGCAGCAGCCGGCCGGCGAAGGCGGAGAACGCGCCGCCGGGGATCTCCCGGACGCCGATCCGCAGCCGGCCGTGGTCGGCCAGCTCCGTCGGGGTCGAGCAGATCGAGTACGAGCGGCGCACCTCCGCACCGGTCGCCTCGTCGGTACGACGCACGGTGAGGTGCTGACCGGCCCGGAAGGCGAAGGTGTCGCGCAGTTCGGCCGGTACGGCGAAGGTGACCGCCACCGCGTCGTCGGTGAGCCGGTCCACCGCGAGCACCGGCAACGGGTGGAATACCGGCCGGCGGCGTACCGGTCGGGTGATCGTCACGCTGCTCATAACGCCTTCATCTGATCGAACGGTTCACGGCAGGCGCGGCAGCGCCAGAGCGCCTTGCAGGCGGTGGAGCCGAACCGGCTGACCTGCTCGGTGTCCACCGATCCGCAGAGCGGGCAGCGTACGGTCAGCCGTAGTGCCACCGGGCCGGACGACCGGTCCGCCGGTCCGGGCGGGGCGATGCCGGCCTCGGCCAGTTTGGCCCGGCCGGAGTCGGAGACCCAGTCGGTGCTCCACGCGGGTGCGTACACGGTCGCCACCTCGGCGTCCGGGTAGCCGGCGGCGTGCAGCGCGGCCCGGATGTCCTCGCGGATCACGTCCATCGCCGGGCAGCCGGTGTAGGTCGGGGTGATGGTGACGGTGACCCGACCGGTCGCCGGGTCCTGCTCGACGGCACGCAGGATGCCCAGCTCGTCGATGGTGACCACCCGGATCTCCGGGTCCACCACCGCCGCCACCGCGTCCCGTGCGCTGACCATCGGCCGCAGGCTCACCAACGCGCGCCGGGATGGGCGCGGTGCAGCACCTGCATCTCGGCCAGCAGGTAGGACAGGTGCTCGCTGTGCACCCCGGTCCGGCCACCGGCCGGCGCCCAGCCGTCGGCGGGGCGTACCAGGGTCGCCTCGGTCAGTACGGCGTCCACGGTGGACAGGAACGCCGGGCGCAGGGTGGCCGGGTCGACGGGCGCGTCCTGGTCGGCCGCGAACAGCTCGTGCGTGTACGGCCAGATCTGGTCCACCGCCGCCTGCATCCGCCGGTGCGACTCCTCGGTGCCGTCACCGAGCCGCACCGTCCACAGTGAACTGTGGTCGAGGTGGTACGCCGACTCCTTGCGGGCCTTGTCCGCGATCGCGGCCAACCGTTCGTCGGCGCACCCGGCGAGCGCGGTGTAGAGCGGAAGCTGGTACGCGGAGAGGAAGAGCAGCTTCGCCATGGTCACGCCGAAGTCGCCGTTGGGCAGCTCGACCAGCAGGCAGTTGCGGTACTGCCGGTCGTCGCGCAGGTACGCCAACGTGTCCTCGTCCCGGCCGGCACCCTCCAGCTCCCCCGCGTACGACAGCAGGAGGCGGGCGGCACCGAGCTGGTCGAGCGCGATGTTGGCCAGCGCGACGTCCTCTTCCATCTCCGGTGCGGCGGCGGCCCACTCGCCGAGCCGCTGGGCGGCCACGAGGGCGTCGTCACCGAGCCCGAGCAGGTGTTCCACGGAGGCGGTCACAGGTGGGCCACCCCGTCCGGCACCTCGTAGAAGGTCGGGTGACGGTAGATCTTGTCCGCCGCCGGGTCGAAGAAGGCGTCCTTCTCGTCCGGGCTGGACGCGGTGATCGCGCTCGCCGGCACCACCCAGATGGAGACGCCCTCCTGCCGCCGGGTGTAGAGGTCCCGGGCGTTGCGCAGGGCCATCTCGGCGTCGGGCGCGTGCAGGCTGCCGACGTGGGTGTGCGACAACCCGCGACGGGCGCGTACGAACACCTCCCACAGTGGCGACTGTTCGGTCACTGGGCCGGCTCCAGGGTGCGGGCGGCGGCGGTGCGCTTGGCGGCGTACGCGGTGGCGGCCTCGCGTACCCAGGCACCGTCGTTGTGCGCCTTGCGGCGGTGGTCGATCCGCTGGCGGTTGCACGGCCCGTCGCCCTTGATCACTCGCATCAGCTCCGCGTAGTCCGGCTGGGTGTAGTCGTGCGCCTGGCGCTGCTCGTTCCACCGCAGGTCGGGGTCGGGCAGCCGCAGGCCGAGGATGGCGGCCTGCTGTACGCACATGTCGACGAAGCGCTGGCGCAGCTCGTCGTTGGAGAAACGCTTGATCTTCCACGCCATGGACTGGGCGGAGTGGGTCGAGTCAGTATCCGGTGGGCCGAACATCGCCAGCGACGGGTACCACCAGCGGTCGATCGCGTCCTGCGCCATGGCCTGCTGGTCCGGGGTGCCGTGGGCCAGGGTGTGCAGGATCTCGTAGCCCTGCCGCTGGTGGAACGACTCCTCCTTGCAGACCCTGATCATGGCGCGGGCGTACGGGCCGTACGAGCAGCGACACAGGGGCACCTGGTTGACGATCGCGGCGCCGTCCACCAGCCAGCCGATGGCACCGACGTCGGCCCAGGTGAGCGTGGGGTAGTTGAAGATCGAGCTGTATTTCTGCCGGCCTTCGAGCAGCATGTCGACCAGTTCGTCGCGGCTGATCCCGAGCGTTTCGGCGGCGGCGTAGAGGTAGAGGCCGTGTCCGGCCTCGTCCTGCACCTTGGCCAGCAGGATCGCCTTGCGCTTGAGTGAGGGCGCCCGGCTGATCCAGTTGCCCTCCGGCTGCATCCCGATGATCTCGGAGTGGGCGTGCTGGGCGATCTGCCGGATCAGGGTCTTCCGGTAGGAATCGGGCATCCAGTCGCGCGGCTCGATCTTCTGGTCCGCCTCGATCACGGCCGTGAAGTAGTCGCCTAGATCACTTTCACTGGCCCCGGCCAGGTCTACGGCGGCCCCGGGGCGCACCTGGAGGGCCGCGGCACGCAGTGCCGCCTCGGCCGCCTCAACCTGGTCGATCAGGCCGCCGGTCGGCTCGTCGGACGCATCGGGGAAGTCATTGCCGTACACCCGTCCAGTGTTACAGCTCAGCCATGAGTAAGCCAGAGGGTGTCACAAGAAAACGAAGCGAGCACGGTAAGTAGTTGGGTGCCTACATACCGCGATAAATCGTTCCATCTTGGACAAATGATCCCCATCACAGAGCGTGAGGGGTCAGGAATGCATTGCCACATAAGGGCTTATTTCGGTTCTCTTTACGAAAACTTGATGGCTTCCTCATCTGGCACATCGAGCCTCGCCACGTAAACTTTCACGGTCGGCCCTGCCACCTCCCCCGGCAGCTCACGACGCGTCACCGCCCCGGAGCGGTCGGCCAACACAGGACAACCAGCGCAAAAACCATCCTAGAGCGAAGATCGACATCCCAAGCGCAGCACGCCCCGGTCCCCCCGGGCCCCGACTTTCTTGGAGCTCTTCCACCCATGCGCCCTCGCGTGATCATGGTGCTCGCCCTCGTGGCCATCGTTGCCGGCGGCGTCCTGCTGGTGCCGGCCGCGTACGCCCGGTTCGACGACACCAGCACGACCGCGACCGAATCCGCGACGGGGTCCGTGGCAGCGGCCAAGCTGGCCGCCCCGCCGCCACCGACGCTCGCGGCCGCACCGGTCTCCGTGCAGATCGACAAGGGCTTCTTCTCCTGGGCGCTGCTCGACCGGGGCACCGGCAAGATCTCCGGCGCACCGAACCTGACCGCGACCAACACGACCGAGTCGATGATCAAGGTCTGGCTGGTCTCGGACTACCTGCGCCGGCTCGGCGACAAGCCGGCGCCGGCGGCGAGGCTGAAGCAGGCCAGTAGCGCCATCATCAACAGCGACGACTCCGCCGCCGAGGCGCTGTTCCAGGCCGGTGGCGGCAAGCCGGTGATCGACCGCCTGATCGACATGTGCGGTCTGACGGAAACCCAGCCGGTCATCCCGCCCGGTTACAAGACCGTCTGGTGGAGCTACACCAAGATCTCCGCCGAGGACGCGGTCCGGATGGGCGAGTGCATCAAGAACGGCACCGCCGCCGGCCCGAAGTGGACCACCTGGGTGCTGGAGGAAATGACCAAGGTGCAGGGCAGCACCGCGGCCAAGGACCAGCAGCTGACCAGGGGCGGTGGGCGCTGGGGGATCATCGACGGTCTGCCGAAGGAGATCGTCGACCAGGGCCCGATCGCGATCAAGAACGGCTGGACGATGATCTTCGCGGACGGGCTGTGGCACGTGAACTGCCTGGCGGTCGCGGACAAGTGGGTGCTCGCCGTACTCCTTCGATACCCGCAGAAGCAGGGTCTCGACTACGGCGCCGACGTCTGCTCCAGCGTGGCGACCCAGCTTGTCACCGCACAGCCGGGGGCGGCGCTCAAGGTGCCCGTACCGGTGGGCAAGACCGTGCGCGCGGGTGGGGCGTCCTGATGGCCGGCAGCCGACGGGCCAACCGGGGTACGGAGATCACCCCGCTGCGGATCGCGATCATCACGGGCGTACTCCTGGTCCTGGTCCTGGCCGCACTCAGGCTGCTGCCGGGGTCGCCGCTGGCGGCCAACGCGGCGGCACACTGGGGCGAGCCCAAGCAGTCCGCCTCCGCCGGGGAACACGCCGGTGACCAGGCGGCCAGCCGGTCGAACCGGTCGGCACCCGACCCGACACCGACCCCGGAACTGCCGCCGCTGCCGATCGCCCCGACCGACGTGAAGATCGACGCCAAGGGCTGGTGGGCCTGGTCGATGCAGGACACCCGGACCGGCGAGATCTCCGGCTCGGAGAACATGACCGAGACCAGCACCACCGCCTCCCTGATCAAGTCGTGGATCGGGGCGGACTTCCTGCGCCGGTCCGCCGAGGCCGACAAGGAGCCGACCGACGCACAGTTGCAGCGGGTCCGGGTGATGATCCGGGACAGCGACAACAACGCCGCCGAGTCGCTCTACAACACCGTCGGACGGGCCGCGTCGATCCAACGGCTGATCAGCACCTGCAAGCTCACCGACAGCAGCGTGTCCAAGGACGGCGGGTGGAGCCGTACGCAGCTCTCACCGCGCGACATCACCCGGCTCGCGGCCTGCATCGGCGACGGGCGGGCCGCCGGACCCACCTGGACGAAGTGGCTGCTGGACGAGATGCGCGCGGTACGCGGGGTCGGCGACTTCGGCATCCGCAAGGCGTTCCCGGCCGCGGTACAGAAGACGATCGCGATCAAGAACGGTTGGGTCGACCGGCAGGCCGAGCAGGAGTACCACGTGAGCTGCCTGGCCATCGGGGACGGCTGGACCATGGGCGTGATGACGAAGTACCCGATCAACCTCGGCTACACGTACGGCGCCAAGATCTGCCAGCAGGTCGCCGAGCAGCTTCGCGTCGACTGAGAGACCGGACGGGTAAGGCCCGGCTCAGCCGGCGAAGAACGCCGGGCCGTCCGGCGGGAGCAGCGGGGTGGCGCCGATCCCGGCGGCCCGCCGAGCGAACTCCCGCAGGCCGCTGACCTGGCGTTCGCCGAGGGAGAAGTCGAGCACCCGGAAGTACGACGCCAGGGTCGCCGCGTCGAACGACTCCCACCGGGCCGCCGCCTCGGCCACCTCGTCCAGCTCCGACAGGCAGAGGTCGCGGGAACGCAGGAACGCCTGGTGTACGTCCTTGACCAGTCCCGGATGGGCGGCGGCGAAGTCGCGCCGGACCGCCCAGACGGCGAACACCATCGGCAGGCCGGTCCAGTCCCGCCACGCCTGACCGAGGTCGGTGACCTCCAGTCCCCGGCCCGGTGCCTCGTACAGCGCGCGGAGCGCGACGTCGCCGATCAGCACCCCGGCATCGGCTTCGAGCAGCATCTGGGTCAGGTCCGGCGGGCAGGTGAAGTAGTCCGGGCGTACGCCGTACCGGTCGGCGAGCAGCATCTGGGCGAGCAGGACGCCCGTACGCGAGGTCGAGCCGAGCGCCACCCTGGCCCCGTCGAGATCGGCGAGCGGCCGGGTGGAGACCACGTTCACCGAGAGCACGGGGCCGTCGCTGCCGACCGCGAGGTCCGGCAGGAGCAGCAGCTCGTCGGCGTGCCGCAGGTATTCGACCAGGGTGATCGGGCCGATGTCGAGGTCACCGGCGACGAGGGCGGCGCTGAGCCGCTCCGGCGAATCCTTGTGCAGGTCGACGTCGAGCAGGGCGCCGGACCGCATCAGCCCCCAGTAGATCGGCAGGCAGTTGAGGAACTGGATGTGCCCGACCCGTGGCCTCTGAAGATCGCCCATGATTTCCACCGTATCCGGCGCTTCGGACACCCACTCAACCAGTCACCGAAGAAGTGGCCAAGCCCGCACCGGTTGCGTCGGTCGGAGCCGCGACGGCGGCCCGGGTCCGCTCCCGGCGAGTGATCCGGACCACCGGTACGGCCAGCCCGAGCACCACCGCCAGCCCGACCAGCCCCAGGCCGGCGACCAGCGGCCGGATCGGCACCCCGTCGGCGAGTAGGCCACCGGCGAGGTAACCGGCCATGCTCGCTCCCTGGATGACACCGCCGAAGGTGGCGAAGGCGCGCCCGAGCACCGCCTGCGGTACCCGGTTGCCCATCACCACTCCGGCGAAGACGTTCTCCCCGCCGTTGAAGGCGCCGCCGATCACCCAGAGCGGGATCAGCCAGGCGACCGTACCGACCACGGCGGCGACCGGCAGGATCAGGCAGGTCGCGCCGAGCAGGACCAGGATTCCGGCGACCAGTGCGGCGTCGTCACGGGTGCGTCGGGCCAGCCGGGCGCAGAGCCAGGCGCCGGCCAGCAGCCCCACCATCCAGGCCGCCTCGACCACGCCGTACATGGTTTCCGAGGCGGCGAGCGTTTCGCGTACGAAGAAGACGGCGACCACGTTGATCGCGCCGACCACGCCGATCACGGCGGCGACCGAGACGACCATGGCCCGCAGCAGCGGGTCCCGCCAGAGTGACCAGTTCGCCGCCGCGCCGGCCGACGGTGAGGTCGCCGGGCCCGTCTGGGTCGCTGCCCGACCACCCCGACGGGTACGCAGCAGCAGTCCCGCCGCCACCAGCGCGCCGTAGCTGGCCGCGTCGATGAGCAGCGGCACGGTGGTGCCGAACTGCCCGACCAGCAGGCCGGCGAGGGCCGGACCGACCAGGGCGCCGACGGTTCCGGCGGTCTGGCTGATCGCGCCGGCCCTGGGCAGGTCCTCGCGATCCACCATCGCCGGGATGAGCGCGGAGAGGACCGGTTGGCTGACCGCCAGCCCGCAGGAGAGCAGGAAGACCAGTCCGATGACCACGGCCGGCTCCCTGACCAGGGCAAGCGCGACACAGACGGCGGCCTGGGCGGCCCCGGCGGTGATCAGCAGCGTACGGCTGTCGACCCGGTCGGCGAGCCGGCCGGCGACCGGGGCGAGCAGCACCAGCGGCAGGGTCGAGGCGAGCAGGAGTGCGGCGACGGCGATCCCACCTGCCCCGGCCGACTGGAGGGTGAGGACCAGGGTGGTGGCGGCGAGGAAGTCACCGCAGATGGTCACGCCTTTGGCGGTGGCGGCGATGTACACGTCCCGCCAGGCGGCGGTCCGTACGGCGGGAGGACGCACCACGGCAGACGTGAAAGACATACTTCGAAAATAATCCTTCACATCTGCTCCGCGCAAGGGTCAGCCCAGCCGACCTCCCCGTCACTCCACCGGCAGCGTCCAGTAGTTGACGCGTACCACCCGGGCATCCGCCGGCGGGTCGGCCTGCCGGTGCCGACGCTTGTACGGCTCCAGCAGGTCCATCACCGCCGCGTTCAGCCGGCTCAACTCCTCGGCGTCGAGCAGCAGCGTGGTCCCGTTGAGTACGGCGGCGTCGTACCACTCCTTCGGCTCGTCGTGCGCGCGGCGCATCCAGTCGCGTGCCCGCTCGACGTCCCGGTCCAAGTACACGTCGACCAGCGTCTGCGCGGCCTCCCGTGCCTCCGGAGGGGCATCCTGCCCGGCGTCGACCGCGAACGAGGCCTGCACCGCCCGCCAGAGCCGCTCCCGCGCGTCCCCCCGGCTCGGCGCCTGCTCGACCAGGCCGGTCTTGGCCAGTTCCCGCAGGTGGTAACTGGTCGCGCTCGGGGACAAACCGGCCACCTCGGCCACCTCGGTCGCCGTCACCGACTCTCCGGTCGACCCGAGATGCTCCATGATCGACAGCCGGGCCGGATGCGCCAGCGCCCGCATCACCTTCGGGTCGCTGACCGTGGCCCACCGCCGCCCGGGAGTCTGCTCGCTCATCCCGCCATGATCCCGCCCCCGCCGTGGCCAGCGCGAATCCGGCCCTAAGCAAACAGTTGCCCCAGCACTGACCCGGCCACCAGTCCGACCCGCCGGGTCGCAGGTGTCACCGGATTCACCACACAAGCTGCTAAAGTCTTTTGCGCAAGACTTTAGCAAGGAGGACCGGTGGGCGGATCAGAGCTGAAGCGTCTGGTGGCGCTGCTACGCCAGGCCGGCACCGACCTTGAGGATGTCGAGGTGAAGGCGGGTAGCGGCGGCCTACCGAAGTCGATACGGGATACCTTGAGCGCGTTCAGCAACGGCCGTGGTGGCACCCTCATCCTCGGCCTGGAGGAGGAGCAGGCCTTCCGCCCCGCACCCGGTTTCAACGCCTCACGCATCCGCGATGCGCTCGCGGCCGCCTGTAATGACGATCTGCAGCCACCTGTGCGGGCGGAAATCGAGATCATCGAATTTGAAGACACGCTGGTCGTGGTCGCCGAAGTCGGCGAACTGGATCCCCGTTTCAAGCCGTGTTACGTGGCCTCCCGAGGCGAGTACAACGGGTCGTTCACCCGTGGCGGCGACGGCGACAGGCGACTCACCGACTTCGAGATCCATCTGCTCCATACCAATCGGGGCCAGCCCGATGACGACCGTCGCCCGGTACCCGAAGCGACGGTGGCAGATCTCGATCCGTCGGAAACTCAGTTACTGGTCGCCCGGGTCCGTCAGCGGCAGCCCAGAGCGTTCGCCGGACTGTCCGAGGAACAGATACTGCGGCGACTCAACGTCATCGCGGACGACGCGGAGGGCGTTACCCGCCCCACACTGGGCGGCCTGCTGTCACTGGGCGCCTATCCGCAACAGTTCTTTCCGCAGCTCAACGTCACATTCGTCGCCTATCCGGGGGTTTCGGCCCAGGACATTCCTACGAATGGTCCTCGCTTCCTGGACAACCGCTCGTTCGACGGCCCAATCCCGGCGATCGTGGACGAGACCGTCAGCGCGATCCTCCGGAACACGTCGGTACGCTCCTTTGTCGACGGCAGCGGTCGGGTGGACGTCTACGACTATCCCGCAGAGGTGATTCGCGAGGCCGTCGCAAACGCGCTCCTTCATCGTGACTATTCACCGTACTCGCGAGGAACCCCCGTACAAATCACCTTGTACGTCGACCGCCTGGTAGTCGCCAATCCGGGAGGGTTGTTCGGCGCCATCACGGAGGACGACCTTGGCGGCGAGGGTGTGACATCGACGCGCAATCCCGTCTTGGCGAAGCTACTCCAGGACGTGCGACTTCCCGAGACTGGACGGATGGTGTGCGAGAATCGCGCAAGTGGCATTCCGACCATGTTGCGCGAGCTACGACGTGCCGGTTCACCTCTGCCAGAGTTCCATAGTCGGATAACGCGATTCAAGGTAATCATGCCGAGGCACGCTCTGCTTGACGACGAGACAATGGCGTGGTTGGCGGGGCTAGGACAGGTTGGACTCAGCTCTACACAGCATCTGGCGCTCGCAGAAATGCGCGCCGGCCGTACGGTCACAAACGGCACGATGCGAAATCTGGGTCTCGAAGCCCACCGCGCCACCAGTGAACTGTCGGATCTGGTGAACCGCGGCATCGTGGTACGCGTCGGCGAACGGCGCCACGCCCGTTACCTACTCGCACCGGAATCCGCCACGCCACCACCGGCCCTGCTTGCGGAACGGCCCAGCGGGAGCAGCGCGGAAGATCTGGTTTCGCAGGCTCTCGCCGACGGGTCCGAGTTGAGTCGTCGGGATCTCGAGGAACGCACCGGGCTCAGCTACATGAAAGTGCTGCGCGCCCTCAAGACTCTGGAAGCGACAGGGCAGATCACACCCACGGCACCCGCTCGATCTCCCATGCGCAGGTACCGGCGCACCCCCTCGGCAAAATAGCGGATCGGGGCGGTGACAGCCCGCTCACCGATCGCACCGATGCGCCGTCAACCTAATTCGGTGGAGCGACCCAGCGAGGATGCGTAGTGTGGTTGGGCTGACGGCCGAGGTGAACATGCACCGCAGCGGACGTCTTCGCGCTGGGTGACGGCCATCCGAACCCGGATACGCGAGCGAGCAGCAGATGATCGCAAGGAAGTCAGCATGCCCGCACCCGACCTGGACACCGACCTCGCTGGCGAACGCGCCCACCTGGACGCCTCCCGTGCCGCGCTGCACCGGATGCGCCGCCGCGCCGAGGCCCTCTTCAGCACCGGCGAGAACGTCGCCGGTGATTCGTACACCGCCGAGATGCTCGGCCGTACCCTCTCCCGACGGGTCGCCGAACTCGCCGACGACCCGACCACCCCGCTGTTCTTCGGCCGGCTCACCTTTCCCGAGGTCGACTACCACATCGGCCGGCGGCACGTCACCGACGACCTCGGCGAGCCCATGGTGCTCGACTGGCGGGCCCCGGTCTCCCGCTCGTTCTACCGGGCCAGCGTGCGCGACCCGCAGGGCGTCAACGTCCGCCGCCGGTTCGGCTTCAGCGCGGGTCTACTGACCAGCTTCGAGGACGAGCACCTGGACCGGGGCGAGGAACTCGGCACCGCCTCCCGGATCCTCACCTCCGAGATCGAACGGCCCCGCGTCGGCCCGATGCGCGACATCGTCGCCACCATCCAGCCCGAGCAGGACGAACTGGTCCGGGCGGACCTGGAGACGTCGATCTGCGTGCAGGGGGCGCCCGGCACCGGCAAGACCGCGGTCGGGCTGCACCGCGCCGCGTACCTGCTCTACCTGCACCGGGAACGGCTGCGCCGCTCCGGCGTACTGATCGTGGGGCCGAACCGGGCGTTCCTGTCGTACATCGCCGCCGTACTCCCGGCGCTGGGTGAGGTCGAGGTCGCGCAGGCCACGGTCGAGGACCTGGTCACCGCGGCGTCCGTCCGGCCGGAGAGCGCCGACCGGCCCAGGACCATTGCGGTACGCGGCAGCGACGCCCCGGCCACCGCCGAGATCAAACACGACGTGCGGATGGCCGAGGTGCTGCGCCGCGCGGTCGAGGCGCACATCCGCGAACCGGAGCAGCCGATGACCGTCCCCGACGGCTCGTTCCGCTGGCGGATCGGGGTCGAGGTGCTGCGCCGGATCGTCGACGAGGTCCGCCGGGAAGGACTCCCGTACGGCACCGGCCGGGAACGGGTCCGGGCCCGGGTCGTCGGCCTGCTGCAACGCCAGGCCGAGGCGCGTCGGGGCGAGTCGCCGAACGACACCTGGCTGCGCCGGATGGGCAGGATCCAGCCGGTGACCGAGTTCCTCGACGCGGCCTGGCCGGCGCTCACCCCGGACGGGCTGGTCTACCACCTGCTCAGCGACCCGGCCGCGCTCGCCAGCGCCGCCGCCGACCTGCTCACCGACGCCGAACAGGAGTTGCTGGTCTGGGCGAAACCGCCCAGGACGGCCCGGGCGGCGAAGTGGAGCACCGCCGACGCGGTCCTGATCGACGAGGCGGCCGGGCTGATCGAACGGGTGACGAGCTTCGGGCACGTGGTCGTCGACGAGGCGCAGGACCTCTCCCCGATGCAGTGCCGGGCCATCGCCCGGCGCAGTGTGCACGGCTCGATCACGCTGCTCGGTGACCTCGCCCAGGGCACCGCGCCGTGGGCGGCCACCGACTGGCGGGAGTCGCTTGCCCACCTCGGCAAGCCGGACGCGGCCGTGGTGCCGCTGACCATCGGGTTCCGGGTGCCGGCGGCGGTGGTCGCGTTCGCCAACCAACTGCTGCCGGCGCTCGCGGTCGACGTACCACCGGCCGAGTCACTGCGCCGCGACGGCGCGCTCGACCTGCGTACGGTCACCGACCTGGACGCCGCGACCGTGGCCGAGGTACGGGCGGCGCTGGTCTACGAAGGTTCGGTCGCGGTCATCGCCGCGGACGCGGCGGTCGACCGGCTGACCGCCGCCCTCACCGGCGCCGGCATCGCCACCTCGACCGCCGACGACGTCGACGCACCGGAGCGGGTCACCGTCGTCCCGGCCAGCCTGGTCAAGGGCCTGGAGTACGACCACGTCATCGTCGTCGAGCCGGCCGAGATCGTGGCCGCCGAGCCACGCGGGCTGCACCGGCTCTACGTGGTGCTGACCCGCGCCGTCTCCCGCCTGGCGGTCCTGCACCACGAACCGTTGCCCGCCCCGCTGTAGGGACGGGTCACGGGAAAATCGGTGGCGCCCGGTCACGGTTCGGGTTTCCCTGGCACCGCTAGATCCACAGGGCGGGATCGTCCCGCCCGTCACCAGCAAGGGGAACCTGCATGATCGTTGTCTCCGCCGCGACCGGCGCACTCGGCCGACTGGTGATCGGACACCTCCTGACCCGGCTGCCCGCAGACCGGATCACCGCCGCCGTACGCGAACCGGCCCGCGCCGCCGACCTCGCCGCGCTCGGTGTCGACGTACGCCTCGGCGACTACGACCGGCCCGAGAGCCTCCGGTCGGCGTACGCAGGGGCGGACAGGGTGCTGCTGATCTCCTCCCCGGAGCTTGCCCCGGACCGGCGGATCCGGCAGCACCTGGCGGCCGTCGAGGCGGCCCGGGACAGCGGCGTACGCGCCATCGCCTACACCAGCTTCCTCGGCGCGGACCGCGACGGCGACGGCATGAACGCGGCCCACCACGGCACCGAGCGGGCCATCGTGGACAGTGGGCTGGCGTGGACGATGCTGCGGAACCCGTTCTACAGCGACGCGTTCATCAACGCCGGGCTGCGATCGGCGGTCGAGTCCGGTGAGCTGACCAGCGGCACCGGCGGGCGCGGATTGAACACCGCGTTTCGTACCGACCTCGCCGAGGCCGCCGCGAACGTGCTGATCGACGACGCACACCTGGGACAAGGGTACGACCTGACCGGTCCCCTGTGGACGTACTCGCAGCTCGCCGAGGTCCTGGGTGAGGCGACCGGGCAGGTGGTCGAATACCGTGAGGCCACCGAGCAGGCGCCCGGCCCGATGGGGTGGCTGATGGGTCTGGCCCGGTCCGGTGCGCTCGAACGGCAGACCGACGACCTGCACCGGGTGCTCGGCCGCCCGCCGACCACCCTGCGCCAGGCGGTGGCGCTCGCGCTCGGCTAGCCGGTCGACGACGACAACGCTTGCGGATCAGCCGCGTTGCCGCAGGTAGCGCAGCCCTTTCCTGAGGTAGGCGCGCGGGTTGGTGTCCAGGTGCCGGCCCCAGTCCGGGTCGGCTTCACCCCGCAGCCAGGCGTACGCGGCGAGCGCGTACCCGAACATCGGCTCGGTCAGGTACCCGGTTCGTCGGGCCCGCCAGCCGCCGCCGTGGGTGGTGAAGTCGAACGCCGCGTTGGCGCTGAACACGCCGTAGCCGAAGAAGACGGTGAGCAGGTCGGTGAGGGGTTCCGAGTCCCGCCGCTCCGGGGCGATCCGCTGCTCGCCGAGGAGCAGTACGTGACCCAGTTCGTGGGCGACCGTCGCGACCAGTGACATCGGGTTGGCCGCCTCGGCGCTGTTGATCGAGATAATGGCGCGGTCGCCACGGGGTTGGTAGTGGCCTGCCGCGCCGGCCCACGAACCGGCGAACGACGGCAGGCTCGCCAGCAGGTCGGCACCGATGCCGTCGTCGAAGAACTCGACCTCCAGCCGGGCGGGGTCGACACCGAGCCGCCGGCAGAGCAATCCGACCACCCGGTGCACGTCGGCCTCGCTCCCGGTGTAGGTGTCCGGGAAGAACTCCGGGGTCGGCAGCACCACCGGGCGGCGCAGGACCTCGTTGCCGAACTCGCCGACCAGCCAGTCCAGCGAGTCCTCTATCCACTGTTGTTCGTCGGAGGTCACCGGGCACTTGGCCGCGAACCACCTCATGACACGTCACCCGATAGCCGGACAAGACACCTCGAACGCATCGACCGCCTCCGATCTGGCTCGCTCCGACAAGTGTGCGCCCCCGACACAACCCGCCACCCCGCTCCGCACGCGTGGGGAACCCGACCCAGCTCTTGTAGAGAAAGAGGCGCTATTCCGCCCCGGATAGGCCCTCTTTCTCTACAAGAGGGCGGATCTGGGGAGGGGAGGGTGAGGTGAGGGGGGTTCTCGTGGGGGGTGTAGGCGGGGCTTGTTCGGGTGCTGGGCTGTCGGGTGGGTGACGGGGTGGGTCCGGGCAGCAGCTTTGAAATGTAAACTAGTTTGCGTGCCCCTGGACGATGACGACGAACAGCCCCCGGCGAGCCCGGCCGAGACCCTGCGCCTGATCCGGCAGCAACAGGCCGAGGCGGCGCGGCAGCTCAACCCCGACCCCCGGCTGGTCTACTGGCCGTGGGGCATCGCCTGGCTGGTCGGCTTCGGCCTGTTCTTCCTCCGGTTCGGCCCGGACGACCGGGTCTTCGTCAACCTGCCCGAATGGCTGCCGCTGACCGCGCTCTTCGTCCTGCTCGGCGCCGCCGGCATCCTCTCCGCGATCACCGGCGCCCGGTCGTACGGGCAGATCACCGGCGACTCGGCCCGTCGAGGTCAGTGGTACGGCGTCGCCTGGCTGCTCGGCTTCGTCAGCTACGGGATCATCCTCGGCCGGGTCACCGACCAGCAGCCGGACGACCTGGCCAGGCTGCTCTGGGCCGCCGCCGCGGTCGGCCTGACCGGGGTGCTGCACGTGGCCGGTGGGGCGATCTGGCTCGACCGCAACCTGTTCCGCCTCGGTATCTGGCTCAGCGCCATCAACATCGTCGGCGTGTACGCCGGACCCGGCTGGCACGCGCTGATCGTCGCGCTCGCCGGGGGCGGCGGCATGCTGATCGGCGGCACGATCGCCTGGCTCAACCGCCGGGACAGGCCATGACCACACCACCGGAACTCGACCCGGTGATCCACGCCCAGGCCCGGCTGCGGGTGGTGTCCACCCTGGCCACCCTGGCCGAGGGCGACCGGATCACGTTCCCCCGGCTACAGGAGATCCTGCGGATGACCGCCGGCAATCTCTCGGTGCACCTACGCAAACTCGAAGACGCCCAGTACGTCGAGATCGCCAAGACCCACCACGGGCGTACGCCGGCCACCCTGGTCCGGCTGAGCCGACGCGGCCGACTCGCCTTCGAGGAGTACACCGCCGCGCTGCGCGCCCTGCTCGACCCGCCCGAGGCAGCCATCCCCGCCCAGGAGTCGTCATGATTCTCGCCCGCGCCGACCAGGCCACCCGCCGGTACGGCAACGTCACCGCCCTCGACCAGGTCAGCTTCGAAGTCCGTACCGGTGAACTCGTCGGCCTGCTCGGGCCGAACGGGGCCGGCAAGAGCACGCTGTTGAACATGCTGGTCGGCGTACGCCGGGTCACCTCCGGGCGGGTCGAACTGTTCGGCGGCGACCCGCGCGACCCGGGCAGCCGGCAGCGCCTCGGCGTCACCCCACAGGAGACCGGACTGCCGCCCACCCTGCGGGTCGGCGAGGTGGTCGACTTCGTCTCCGCCCACTACAGCGACCCGGTCCCGCGTGGCGAACTGCTCGACCGGTTCGGCATCACCGACCTGGCCCGGCGGCAGACCGGCGGGCTCTCCGGCGGGCAGAAGCGGCGGCTGGCGGTGGCGCTGGCCTTCGTCGGTCGACCCCAGCTGGTCGTCCTCGACGAGCCCACCACCGGCCTCGACGTGGAGGCCCGCCACAGCCTCTGGGCCGCCATCCGGTCCTTCCACGCCGACGGCGGGACGGTGCTGCTGAGCAGCCACTACCTGGAGGAGATCGAGGCGCTAGCGCACCGGGTGGTGGTGCTCGGCCAGGGCCGGGTGCTTGCCGACGACACCGTCACCGCGATCCGGGACATCGTCGGCGTACGCCGGGTCAGCCTGGTCGCCGGGAACCTGCCGGCGCTGCCCGGTGTGCTCGGCACCGAACACACCGACGGGCGTACGCACCTGCTGACCGCCGACGCGGACCAACTCGTCCGGGACCTGGTAACCAGCGGAGTCGACTTCTCCGGGCTGGAGATCCGACCCACCTCGCTGGAGGAGGCGTTCCTGACCCTGACCGCCGACACCGACCGACCGGTCGGAACCGGTACGCCCGCCACCCAACCGATCACCGCCTGACCGGGGGAATAGTCATGCAGCTCGCGCTCGTACATGCCAGGTACCAGCTCCTGGAGACGATCCGAATCCCGATCGCGGTGATCGGCAGCGCCTTCTTCCCGGCCGCCTCGATGCTCTTCTTCGTGGTGCCGTTCACCGGCAACGACCCGGCCGGTGCCACCTTCGCCACCGCCTCGATGGTCACCTTCGCGGTGATGAGCAGCAACATCTTCCAGTACGGCATCGGCGTGGCCGAGGACCGGGCACAGCCCTGGGACCCGTACACCCGGACCTTGCCGGCCGGGCCGGCGCCGCGCTTCGTCGGCCGGATCCTGGCCGGCCTCGCGCTGACCTTCGTCTCGCTGATCCCGGTGGTGGTGATCGCGGCGGTGGCGACACCGGCGACGATCACGGGGACCGGGTTCGTGCTCGCGCTCGGCGCGGTGGTCGTGGCCGCGGTGCCGTTCACCCTGCTCGGACTGACCATCGGGTACGCGCTGCCGAGCAAGGCGGCGATCGTGGTGGCGCAGGTCGTCTTCTTCCCGCTCGCCTTCGGTGGTGGCCTGCTCTCCTCGCCGGGTAACGCACCCGGTTTCATCGAGACGATCGCGCCCTTCCTGCCGACCCGTGGCGCGGTCGAGCTGATGTGGGCGGCGGTCGGTGACTTCAGTCCCGAGCCGACCGCGCTGATCATGCTCGGGGTCTGGGTTGTGGTGCTGGCCTCGGCGGCCGGTTGGGCGTACCGCCGGGACGAGGGTCGCCGGTTCAGTTGAACCCTCTGCACACGCACTGCCCCGCCGACCGGGAGACCGGCCGGCGGGGCAGTGTCGGTTGTGGATGATCAGGAGCTGGTGATCGTCACGTTGTCCACGCCCGCCTCGACCAGGCTCGCGCCGGAGGCGTCGGTCGCCTCCACCAGGATCCGGACCGACTGCCCCGCGTACGAGGACAGGTTGAGGTTGGCCGACGTCCACGCGCCGTTGCGGTTGCTCGCCGCCCCGGCCTGGGTCAGCAGCGCGGTGGTGCCACCGTTGTGCACCACGCTGACCCGGAAGAAGTCCGCCGAGGACGCGTTCGAGCCGTGCGCGAGGTAGTACGACAACGACAGCGTCAACGTGCCGCTGCCCGGCAACGTCACCGCGGGCGAACGGACGCTGGTGAGCCCGCCGTCGATGTCGTAGTCACCCGCGGCGGTGCCGGCGAGCCGGCCGGTGGACAGGTCGTTGCTGCCACCCGCCGGGGCGAGCTGCTTGGCACCGCTGGAGTTGGTCGCCTGCGACGTACCGCGCTCCCAGGCACCGGAGGTGGCGGTGTCCGTACCGGATGGGTTGGTGGTCCAACCGGTCGCGGTCTCGAAGGTGTCCGACCAGACCGTGGTGCCGCCGCCACCGCCGCCGCAGTACTGCGCCTGCTTGCCGATCACCCGGTACGGGCAGTCGGCGGCCTCGGCGAGGATCAGCACCGCTTCGCGGTTGCGGGAGGTCTGCGCCGGGATGACCTCGTCGGGCGGGTAGAAGCCGCCGCCGCCGGACGACCCGGGGTACATCTCGAAGGTGTACGCCCAGATCTGGTGCGTCGCCCACAGCCAGTCGAGGCTGTCGCCGTCGGTGATGTACAGGTCGGAGGACTGCTCCGGGGTGTAGCCGTTGGTGGCCGCCATCTGCTGGCCCAGCGTGCGGAACGTCGCCTCCTGGTCGGCGTTCAGGCCGGCCGCCGTGTTCGCCGTGGTGTAGCCGTACGGCCAGAGCACCAGCTGCGAGTACGTGTGGAAGTCGATGTTCGCCTTGATCTGCTGGGTACCGCCGACCACCCGGCTGTTGACGAAGTTGCGCAGCGCCTGGGTCTCCGGGGCGGAGAAGGCGGACGGGCCGCGGTAGGTCTCCGACGAGGTGGTGCCGGAGGAACCGCCGCAGCAGCCCCAGTTGTAGCCCCAGTTGCGGTTCAGGTCGGTGCCGACGTTCGACGAGCCGCTGTTCGGCTGCCGGTTCTTCCGCCAGGACCGGTACGAACCGGTGGCGATGTCGTACTCGCTGCCGTCGGGGTTGACCGTCGGCACGATCCAGATCTCCCGGGTGTTCACGATGTTGGTGATCCGGGAGTCGGAACCGTAGCTGTCGGTGAAGAGGTTGAGCAGGTAGATCGCCATCTCGACGGTCAGGTGCTCACGGGCGTGCTGCTGGGAGTTGAACAGGATCTCCGGCTCGGCTTCGTCCGTACCGACGTTGTCCGAGATCTTGATGACGGGCAGGTCCCGACCCTCGTACGAGCTGCCGATGCTGGACTTGCGGGCGATCGTCGGGTGGTCCGAGACCACCTGGTTGATCACCGCGGTCAGCTCGGCGTAGTCGTGGTAGTTCGAGTCGGCGGGCGGGAAGGCGTTGATGCCGACACCGTCGGTGGCACCGCGTGCGGGCGGCGCCGGTACGGCCTCCAGGGTGAAGCCGAGTGCCGTGATCGCCTTCACCTCGGCCGCGGTCGCGGTGACGTTCAGGATGCCGTGCTCGCTGTAGTTGATCGCCGCGCCGGTCTTGACGACGGCGTTGCGGTCCTCCAGCGTGCGCGGACCGAGCACCCGGTACTCGGCGCTGGTGGCGGCGCTGATCGTGCCCGGCTTCGGATCTGCGGAGACCGGGCTGGTCACGACTGCGAACAGGCCGATCGCGACGGTTGTCGCGAGGGCGATGGTCCGGCGCCGGGACGACCGCCGGGGTACGAGGGTACGGAAGGGCATGCAAAACCTCCTGGGGGTGCGGAGATTCCCGCTCTGTACCGCACACTGCATCACCCCTCACATGGTCATATCAATGACGATCACTCTCCCTGTTCCATCTCAACATCATCGTCACACCGGCGAAAACCGCCGGGAAGGGTCGGTTCTCCTGGCGCTCGGTTTCAGCGCCGGGTGTCGGCACGGCCTCGAACCGGCGTTGGTCAGAGCACCTGGGGCAGGTCCCAGGCCTGGTCGGCGCCGGTGACCTTGTCGACCGTCGGGCCGAGGACCGGCTTGACGATGGTCTGCTTGATCACCCAGTTGGTGGCCAGCAACTGGTAGCCGGCCTGGGTGGCGTAACGGGCACCCACCCAGTTCTGCACCCCGACCTTGTGGATGCTCGTCAGCTTGTACGCCCGCGCGAAGTCGCTCATCTTCTTCAGGAAGGTGGCCACCTTGCGCAGCAGGTTGGCGAGTTTCACCCCGACCGCCGCCGCCCGGGTCCCGGCCAGCGCCGCCTCCACCCCGGTGGCCGCGCCGCCCGCCAGCAGCGACGCGCCCGCGGTGATCCAGGCCGAGGCGAGCGCCACGATGATGGTGATGATCGCCCAGGCGATCAGCTCCTTGACGATCTGCTCGACCAGTTCCTGCGCCTGTCGAGCCCCCTCGGCCGACCCCTCCAGCAACTCCGCGGTGGCTACGAAGTGGTCACCGATCTCGGCCAACGACTGGTTGATCTGGCTCATCTGCGCGTTGAACGACTCGGCCGCCTCCCCCTCCCAGTAGGAGAGCAGGTCGGTTCGGGCGCCCACCTCGTCGAGGACGAACTGGTCCATCCGGGTCGCCGCGTCCCGCCACGCCTTCGCCTGGGCGTTGAGCAGGTCCGGGTCACCCGTCACCGCGTCCATCGGGTGGGCCAGGAACTCGACGATCGGCTTGATCACCGCGTACGCCGCACCGGCCGGGCCGAGATACTCCTCGATCCGCTCCGCGCCGCTCGGCGCCCGGGTCACTTCCCTCCCCCGAACCGGTCGGAGGCGGCCTGGTCGGTGCCCCGGTAGTTGTCCCGCATCTGGCGGAACGCCACCGCCAACTCGCCGAACACGTCCTCGCCGGTACGCAGCACCTCCAGCCCGTCCGTGGTGCGCTGCTCGTAGACCGTCGCGACCTCACGGGACTCCGGCAGCATCCCGAAGCTGTCCTCGCTCACGTCGGCGTCCACCAGCAGGGCGCGGGTGTTGCCGAAGGCCGTACCGAGGTCCTGCATCGCGTCCGCGTACCTGGTCATCGCGTCGAGATAGACCTTCACCGGTTGTGTCATGCCTGCTCCTCCCCAGGAGTACCCGCCGCCGGGCGGGGCGGGCCGATGGCTTCCGCCGCCCGCCGACCCGCGTTCGGCGGCCCGCCGATCAGGGCACAGACCGATCCGTCGGTGAAGACGACCAGGAACCGTCCTCGGCGGAGCACACCCGCCGGCGCCATGATCGCCCCGACGATAGCGTCCCGTGGCGATTCGTGGGTCAGCGTCGCGGCGTACTCCACCGGACCGAACCACCGGTCGGTCCAACTTCCACCGACGCGGTCGACCGTCTTGCGATCGGCGACCAGCAACCGGCTGTCGGTGACCGCGAGGGTGGGTGAGGTGGTCGCGTCGACCGCGTCGTACAGCCGTCGGGCCGGGCTGTCTTCCGGGCCGATCACCGCCCGGCCGAACGTTGCCCGCTGCAACAGGTTGCCCGGATGGGTGCCCAGGCCGAGCAGGATGGTCGGGTCGAGCAGGTTCTTCAGCTCGTCGGAAATGGAGACGTCGTCGGTCGTACCGACGTCCTTGATCAGCATCGCGGCGGTCAGCAACCGCTCCCCGGGCGCGAGGAGTGGACGCAGCGCCGGCTCAATGTGGAGCGTGTCATCCTTGGCCACCGGGCAAGAATGCCACCGCCCCAACCGGCCTCGCTATCCTGTCCACCCTGACCCGCCGTAGGGAAGCGGCGCCCTGTCATCGCATTCGGTTGCGCAGGGGCCCTCCTGGCGGCCGACACCCGCCGAGAGGATTCGACGTGCCCGACATCCGGAATCTGGAGGATCTCGCCGAGTACGCCCACCAGCAGGTGGCGCGGATCCAGCGGATGCAGGACGACCTCGCCGACCAGTACGGCACCGGCGAATCGCCGCGCGGCTACGTGCGGGCGCGCACCGGTCCGGGTGGCGCGATTCAGGAGCTGCGGATCGACCCCGGCGCGATGCGGCTGTCGGCGGAGGACGTCGCCGCGGAGGTCACCGCCGCCATCGGCGAGGCCCAACGGGAGTACGGCACCCGCGCGAACGAGATCATCGCCCCGGTGCTGGCGGCCGCGCCGAGCGAGGATTCGCTGGGCAAGCTGGACGAGGGCATGCGCCGGCTGGACGGCCTGATGGACGACCTGGACCGGGTGGCCCGACGGCGCGACCTGGACCGCTGAGCCGCGAGCCCCGACCGGCCTCCCGGTAGGCGAGGTGCGGTGACCCCGGCGCTCAGCGAGTGGTGTCGGGGTCGGCCGGCGGGGTGGTCGAGGAGGCCGGCGGGGCCGTGGCGGGCTGGTCGTCACCGGAGAGTGCCGCGCGCAGCCGCGCCTTCTCCTCCTGCCGCCGCTGGACCGCCCCGGCCACCTGCTGGGCCATCTCGTCACGCCAGGTCTTGAGCAGGAAGAAGGACGCCGCCGCCGAGAACACCACCGCCAGCATGAGCTTGAGGAAGATGCTCATGGGAACCGGCAGCAGCGCGGCCATGACCACCAGGAACAGCCCGACCCGGCCCAGCGTGTACTTCACGGCGGGACTCACGATTCCATCTCCGATCAACCCGTCCGGCGGTTCAACCACCGGACGCCGAAATACCAGATCAGCGTATATACCAGCGCGAACGCCCCGGCCGCCGCCGCGCCCGACACGATGGGCGGCGCTCCGGCAGCCAGCCCCGCGGCGAGCAGACCGGTGGTCAGCCCGACCCCGGCAGCCACCACGGCCGCCGCCGCCCTGGCCGGTCCCGGCCCCCATGCCCGGTACTCCTCGACGAAGAGCCAGGCCGGCAGGATCACCGCCAGCCAGCCGTTGGTCTTGCCGAAGTCGGCCAGGCCGATCGACTCGAAGGCCCAGTCGAACAGGACCAGCGCCAGCACACCGATGACCAGGCCGGCGAGGACCACGCCACCGAGATCGGCCAGGCCGGTGATCCTGCCGCTGTCGTCCCGCCGGGGAAAACTGCTCTGCGCTTCGCTCATGACCCGTCGAGGGTACGTCAGGTCGACCGCCGGTCCGCCGCCACGGCGCCCCGGCCCGCCCGCCGCGACCAGCGCACGGTCGCGTACGCGAGGGCCAGTACCGGCAGCAGGATCAGACCCCAGGGGTACGAGTGGGTGTGCGCGTAGAACACCTCCGGCTGGTCGGCGCCGAGCAACTCGCCCCGAACGGTGTACCGACCCCAGGTGGGCGCCCCGAACGTGACGGGCAGGTCGAATGTGCGCTCCTGACCGGGTGCCAGCAGGCCCACCGGGGGTGCCGCGACGATGACCGTGGTGCGGCCGGGCCGACCACTGGTCAGCGCCAGCCGGGGGCTCAGCACCGGCGCCTGACCAGGGTTACGTAGCGTCACCTTCACCGTACGGTGTGCCGGGCCGGCGAAGAGCGCGGCCCAGGGCGAACCCGCCCCGACGATCCGTACGCCGGACGCGGCCAGCTCGGTCGGGACCGGCGCGGCCGGCGGGGCGGTCCGCACCGGGACGCCCTTGACCGCCACCGGGGCGGTTCGGGTCTCGCCGCCGGCGACCGGCCGGACCCGGATCACGCACGGGCAGGCGCCCGGCGGCGCCGGCACCGTCAGCGCCACCGCACCGGAGCCGTCGGGCAGGACCGCGGCGCTCGCGGCCCCGCCCACCGCACAGTCGATCGAGCCCCGCTGGGCCTCGTTGCCGCAGAGTTCCACCTGCACGTTGCCGGCCGGCCAGCCGGCCAGCCGTACCGCGAGTTGGTCGCCGACCGCGACCTCGGCCCGGTCGAGCACGATGCTCGGCTCGGCCCGCGCGGCAAGCGCCGCCGGAGCATTTGCCGGCAGCGCGACGACGGCGGCGGCCCCGAGCGCGAGCACGAACCTGATCAACGGACGCGATCTAGGCACGGGCGTCGGCGCTCACGGCGTCACCGGTGGGCGCCTCGGACGGCCCGGCCGACGGCTTCCCGGCCGACGCGCCCGACGGCTTCCCAGCCCGCGTGGCGGTTGGCGCGGCGGTTGGCGCTGGCCCGGTCGGGCCGCCGTCGGGGACCGTGGTCGTGTTGCGGCGGCGACGCCACCACCGTGCGCCTACCACCGCGAGGACCAGGAGCACCAGGTACAGCAGCGTCCACGGCGGGGCCAGGACCGAGCTGGTACGGGTCGTCTGCGGCAACGCGCCCTGGCTGGTCGACGGGTCGACCTCCACCACACCGGTGACCAGCCCGGCCGGCAGTACGCCGTCGAGCCGCCGGGTCAGGGTGACCTGTGCGCCGGGCAGCAACTCCGGCAGGTCGAGCTGCTGGGTTCCGCCCAGCGGGAGGCCGAGCAGTCCGGTGGCACGCAGGCGTACCTTGCCGTTGACCCGGATGTTGCCGGTGTTGCGTACCCGGTAGGTGATCGTCATCGGGCCACGGGTGAACGGCAGCACCGGGTTGTCGTACGTCACCTGGGCCGACTCGACTTCGGCGGCTGCGGTGACCGGTCCGCCCACCCGCAGGTAGATCCGGGCCGCGACCCGCCGGTCCACGTTGACCCGCTGCCCCTCGGCGTCGACCCGCTGTTCGGCCACGGACGCGACGACCCCGGCGGCATGGTCCCCGGGGGCGGCGTTCGCCGGCACCGCGAGCCGGAACGGGACGATGACCCGCTGCCCCGGTTTGATCGTCAGGGGCTTGCGGTCGAAGCCGACCCAGGTGCCCGCGTCCTTCGCCGGCTGGCTCGCCGGCAGCAGCGCGAAGGCGCCGTCGGTCGCGGTGAACGCGTCGGTGGCGTACACCGTGAAGGTCAGCGGTTTGGCCGAGAGGTTGGTGATCGCGACGTGGTCGTCGACCTGCTGGCCGGGACCCAGGTCGTAGATGAACTGGTTGCGCCCGGTCGGGGCGGTCGCACTGGAGGGCTGCACCGCCCACCGGAACTCCTCCGGGGCCGAACCGGCGGGCGCGGGAGCGGACGGGCCCGGCGCGGCTCGCACCGGGGCGGGTGGCGGCGCCACGGCCAGCGCCGACACGGCGGCGGCGAGCAACAAGATGGCACGGACGCGTGGGCTACGGGCGGCGGTCATGGGTACGGCTCCCGGGTCGCAGAAACGGAGGTGCGGCGGGGGTGCCACGGGCTGGTGTGCCCGAGGTACCCCCGCCGTTGTCGTCCCAGCGGCGCGACGCCACCGTCCCCGTGGGGGGATCAAGGGGTGGCGCCGCACCGGTGGTCCCAGACCTTTGGCTGGTCAGACCCGGTGGATCAGACCAGCGTGAGGGTCAGGGTGGCGCTGTAGCTGCCCGGAGCCGCGGTGTCCGGGATGTCGAGCGTCAGCGCGGCGCCGCACTCGAAGACACCCGCGCTGCTGCCCTGCGCGGCGCTGCACAACGCGCGCGCGTCGCCCAGGCCGGCACCGGGGTTGGCCGCCGCACCCGCGACGACCGTGCCGGAGTTCTCGTCGACCTCGCTGGCGGTCGGCACCCAGCCGAGCTGGTTCGCCGCGATGGTGGCGCCCGCCGGCCCGACGAAGGGCTCGACCTGGCCGGTCAGGTTCCAACCGGCGTTGGTGCCGCGCAGGTCGGTCACCGTGGCCTTGTTCAGGGCACCGGTGGCCGCGCCGCCGACGACGCCACCGGTCAGGGCGACGGCGTTGCCGGCGACGGCGAGCGAGAACGCGCCCGGCGCCACGTCGGCGGTCAGTTCCTGGGTGGCGCTGAGGCTGCCCGGCACGGTGACCTGGACCGAGACGGCCGAGGAGGTGGACGGCGCGAACGCCGCCGCGTCCGCCGGGGTGAAGACGGCGGTCAGCGAGTTGGTGCCGGCCGAGAGGGCGTTGGTGGTGAGGGTGGCCGTGCCGTTCGAGACCGGGGCGCTGCCGAGCGAGGCACCGCCGCGGCGGAAGTCGACCGAGCCGGTGGCGGCGGCCGGGGCGACCGTGGCGGTCAGGGTGACGTTGGTGCCCAGCTCGACCGGACCGGCCGGGCTGGCGGCCAGCGCGGTGGTGGTCGGGGTGGCCGGCTCCACGGCGCCCTTGACCTTCCAGGCACCGCCGGTGACGGTGACGGCGGTCTCGAAGCGGTCCGGGTGGGGGCCGTTGACGCCGCTGATGCACTCGATCACGAACAGGTACTCGCCGTTGGCCGGTGCCGCGCCGAGGGCGGTGGTGATCGACCGGTTGGCGTCGAGGGTGAACGGAGCCTGGTCGTAGTTGCCGATGCTCGCGATCTTGTTCAGGTTCGCGACCTGGCCGCCGACCGGACCGAACCGCAGCACTGCCTGGTCGCCGAAGCCGGCCGGGCAGGCCGCCGACGTGGTCGCCCCGAGCAGCGCCGGGTTGGCGGCCACGTCACCGGTGGTGGGGTTGAGCGTGAGCGTACCCAGGGCGGCGGCCTGGGCGGGCGCTGCGACGCCGACCAGACCGACCACCGACAGCGCGACCGCGCCGGCCAGAGCGGCCGTACGGCCGAGCAGGGACTTGGTTGCCTTCATGGATCACTTCCTTCAGGAGAAGTGCGGTACGGCGGCTCTCCCTCATTGGGAGCGGTGACCGGCCGCAACTCGATCAGGCTGCACACGGGCTGTGACCCGCCGTGGAGGCCAACGTCTACGCCGGACATGCATAAGGAAAATTGCGGGTTACGGCCGAGCCGACGCGGGACTGACAATTCGCGGAATCGGATAGAGCCGTTGTGTTAATAGCAGATGTCAAACCAGGCCCCGCCTGGCAATTCGTCATTTCGGGTCGCCGCCGACCGGCCAGCCCCGATCGGCCGGTCGGCGTCGTCGCCTATCCGAACCGTCCGTGTACGTAATCGGAGGTACGAGGATCGCGCGGGCTGTCGAACATCAGCTCCGTCGGGCCGTGCTCGACAATGGCGCCGGGGGTGCCGTGTTCGGCGAGGAAAAAAGCGCACTGATTGGACACTCGCGCCGCCTGCTGCATGTTGTGCGTGACGATCACGATCGTCACCTCGGACACCAGTTCGGCGATGGTTTCCTCGATCCGGCGGGTCGAGGTCGGATCGAGCGCCGAACAGGGCTCGTCCATCAGCAGCACCCGGGGCCGGACCGCCAACGACCGGGCGATGCACAACCGCTGCTGCTGCCCGCCGGAGAGCGCACCGCCGGGCGACCGGAGCCGGTCGCGTACCTCCTTCCAGAGCCCGGCCTTGGTCAGGCACTCCTCCACCAGGGCGTCCTTGACGTCGCGATCGGCCCGGACGCCGGTCAGCTTCAGACCGGCGAGCACGTTGTCGTAGATGGACATGGTCGGGAACGGGTTGGGCTTCTGGAAGACCATGCCGACCTGGCGCCGGGCGTCGGTGATCCGCCGGGCCGACGCGTACAGGTCGTCGCCGTCGAGCAGCACCTCGCCGGCCAGGGTCGCCGACGGGATCAGCTCGTGCATCCGGTTGAGGATGCGCAGGAAGGTGGACTTGCCGCAGCCGGAGGGTCCGATCAGCGCGGTCACCTCGCCGGCCGCCATGGTCAGCGACACCCGGTCGAGCACCTTGTGCTGACCGAACCAGGCCGAGATCGACCGCGCCTCCAGTGCCGCCAGCGCACCGGGCGCGGCCGGATCGGCGGACAGCGTGAGGGTCTTGTCGAGAGTCACGTCGGCTCCGTAATCAGTAGAGGTTGGGCAGGACTCGGGCGACCTGGTCGGCGACGGCGAGGCCGAGCGCGCTGAGCAGCGGGGCACCGACCACCCACGCCTGCCAGCCGCCCCACCGGGCCCAGGCCCAACTCACCGCGTACGCGGCGATCAGCAGCGCCTGCCCCCACAGGAGCAGAGCGGTCCACGCGGTGGGATCACCGGCCATCGTCTTCTCCGCCCGGGTCAGCGACCCCGGGCCGATGCGCCGTTTCGGGGCCGGCTGGGCCTCGGAGACGAGGTCGGCGTCCACGTACACGACGTCGGTCGGCAGGTAGGGCCGGCCGGCGGCGGTGGCCAGCACCAGCCGGCCGGCACCGCTGGCGAGCCTCGGCGGTTGCGGTTCACCCCCGTGCCGTACGCCGATGACCCGGTACTCGTGCTCGCCCTGGCCGGTCACCACCATCACCTGGTCACCGGCGCGGAGCAGCGGCAGACCCTTGAACGGCCCGCCGTACGCCGCCCGCCGTCCCATGATCATGCTGGTGCCCGCCTGGCCCGGCAGGGGTGTGTCGCGGCGGTGTCCCGGCCCGTCCGCCAGCACCCCCGCGGTGGTCCCCTCGAAGACCACCTGCTGGGTGCCGAGCGCGGGGATGCGCAGCACCGCCACGGGCGCGCCGAGCCGGAGGATCTGGTTGTCGAAACCGCTCTGCCCGACCGGTGCCACGGCTTCGGCCAGGTCCTTGCGGAAGTCGGCGTACGCGACCTGCTGCGACCGGTCGTAACGGATCTCCGAGATCAACGTCAGGTGTACGACGAAGCCCAGTAGCAGCACGCCGAGCAGGGTGAGCACCACGCCGGTGATCCGTACCGCCGGGATTTCGGCGCCCCTGGCCGGACGCGGCGGTACGACGGCCGGCGGGGTGGCCGTGACGTCGGGTGGGGTCGGCGGGGTGACCGGACCCGCCGGTCGGTCGCCGGCCGGGGGCGCGGTCGGCGGGGTGGCGCTCACGGTCACGGCTGGACTCTCCTTCGACGACGGATCAGCGGTACCGCGGCACCGGCGGCGGCCAGTACGACCACCAGCGCGCCGAGCACCCAGGGCAGTGCCGTCCCGTCCCGTACGGGTTCGCCGGCCAGTCGGGCGTCGGCCGCCGGTGAGCCGGGTGGGGTCGAAGCCTCGGCCGGGGCGGGACCGGTCCGCGGCGGGCCGCTGTCGGTCGCCGGGGCGGTCACGGGGGCGGTCGCCGCCGGACCGACCGGGGCGGGCGGGTTGGTGCTGGAACCGGCCCGGGTGGGTGGTGCGGCGGGTGGTGCGGCCATTCCCTTGACCCGCCAGGTGTTGCCGCTGACGACGATCGAGGTGACGAACCGGTCGGGGTGCGGACCGAGGTCGCCGCTGACGCACTCGACGACGATCTGGTACTCGCCGTCCGTCGGCGGCTGACCCTGCGAGGTGAGCATCGACCGGTTGGAGGTCATGGTGAACGCCGCTTTGTCGTAGTCACCGGCCTGTCCCGGCCGCACGATGTTGCTGTACGGGCCGCCGACCGGACCGACCCGGAGCATCGCCGCCGCCCCGTACCGGGCCGGGCAGGGCGCCGGGGTGGTGGCCGAGACGAGCATCGGGTTGGCGTCGACGGTTCCGCTGGTCGGCTCGACCGTCAGCGGGCCGATGGCGCCGGCACGCCGGACCGGCACAGCCTCCGCCGCCCCTGCCGGCAGCCCGACCGCGGACACCGCGGCCGCCGCGAGCAGCACCGCCGTCGCGCGGCGATGCGGCGATTCCAGTCTGGACATTGCTCTTCCTTCCTCGTCACCGCTGGCCCGGCTACCGATCAGACGCCGTGTCCGCGCCGCCCCGGGCGGGTGACGCGTGGCGTCGGAGCCGGCCCGTGAGGGGTCGCGGGCCGGCTCGGACCGTTCAGTGGCCGCGGCGGCGCCGGGACAGCAGCAGGACGCCGACGCCGGTGCCGACGAGCACGGATCCGCCGGTGACCAGCGTCGGGATGGAGCTACCGGTCAGGGCCAGATCTCCGCCTCCGCCGCCACCCGGGTTCGGACTCTCGCTGGGCGTCGGGCTCGGTGATTCGCTGGGCGTTGCCGAGTTCGTCGGGGTCGCCGAGGCGGTCGGGGTTGCCGTGGGGGTGGCCGCCGTTATGACCCGGTACGGCACCTCGGGTGAATCCGAGGGCTCCCAGGCTGCCGGGTCGGTCGGTTCGAACCTGGCTGTCAGCGCGTACTCGCCGGGCGGCAGTGTGGTGGTCCGTACGGTCGCCGTGCCCTGCACGAGCTGGACCGGGTTGCCGATGGTCGAGGCGCTGCGGTAGATGAACTTCACCTTGCCCACTGCGGTAGCGGGCGTGACGGTCGCGGTGAGGACGACTTCCCCATGCTGTGTCGCCGAGCCCGTCGGCGTCACCACGAGCGTGGTGGTGGTCCGTACGGACGCGTCGGTGATCTCGTACTCAAGGGGTGCGGAGGTGGACGGTCCGTAGCTGGCACCTGCGGCGGGTACGAAGATCGCGGTGATCTGGTGCACCCCGTCGCCGAGCACGTCACCGCGTACGCTCGCCGTGGCCTCGCCCTCCGTCACCTCGGCCGGCTCGGCCAGGTCGATGGCGGTGCTGCCCTCCCCGGCCTTGAACTGGATGGTTCCGGTCGCGCTCGGCGGGGTCACCTGGGCGGTCAGGGTCACCAGTTCGTCCAGTCCGGCGGTGCCGGTCGGCGAGGCGGAAAGCGTGGTGGTCGTCGGCGTGTTCGTCGGGCCGCCACCACCCTTGACATGCCAGTTGGTGCCCTCGACGGTGATCACCGTCTCGAACTGGTCGGGGTGGTCACCCAGCGTCCCGCTGACACACGTGACGGTGATGCGGTAGTCGCCCGCCGTCATCGAATTCGGCTCGATCGCCTTGAGGATGGATCGGTTGGCGGCGAGCGTGAAGGGTTGCTTGTCGTAATCCCCGTCCGACGCGATCTTGGCCAGGTTGAAGAACGTGCCGGCGACCGGGCCGACCTTCAGGACGGCCTGGTCACCGAAGCCGGCCGGGCAGGCCGCCGGGGTCGAGGCTCCGATCAGTGCCGGGCTGGCGCCCAGCGTGCCGTTGGTCGGGTTGAGGGTGAGCGCGCCCAGCACGGCGGCCTGTGCCGACGGGGCGAGCCCGACCAGCACGGCACCGGTCATGGCGGCGACGCCGAGTATCCCGGCCGCGACCATCGACGCGCCGGCTCGGTGGACGAGGCGGGTGAGCCTGTTCACGAGATTCCTTTCTCTGATGGGAAACACGACCGTTCTCCGTCGGGGAAACACGGCCGGGCGGCCGGAGGTCCACATAGGACTTCCGGCCACCCGCCCGCGCAATGGCGCGATATGTCAACCGATCACGATGTAGCAGATCTGCGAGTGGGAGGGCTTGTGCAGGCGCGGGTCGTCCGGGGTGAACGTCGCTTCGAGCTTGAGCAGGCCACCGGGCAGCGCGGTGGTCGACACGGTGGCCTTGCCGTTGGTCACCGGCGCCGTACCGACGCTGGTGGAGTCGGCGAAGAACTCGACGGTGCCGGCCGCGTTCGGGGCGACGGTCGCGGCCAGGGTCACCTTCTGGCCCTTGAAGGCGAACAGGATCGGCTTGGCGGTGAGCCTGGTGCTGGTGGCCGCCGCGCTCTTCACGGCCCAGTTGCCGCCGGTGACGCCGATGAGCGTGGAGAAGTTCTTCGGGTACGTCCCGGTCTCGCCACCGGAGCAGGTGATCGTGACCTCGTAGGTGCCGTCGGCGGGGGTGGCGCCGAGAGCGGTGGCGAGCGACCGGTTGGCGGCCAGCGTGACCGGCGCCTGGTCGTAGCCGCTGTCGCTGCTGATCCGGGCGAGCAGGTTGTACGGCCCACCGACCGCGCCGACCCGCAGCGACACGTTGTCGCCGTACCCGGTCGGACAGGCGGCCGAGGCGACGGCGCTCGTCACGAACGGGTTGTCGGTCACGCTGCCGCTGGCCGGTGACAGTGCGATGGTGCCGAGAATGGGGCTTTCCGCCTGCGCGGGCCCGGCGAAACCGGCCAGCGCAAGGGTCACGATCGCGGCGGTCGACAGCGCTGCTGCCGCCCGGCCGAGCAGAGACTTGGCCTTGCTCACGAAGCACTTCCTCTCTCGGTACGGTCCTGCGGTTCCTCGAAGAAACGGTTTGACGCAAATACCGGATTCGAGCCACAAACCCCGCTGTGGTGAATCGCAATCAGCATTCCTGGCGGGCCGGGAATACGAACACCCGAACTGTTCAAACGTTTCGTGCTCGAATGCCTCGCCATCGTGAAGGCCAGATGAACGCGTGGGAGCGGTGGTCGAAGGGGCGGGTGGCGTCGCGCCCGTGGCCGGTTGTGCCGTCCACGGGCGCGACGTCGTTCACCGGATCAGACCCGGGCGATGGACCGGATCAGGGAACCGATCGTCAGAGGTTGCCGCGCAGCGAGGTGTCGCCACAGTTGGCGGCGGCACCGAAGCCGTACTGCTGGATCAGGGTGGTCTGCAGGCACACCAGCGAGTCCGAGCCGGTGAAGACCGCGTCGATGGTGGCGTTGGTCAGGTCGGCGGTCGGCACGATGTTGTAGACGTCGCGACGCAGCGGGAAGCTCGTGTTCAGCACCTCGTTCGGCGGGGTGGTCCCGGTCGCGTACGGCGAGACACCACCGATCCGGCCGAGGTCCGACGGGCCGCGGCGGTCCTCGACGCCCGGCAGGCCGTTGCCCTGCGCGATGTGCTGGGCGATCGAGAACGGCAGGATGTAGTCGTTGTGCCCGGTCAGCACCCGGCCGTCGTGCTCCTGGATCGGGTCCACGCCGGTACCACCCTGCGACGGCGGCACGAGGCACTCGTAGTCACCGGCGGCGATCTCCGCGTCGGTGATGCCCATCTGCTGGTTCCAGAACTGCCGGGTGCCCGAGCCTGCCTGGAGCAGCAGCGGCTGCACGTCGACACCGGCGATGTCGCTGACGACGCACTTGTAGATGTTGCGCAGCTGGCCGAGGCTCATGTTGATCGGCAGGTCGCTGCTCTGGTTGATGGCGAACGTCACGGCGTCCACGCCGAACGGGATCCAGGCGCCGTTGCCGCTCGGGGTGTGGGTGGTGCTGCTGGACGAGCGGGCGAAGTCGACACAACCGGCGATCGGGTTGCCCGCGGTCTCCGAGTCGCGCAGCGAGGTACGGCCGGCGCCGGACCCGTTGGGGCGGCTGAAGGAGCAGCCGGCGGCCTTGGTCTTGATGGAGGCCGTGCCCCGCGCGTCCCAGGAGGCGATGACCTTGTTGCCACCGATGGTGATCGCGTTCCCCAGCCCGTTCAGTACGTCCTGGGTGGTGTCCGAGCCGGTGCCGGCCAGTGTCCGGTAGTCGGTGATCGGGTCCGGGTCGGCGACGGCCGGGTTGGCCACCAGCGCGACGGCGACAGCGGCGCCGAAGGCTACCGCGAACGCCTTGCCGAAGGACTTAACCTGCATTGTTCTCCCTTTCTGAGAGAGACAGGAGGTTCGGCCCATTTCCATACTTGAATGGGCCACGACCAGCATTCACCGACTCCCGAAGACATCGACACCCGTATTTCGGAAACGTTTCGCGCCCAATACTTCGCCCGCATGAAGGCCAGATGAATCCAACTGACTACGCTCGGTCATCAGCGGCGCCCTGCGGGGTGGGCGACCTGGAGCGGCCTCGTGCTCGCGGCCGTGGATCCGGCCGCGAGCACGAGCTTGCCGTGGTACGTCACCAGCCGACGACGGCCGGCCCGCCACCGCTCAGAGCGTGCCCCGCAGCGAGGTGTCGCCACAGGTCGCGGCGGCACCGAAGCCGTAGCGCTGGATGACGGCGGTGTTCTGGCAGACCAGCGAGTCCGCGCCGGTGAAGACCTGGTCGATCAGGCTGTTGCCCAGGTCGGCGGTGGGCACGATGTTGTACACGTCCCGGCGGAACGGGAAGTTCGTGTTCAGCGTCCGCGGGTTGGACCCGGTCGCGTACGGCGAGGCGCCGCCGATGCTGCCGAGGTCCGACGGGCCACGCCGGTCCTCGACGCCCGGCAGGCTGTTGCCCTGCGCGATGTGCTGCGCGATCGAGAACGGCAGCAGGTAGTCGAGGTGTCCGGCCAGCACCCGGCCGTCGTGCTCCTGGACCGGGTCCAGGCCGGTGCCGCCCTGTGCCGGCGGCAGCAGGCACGGGTAGTCGCCGAGCGCGATCTCCTGGTCGGTGATGCCCATCTGCTGGTTCCAGAACTGCCGGGTACCGGAGCCGGCCTGGAGCAACAGCGGCTGGACCGGGGTGCCGGCGATGTCCTCCATGATGCAGCGGTAGATGTTGCGTAGCTGCCCGACCGGCATGTTGATCGGCAGGTCGCTGGTCTGGTTGATCACGAAGGAGACGGCGTCGACGCCGAACGGGATCCAGACACCGTTGCCGCTCGGGACGTTGGTGGTGCCGCTGGACGAGCGGGCGAACTCGACGCAGCCGGCGATCGCGTTGCCAGCGGTCTCCGAGTTACGCAGCGTCGTACGACCGGCGCCGGAGCCGTTCGGGCGGGCGAACTCGCAGCCGGTGGCCTTGGTCTTGATGTTCGCCGAGCCACGCGCGTCCCAGGACGCGATGACTTTGCTGCCACCGATGGTGATCGCCTCGGCCAGTCCGTTCATCGCGTCCTGGGTGGTGTCCGACCCGGTCCCGGCGAGCTGCCGGTAGTCGGTCGCCGAGCTCGGGTCGGCCACGGCCGGGTTGGCCAGCAGCGCGATCGCGAGGGCCACACCCCCGACGATGCCGGCCGTTCTGCCGAAAATCTTCACCTGCATTGTTCTCCCTTTCGAAAGAGACAGCACCCGCCTCTGAAATTCGGTGGGCCGTCAGGAGCATCAGTCTCGGAGAGCACTTCTCGATACCGTGATCAAGGGAACGTCAAGTGCGTATTGTTTCGCCAACATGTAGGCCGAATGAATCGATGAGAGCAATTAGGTGCGAGGCGGGGCAGAACTGTTCGACGGCGACCTGCGATATCCGCGCAGCCACATGGCCGGACCGGCGACGATGCTCGCCAACCCGAGCCCGAGGACAACGAGGATGAGGAAACGGATCCACCCGACCGGCTGTCCCAGGGTCAACGTCGTCTGCGCCACGGGCGTCGGCGGGACGGCGCTGGGACTCGGGCTCGCGGTGGCACTCGGTGCCGGCGGCGCACCCGGGGTCGGCGGCTTCGGGTTGGCCGCCGGTGGCGGCGGCGGTGGGCTCTCGGTGTCGGTCGGGGACGGCGTGGGCGCGGTGTAGTTCTCCACCTCGGTCGCGGCGGCGAGGGTCCGGTCCCGCAACGGCTGCGGCAACGGGACGTACCCCGGAGGCAGTTGTCCCAACTGCACGCCGGGCACCTGACCGGTGGTGGCGGCGTGGCGCAGCAGACGGGCGTAGTCGGTCCGCTGGTCCTTCGGCAGACCGAGGTTCACCGCCGCGTACGTCAGCATCGCCAGCGGGTAACCGCCGGTCACCGGCTTGTGCGGATTGTTCTGCGTCACGCCCTCGACCGCGCTCGGCTCGGCGGCGTTCTGCACCTGCGCGAGCAGGCTCGCCTGGGTCGGCCCGACGAACTCCCCTGCGCGGTTGCGCAGTTGCGCGGTGGGCAGCGCGTACCGGGCGGCGGACGCCGCGTCGGTGATGGACAGCATGAAACGCTGCCCGACGGGCTGCGGCGGATCCGACTTCCAGCAGTCCTTCTGACCCGGCGGGCAGTCACCGTTGATCACCCAGTTCTGCGCCCCGGACTGGCCGCGCAGGGTCTGGCTGGCGGCCTTGCGCAGGGTGTCCACGTACGGCGAGATGTGCGTGGCGCAACGCTCGGGCGCCGTACCGTCGTCTGGTTCGTCCCCGTCGTCGGGACCGTCCGGGATCACCGGACCGTCGATGTCGAAACAGTTCGGGTCGGCCTTCGGGAAGTTCGCCGGCGCGGTACCCCCGGCGAAGACGGGCAGGAAGTTCGGGTTGACCGTCATCCCCGACGGGTCCTTGGCGCCGGCGAGCCAGGACACCGCCTCCTGATCGGACAGCACCCACTGCCAGACCTGGTGTGCCAGCGCCGAGTTGCCGTCGGTGACCAGGATCCCGGACGGGTGGAAGTTCGTCTCGAACCTGGCGAAGACCGGATTGAGATCGAGGAACTCCGGATCCTGGCGCAGACTCGGGTACGTCACCCGGTCGCCGACCGCGCCCTGCACGATCTCCCTGGAATAGGACTGGGTGAGCAGCTTCGCGACCAGCCGTGGCGTCAACTTCAGATCGCGGACCTGCACGTTGGCCAGTTCCTGGTCGACGTCCGGCGCAGTCTGTGGAACCCGCCCCTCGATCTGGAATGTGATCACCGCCGCGCCGAGGGCGACCGGGGCGTGGACGATCGGTGGGTCGTACTCGGTTCGGACCACCGGGTCGGTGACGTACGCCAGACCGACCGGTGCGCCGAACACCTCGGTGCGCAGTTGTTGGCTCGCCTCGACGTCGCCCATCGGGTTGAGCACCAGCGGCGGCCGACTGCTGCCGGCGCACAGGGCGCCGTACCAGGACGCGGCCGCGTCCTCCATCAGATGCGAGCCCACCGTCTGCCGCAACTCGCTGTTCTCCGCGCAGAAGCTGCCCACCGGCTCGAACTCGAGCGGGAACACGATCCGGTCGGCGAAGAAGGTCGCCGACAACGGTGACCCGTCGACGACCCGACCACCCTGGGCGTTGCCGTCGAGCGGCTCGCCGTTCCAGTCGTACCCACCCCGCGGTACGACGACCAGCCAGCAGGGTCGGCCCTTGGTCGAGCCGTCGGTCTGCTGGATCGGGTCCCCGCAGCCCAGGTCCCGCTCCTCGGTGGTGGTCTGGAGTTCGAAGGTGGCGCGACCGGTGCCGTCACGTGCCGTACGTCCGAACGGGAGTTCGTTGGTGGTGTTCCGGTCGAAGTAGTTCTCGATCGGCGGGACCCAGGCGGGTTCCCCGAACGGGCTGGTCCCCCACGTCTGCCGATCGCCCTGGGCCGACCGGAACGGCGGATACTCGGCACCGTCGGGCAGCCGGACGCCTTCGGGCAGGGCGGCCTCGGCCGGGTCCACCTCGCGTACTCCGCCGCTGGCCTGGAAGCTTGCCCTGACCCGGCGGTGCAGGGCGTCCGGCCCGGTGAAGAGTTCCGTCGGGTTCGCCCCGCTCGCGCCCCACAGGCAGGTCTCCCGGAAGTCCGGGGCGTCCGGGTCCGGCCCCCAGCACTGCATGACCTGGAGGAAGTTCTTGCCGAAGTAGCGGACCGGCTCGGTCGGTTCGCCACCCTTCCAGGTGACGGTGATGGCCTGGTTGACCAGGCTCTTCGTCTGCGAGACCGTGACCTGGAGCGCGGAGAAGTCCTGGTACTTGCCCGGCCGACCGTGTTTGGTCATGGCCGACTCGGTCGGGGTGTCCGCGACCTGCGCCGCGAGCACCGGCCGGTGGCCGTCCGGTGCTCCGGTCACCAGCAGCGCGAGCGGTGCCACCAGCACCGCCAGCACCGCCGCGGTCAGCCTGCGGCGTACGGGGGCCGCGCCCCGGACCCGCGTCACCGATTACCCCGTATGTCGCCGGCCGAGGTCGAACCGGCCCGGCGGAAGATCAGCGGCGGGCCGACGACCAGCGCGATCAGGAGCAGTGCGGCCAGCACCATCATCGTGTGCCGCAGTTGCCAGCCGCCCTCACCGTCGAGCGACACCGGCACTCCGGCGACGAACTGTTCGCCACCACCGTCGCCGCCGCCGATCACCTCGCCGGTGTCCGGGTCGACGGCCGCCGGGGCGCCCGTGGTCGGCTGAGCCGTACCCGGGGTGTTGTTCTGGTTGGTGGCGCCGGTGCCGGTGTTGCCGCCGCCGGTGCTGTTCTGGCTGTTTCCGCTGGTGGCCGTGTTCTGCCGGGCGCCGCCGGTGCCGGTCACGCACTGCGTCGGCCCCCGCTGGTCGCAGGGCTCGGGGTCCTTCGCGTTGCGCACGAGCAGGTTGGTGCCGTCCGGGGAGAAGGTCGGGTTCTTGCAGTTCTCGATTTTGATGTCCTCGTGCACGGCGCCCGGAATCCGCTCGACCTGCAGGAGGCCTGCCTCGACCAGGTTTTTCGGCAGCGGCGAGTAGCCGAGTGAGTCGGCCGACTGTTGGCCGGTGCAGAGGAAGTAGTAGGCGAACTTCGCCAGGGTGTAGCCCTTGTCCAGGGTCAGCCCGGATTCGAGCGCGATCGGGATGATCATGTACGAGTAGGACGAGAGCGGGTACGACCGCTTGTCCGAGTTGCTGTAGACGCCGCCGAGCTTCTGGGTCAGGTCGACCCGGTCGATCTCCGCCTTGGTCAGTGCCACCGCCACGCTCGTCGCCCTAGGCTCGATGTAGTAGCCAGCCGAATTCAGCACCTTCGCGACCGGGAACTGGTTCTTCAGCGCGTACGAGTACTCGACGTAGGTGATGGCGCCCTCGGCGTAGGGCTGCGCCACGTACGAGGAGACGCCGTTGGACTGGGACTGCCCCACGAAACCGGCACCCGGCTTGGTCGGGAAGTTGGACAGGACGTTGCACTGTTGCTCGTTGCGCAGCGCGGTGCAGTACGGCCGCCAGATCCCCGGATGCTGGCTGTTCATCCAGATGACGAACTGGGCGGTGGTGCCGGACCCGTCCGAGCGCACCACCGGGATGATCTTCCGGGAGGGGAGCGCGAGTCCCGGGTTGTCCGCCTTGATCGCGGCGTCGTCCCACTGCTTGATGGCCCCGGTGAAGATCTTCGTGATCACCTCGCCGGAGAGGCGGAGGTTGGTCACCCGCTTGCCACCGATCTTCAGGTTGTACATGAACGACGTGCCGCCGGCCACGATCGGCATGTACGCGTACTTCCGGGTCGAACCGTCGCCTTCGAGTCCGTACGGGATCTCGGAGACCGCGTAGTCGACCGTCCCCTCCCGGAAGTTGTTCCGGCCCACGGTGGAGCCGCCGCCGCTGTAGTTGATCGTCATCCCCTGCTGCCGGACCGCCGCCCGCCACGCGTTGAGCGCGTTCTCGCTCCAGGTCGAGCCGCTGCCGCTGACCGCCACGTAGTTGCGGCCGCTGGGGGCGGGTGCGGCGGCGGTCGCCGGTGCGACCCACAGCGCCGTCACGGCAACCGCCGCGAGGGCGAGCAGCCCCGCACCCGCCCGCCTGCGCCAACCCGCGCCTGGCCGCCTGCTCCAAGACGTCCTGTCAAGCATTTCGGTCCTCGCTGTCATTTCGGGAAACTGCCTCGTGGGCTGTCCGTGGCCCCGGTCCGGCTGCGGCGTGCCCGCCGGGATCGGCACCGGCCGGTCCGTCGGCGGCCGGTTGGTCGGCGGCCGGTTGGTCGGCGGCCGGTTGGTCGGCGGCCGGTTGGTCGGCGGCCGGTTGGTCGGCGGCCGGGGAGAGGTCGAAGATGTCCACCGGGCTTGCTTCGCGGCGGGCATACCGCGCCCGGTCCTGCGCCGACTGCCGGACCCGGCGACGCTGCTGGCCCCGGCTGAGCTGTCCGGGACCACGGCCGCCGACGAGCCGGGCCAGGATGAACAGCAGGAGCACCAGCAGCATCAGCGTGGCGGCCGTACCGAACCCCCGGGCGACCATGTTCTCCGAGGGCTGGGCCACCGACTTGTACGTGACCAGCGGCAGCGAGTTCTGCCAGTCCTTGAACGGGTTGAAGTTGACCGCGTCGGCACCCCCCGCGGTCAACAGCACCGGGGAGGTCTCGCCCACACCCCGCGCCGTGCCGAGGATGACGGCGGTGGTCAGTCCCGAACGGGCCGTGGGCAGGACGACGTGCCAGACCGTGCGCCACTGGGAGGCGCCGAGCGCCAGCGCGGCCTCCCGCAGGTTTCCCGGCACCAACCGGATCACCACGTCGGACGCCCGGATGATGATCGGCAGCATCATCACGCTGATCGCGAGCGAGGCGGCGAAACCAGAGCGGTCGTAGCCGAGGGACAGGATCACCGTCGCGTAGACGAACAGACCGGCCACGATGGACGGCAGCGCAGTCATCGCCTCGGCGATCGTACGGACCATGCGGCTGAACCGGCCCGGTATCTCGTTGAGGAACACGGCGCAGATCACGGCCAGCGGTACGGTCATCGTCAGCGCCAGCGTGATCTGCTCCAGCGTGCCGACGATCGCGTGCAGCACCCCGCCCTCGTCGAGCGCGGCGAGCGGCGAGGTGACGGACATGTCCTCGGTGAAGAAGTTGAGGTGGACCATCGCCTTCCACCCGCGAGCCAGGGTGTAGCCGATGACCAGCAGCAGCACCGCGAGGAGCAGGAACCCCACGCTGTGCACGAGCGCGCCGACCACCCGGTCGCGTACCGCCGGGCCGTCCTCGTCGAGCGAGACGAGCAGCGCGTAGAAGCCGATGAACGCCACGTAGGCCAGGACGACAAAACCGAGTACGCCGTCGAACGGCGCGAGCTGGGTATAGATCAGCGCGACCAGGCTCAGCGCGGCGACGGTGGCGCCGAACCCGGCGTACAGGTCGGTGTGCCGCACGGTCGCGGTCCGGCGCCGCACCTCGGTGCCGGCCGCGTCCGGCGCGGTCGCGGGGATGGTGGTGGACCGCACCCGGTCCCGCGTGGTTTCGGGTACGGGTGTGGCCGCCGCCGGGGACAGTGTCTCGGTCGACATCCCGGTGTGCTCCTCGATCGCGTGCTTCGGGGTCAACGTCGGCACCAGCTCAGGCCTCGCTCGCCGCGCCGGAACGGCTGCGCGCGATGACGATCGAGGCGAAGAAGTTGACGATCAACGTCATGGTGAACAGGGCGAGTCCGGCGGCGAAGAGCGCCGAGATGCCGATCGGGGTCGCGTCGCCGTAGCGCAGGGCGATCAGTGCGGACACCGAGTTACTGCCGAGTTGGAGGATGTGCGGCTGGATCTGGAAGATCGGCGAGATGATCATGACGACGGCGATCGTCTCGCCCAGGGCCCGTCCGAGCCCGAGCATGGTGCCGCCGATCATGCCGCCCCGACCGAACGGCAGGACGACCGAGCGGATCATCCCCCACTTCGTCGCGCCCAGCGCCAGCGCACCCTCCCGCTCGCCGGCCGGGGCCTGGGAGAAGACCTCCCGCATGATCGAGCAGGCGACCGGCGTCACCATCATCGCCACCACCATGCCGGCGATGAACGTGGAGGCGGTGTAGACCGACTCCGAGGCGAGCGGGTCGCGCGGATCCCCACCCTCGACGGCGAACAGCGGGATCCAGCCGAAGTAGGTGGAGATCCAGCGGGCCAGGCCGACCACGTTGCCGGTCAGCAGGAACGCCCCCCACAGCCCGTACACCACGCTCGGCACGGCGGCCATCAGGTCGACCAGGCTGATCAGGGTCTGCTTGATCCGGCGCGGCGCGTACTCGGAGATGTAGAGCGCCGTACCGGTCGCCAGCGGCACCGCGAAGGTGATGGCGACCAGGGCGATCAGCACCGTGCCGGTGAGCACCGCGGCGATGCCGAAGTGGCCGGCTCCGGCATCCGGCTCCCACTCCTGCCGGGTCAGGAACGACCAGCCGGCGACGTCCAGCGCCCGCTGCGCCTGCAACAGCAGGAAGCCACCGACGAGCAGCATCACGGCCAGCACCACCAGGCCGCCGCCACCGAGCAGACCCCGGAACGCCAGGTCCGCCGGACTGCGCCGTTGCCGCGCCGGACGCGGTGCGTCCGGCGGCCCGTCCGGCGCGCTGGGGACCGTCGTGGACAGCGAATCGAGCGTACGCATCACAGCCTGGTATTCGTCTCGTCGTCGCGCAGGTGCGCGGGATCGGCGGCACCGGCCGAGAGGCGGGTCCGGATCGGGGAGATCCCGGACCGAAGCGGTACGCCTCCGCGCCGCCGCTCGGTGGCGGGCTCGTGATCGCGTACCGGGTGCCGACCTCGCCGGACGGCCCGTGTCCCCTCGACCACCTCGGCTGTCGGTACGGCCGCCAGGAACCGTTCCAGGTTGTAGCTGCACTCGCGGGCGCGCAGGTACGACCGGCTGGAAACGGCCACGGTCTCGTTGTCGAGATCCAATCGCCAGGCCCACTGGCCGGTGAATTCGTCCGTCAGGGCCACCGCGTCGGCCCGCCGGTGCTCGTCCCGCAACCGGACCACCGCCGCCCAACACTCGGCATACGTACGCCAACCCTCTTCACCACGACCGAGTTGCCGATTGTTGGGTGAGACGAGCATCCACAGCACCTCCTCGGCACCCTCGTCCACCTGTCCGTTCGACTTTGTCGGCATGGAAAGGAAGACGAAGCGCGACTGCTGCACCAGACCCCTCCCGTCAAGCGCGCGAGGCGCGCAATTGTGGGCGTCGCCGTAAGCGACTAACGCGATCAGGCTCCGGACAGCCTGTGACGGTGCGCATAGCCGTACGCTCACGCCAGACATGCACGGGGTGAACATCAGTTCACGTGGGGTGATCAAATGCGGGCGTACCATGCATTGACTCGATAACGCCCAGTAGCACCAATTAGCGCCAGGCAGCTCAATAGGTCAATAGCGCTCTGCCACGTCCAATTCAGCATCAAGGCATTCCATATACGACCGCCCGGATCGACGCGAGCGCTTCGATCCGGGCGGGTGGGTGGGGCTGGTCGGGCGGCAGACCGAGGGTCAGGCGGTACGCCGACGCGCGAGTACGCGCAGACCCAGCCCGACCATGAGCAGGAGGGTGCCCGCGCCGAGGATGAACAGCAGCGGCAGTCCGGTCCGGGGCAGGTTCCCCCCGGCACCCGGTGCGGGTGCGGTCGGACTCGTCGACGGGCTGCCGGTGGGACTGGCGCTGACGGTCGGGCTCGGGCTGGCCGAGGGACTGCCCGTCGGGCTGGGCCCGGCCGACGGGGTGCCGATCTCCACTGTGATGCGTACCGGACCGGTGCCGGCCGGCGTCGGCGTGGGTGCCGCCGCGGCGTAGCCGGACAGCCCCAGGATCGCGGTGGCCATCAGGACGATCAGGGCGGCGAGCAGCGGACGGCGGAGCTTCTGGTTCCGACGCCCGGTCCCGACTCGACCACGGTCGACATAATCAATCATCACGGTGAATGGAAGCTACGCGGGAACCCTGACCCGGCCCGCACGCCAACACACACGCCGGACATGAAGCAGGTTAAGAGCAGGCGACCGGAGCCGGGTCGGGCCCCGGCCGGATCAGGCCCAGACCTGCTGCGGTTCCGCGCGGCGCTGCGCCAGGGTCGGCGGACGCTCGTATTCCCGTACCACGTTGTAGCGGGTGTCCCGCTCGACCGGCTGGAACCCGGCGTCCCAGATCAGGTGCAGCAGGTCGTCGCGGTGCATCGTGTTCGGCGTGCCGTACGAGTCGGCATCGTGGGTGATCTTGTATTCGACCACCGAGCCGTCCAGGTCGTCGACGCCGAAGTTGAGCGACAGCTGCGCCACCGACAGCCCGTGCATCACCCAGAAGCACTTCACGTGCGGCACGTTGTCGAAGAGCAGCCGGGAGACGGCGAAGGTCTTCAGCGACTCGGCCGGTGACGCCATCGTGGTCTGCGCCTGGATCCGGTTCCGGATCTTGCCGTCCGCCGAGTCGACGAAGTCGTGCTGGTAGCGCAGCGGGATGAAGACGGTGAAACCACCGGTTTCATCCTGCAGCTCACGCAGCCGCAGCACGTGGTCGACCCGGTGGCGCGGCTCCTCGATGTGGCCGTAGAGCATCGTCGACGGGGTACGCAGACCCTTCGAGTGGGCCAGCCGGTGGATCCGCGACCAGTCCTCCCAGTGACAGGCGTGGTCCACGATGTGCTGGCGGACCTCCCAGTCGAAGATCTCCGCGCCGCCGCCGGTGAGCGACTCCAGGCCGGCGTCGATCAGCTCGTCCAGGATCTCGTCGGCCGGCAGCCCGCTGATCTTCTCGAACCACTGCACCTCGGTCGCGGTGAACGCCTTCAGCTTCACGTTGGGCAGCGCGGCCTTCAGCTCGCGGAGCACCTTCGGGTAGTAGCGCCACGGCAGGGTCGGGTGCAGCCCGTTCACGATGTGCAGCTCGGTGAGCTGCTCGTCCTGCATCTCCTTGGCCTTGCGTACGGCCTCTTCGATCCGCATCGTGTACGCGTCCTTCTCGCCCGGCTTGCGCTGGAACGAGCAGTACGCACACGAGGCGCTGCAGACGTTGGTCAGGTTCAGGTGCCGGTTGACGTTGAACATCACCCGGTCGCCGTTGCTCTCGGTCCGGCGGTGATGGGCCAGCCGGCCCAACCACGCCAGGTCGTCACTGTCGTAGAGGTCCTCACCGTCCTGGCGGCTGAGCCGCTCCCCGGCGTAGACCTTCTCTTCCAGCTCGCGCTTGCGTCCGGCGTCCATGTCGGGGCCCGTCCCTTCCCTACGATCCAGCACCGAGCGTACGTGGGTCCCGGCACCGGCACCCGGACGGCCGGCCCCACAGCGACGTAGTTCACCGGACGTCCGGCTGTCATCAGACTCTCAGGCTCTTGTTACCCCTACGCCAATCGACTTCCTTGCCGTGGTGCGGTAGACAAAAGTGGGACGCCGGGCACATCGCCGGACACGAGGGCACCGGGGCACCACCGCCCGGGGCCCTTGATGCTGGATGGGGAGCGGAATGGCAATGAGAACGGGCAGCCGACCGAGACGACGCAGACGACCGTTGATCAACCCCGTGCTACGGCCGCTGGCCTGGTCGGCACTGTTGAGCGCGGCGGTCGCGTTCGCCTTCGCCAGCCCGGTCTACGCGGATCCGGCCCCGACCACCGTGCCCGATGCCGGCGCCCGGCCCGCCGTGGTCGGTACGTTGCTCCTGCCCGGTGCGACCGCCCCGCCCGGCTCGACCGGTCCCCGGACCCCGCTTCCGGCGCTGCTGAACGGCCCGCTCGCCACCCAGATCCAGGCCAAGGAGACGCAGCTCGCCCTGCTGGGTGAGGAGTTACTCCAGCTACGCACGGATCGCGACACCGCCGCCGGGCTGCTGGTGACCGCGAACACGCAGTGGCAGACCGCGCACCAGGAGCTGACCAAGGCGCAGGAGGCCGCCGACGCGGCGGCCGCCGACGCGTTCAAGGACGCCGCCGGGCTCCCGCCGGGCGCCCTCGGCTCCGACCTGCACGATCTGGGCGCACTCAGCCGGCTACAGAAGGGCGAGCAGTCCGGCGCGGACAGCATCGCGCCCGCTCGCGAGCTGACCCGGGCCCGCAACGCCGAGCAGGCCGCTCGCGAAGCGCAGTTGACCGCTGCGACGGCCGCGACCAATTCGGCCGCCCTGTTCACCACCAAGGAAGCCGCGTACAAGCAGCTCGAGGCCGACCTGCTGAAGCTGAAGCGGGACAACGCCGACCAGCTAGCCGCGATCGAGAAGGCCCGGGAGACCGCTGAGCAGCAGCTCAGCCCGGCCGGAGTGGGCAACGACAGCGTCGCCGGCAAGGTGGCCAACCCGAAGGCGCTCAAGGCGGTGCAGTACGCACTCGCCCAGCGGGGCGACCCGTACGTCTGGGCGGCCGAGGGTCCGAACGCGTTCGACTGCTCCGGTCTGATGTACGCCGCGTACCGCTCCCCCGGCGTCGGGTACGAGCTGGCCCGGGTGGCGAAGGACCAGTATTACACCACGCGTACCCGGTCGGTCGACCGCTACTCGCTGCTCCCCGGGGACCTGATCTTCTTCGCCTCGGGCAGCAGTTGGACCACCGTGCACCACGTGGCGATGTACATCGGTGGCGGCAAGATGGTGCACGCTCCGAACTCGGGCGACGTGGTGAAGGTCTCCACCGTCTGGTGGTCGCGGTTCTACGCCGCGACGCGGATCTTCGACCCGGTGGACGCACCGGTCACCGGTCCGACGAAGTCGCCGACCAACCCGCCGACGACGACGCCGACCACCCCGCCGGCAACCACTCCACCGCCGACGACGCCACCGCCTCCGACCACCCCGCCACCGCCGACGACCCCGCCGCCGACGACTCCACCGCCCACGCCGTCGGACGACCCGACGACGCCCGACGACACCCCGACCACCGCGCCCACCCCGGCGGACCCGACGCCCGCGCCGACCACGCCGCAGCCGACCCCGGACGTGCCCGTGACCACCTCGGCCGGCGTACCGACGACCACACCGAACCCGCCCGTTCGCACCACGCCCCCGGCGACGGCGGGCGGTACGCCGAGCACCACCTAGGACAGGGGTTTCGTCGATCGGATGTGACCACCGGGCCCGCCTCATGGCGGGCCCGGTGCGTTCGGGTCGACGGCTCGATCGTCGCGTCTCTTCGAACCGGACAACGGGCTCCGACTGTCCGCCCGTGCCCGGATGTGGCACGGTGAGGATCGAGGGCACTCCCGGTCCGGCGCCACCGGTCCGGGCGCGGGCGCGGGAGGCAGACGATGGCGCAAGAGCAGACACCGCCGACGGTGGGACCGGTCGGGTCGAGTAGTGCGACCCTGACCACGGCACCACCGGACACGGCCGGGCCGGAACCGACCGCCGGTGCCGTCGAACCAACCACCGCCACCGGCAGCGCCGAGCCGGCTGTGGCGGACGACGCCGCCTCGGGTGCGGCCGTGGGCACCACCGGGTCGGCCGACAGCGACAACCCGGCCGTACGAGGACGAGCGGCCAGTGTCGCCGGTGCCGTACCGAGCGCCGCCGAGCTGGCTGCCGTGCCGGCGACCGTATCGACGGGAACCACGTACCGGGCCGGCGAGCCGGGCAGTCCGGACCCGGAGCCCACCCCAGCTCAGCCGGCGCCGATCCGGGCTGCCCCGAGCAGCATCCCGCTGCAACGCCGTACGCCCAAGACGCCGCAGGCGGACCTGCCCTGGTCGGCGTTCGGCAGTCCCCGAAAAGAGCCGGAGCAGGAGTCGACGGGCACACCACCGGTGCCCTCCGACCCGCCGAAGGCCGGCCCGACGGTCACGTACGTGGTCCCCACGCAGCGCTCCGGACTGCTGGGCGAGAACCCGGCGGCACGCGCCAGTGCAGCGGTGCCCGGCGCCGCCCCGCCCGCCGCCGACCAGCGGGCCGGTGGCACGTCGACGCCGGCCAGCCGGGCGACGGTGTACCGGACCGGCGAATACGCCGCCCTGTCCGCAAGAGCCAACCCGGTGAAGGACACCACTCCGGCCGAGGACGCGGCTCCGGTCGAGGACACCACTCCGGTCGAGAACGCGGCTCCGGTCGAGGACGTCACTCCGGTCGAGAACGCGGCTCCGGTCGAGGACGTCACTCCGGTCGAGGACCCGGCGCCGGTGACGGGAACCACGGCGGCCGGGCAGGCGGTGTCGGTGAAGGACGCGGCGCCGGTCGAGGAGGTTACGCCGGTCGAGGAGTCGGGGCCGGTCGAGCCGCCCAACCCGCCCCGGCCGCCGGATCCGGTGGAGCCACCGAAGCCGGCGGAACCGCCGCGGCCCGCTCCGCCGACCCCGCCCGGTCCCGGACCGGCACCGGCTCCGTTCCCCGCGCCACCGGTTCCCACGCCGACTCCGCCCCTACCGGGGCCGACGCCTCCGGTCCCCGGTCCCACACCGCCACGGCCGACTCCGCCGCCCCCCGGACCGGGTCCCGTGCCGCCGGCACCGCCGGTCCCGCCGGGACCGCCCGTACCGGCACCGGTGCCGCCGTTCCCGCCGCCACCCGCGATGACCGGCACGACGTACCCGGCGTCGGCGGCGCCCGCCGTCACCCAACGGATCACCACCACCGCGCGTACGTCGACCACCCGGCCGCCCGCGACCGCCACCCCGCCGTCGGCCGACGCCACCCAGCCGATCACCAGGCCGCCGTCGGCGGAGGCCACCCAGCCGATCACCAGACCGTCGGCGGAGGCCACCCAGCCGATCCGGCTTCCGGGGGCAGACCACCGGAAGGCAGCCGAGCAGGGTGGTCGCGGAACCGTGTACGGCGGACCGGACAGCGCCCCGCCCGCGGACATGACGGTCGCCATCCCGATCGGCAACCCGGTGGAGAACACGGGTTCGTTGACCGGGCACATCCTGGCCCAGGGCTGGGCGGACTCGTCGGCGTCGAACGCGGGCACCGGGAAGATGATCGGGGTGCTGGTTGCCGGTCTCGCCGTGCTCGTGGCGATCGGCCTGCTCGTGGTGTTCGCCGCCGGAGACACGTTCAGCGCCATTTTCGGCGGGTTGCTCGGGAGCTGAGCGGCCGAGCCCACCGGGCATCCACGCTGGCCGTAGCGTTGGCCGGAACGGGTTGTCCGGTGGGGTGACCCTGCCCACTGGCCGGGGTCGGTCGATGGCAGCCGTGCCGAGAAGCCGTACACTTGACGCGATTACTGACCTGGCGCGCACAAAGCGCGCCCCTGGGCGATCTTGCGGGCGATTCAGCGGCGGACGTTAGCCGCAGCGGGCCATTCGCGAAGATGCGCCCCGCTTGAGAGGTTTTTCTTGACGCCCTTCGCTGATCCCAGCACGTTCCCGTCCGTCTTCGACTCTGTCGACAGTGCCAACCAGCCCGACCCGGCCGCCCGGGCCGAATCGACCGGTCAGCTCGCCCCGACCGCGCAGGCCCCCGTGTCCGCACCGGTCATCCCCGCCGCGCAGGTCGCGCCGGCAATCGAGGTGTCGCCGGCCGAGGCCGCGACCGAGCTTGCTGCCGACGAAACCGTCGCGACCGAGGAGACCGCCGCGGCCGACGAGCCGTCCGAGGCGGCGGCGCCCGTGGTGGCCGAGCCGGTCGCCGTCCGGGACTTCGCGGCGCTCGGCCTGCCGCACCAGCTGGTCCGCGCCCTCAACCGCGAGGGCATCAGCACGCCGTTCGAGATCCAGCAGGCGACCGTGCCGGACGCGCTGGCCGGTCGGGACGTACTCGGCCGTGGCCAGACCGGCTCCGGCAAGACGCTGGCCTTCGGCCTGCCCGTACTGGCTCGGGTCGCGGCCGGTGGCCGAGCCCGGCCGCAGCACCCCCGCGCGCTCATCCTGGTGCCGACCCGCGAGCTGGCCATGCAGGTCAACGACGCGCTCGTGCCGCTGGGCAAGGCCGTCGGCGTGTTCCTCAAGACCGCCGTCGGCGGGGTGCCGTACGACCGGCAGATCGATGCGCTGCGCCGCGGTGTGGAGATCATCGTCGCCACGCCGGGCCGGCTCGGTGACCTGATCGCCCGTGGGGTGTGCAAGCTCGACGAGATCGAGATCACGGTGCTGGACGAGGCCGACCAGATGGCCGACATGGGCTTCCTGCCCGAGGTCACCGATCTGCTCTCCAAGACGCCGGCGAACGCCCAGCGGCTGCTCTTCTCGGCCACGCTCGACGGTGACGTCGACGCCCTGGTCCGGCGGTTCATGCACGACCCGGTGACGCACTCGACCTCACCGGCGACCGCCGCGGTGTCCACCATGGACCACCACCTGCTGCTGATCCCGCCGCACGACAAGTTCGCGATCGCCGCGTCGATCGCCGCCCGGCAGGGCCGCACGATGATGTTCGCCCGTACGCAGATGGGCGTGGACCGGCTGGTCGAGCAGCTCGCGGCGGTCGGCGTACGCGCCGGGGCGCTGCACGGCGGCAAGACCCAGCGGGTACGCACCCGCACCCTGGCCGAGTTCAAGGAAGGCCGGACGAGTGTCCTGGTCGCCACCGACGTGGCCGCCCGGGGCATCCACGTCGACGGCGTCTCGCTCGTGGTGCACGTGGACCCGCCGAAGGACCCGAAGGACTACCTGCACCGGGCCGGCCGTACCGCACGGGCCGGTGAGTCCGGTGCGGTGGCGACCCTGGTCCTGCCGAAGCAGCGCCGGACCACGCTCGCGATGCTGGAGAAGGCCGGTGTCGAGCCGGCGCAGACCCGGGTACGCCCCGGCGACGCGGTGCTGGCCGAGCTGACCGGTGCCCAGGCGCCGAGCGGGGTGCCGGTGGTCGTGGAGCCGGAGCGCTACAGCGACCGTCCCCGCGGCGGTGACCGCCGTTACGGCGACCGGCCGCAGGGTGAGCGTCGCTACGGCGACCGCCCCCAAGGTGAGCGCCGTTACGGTGACCGGCCGCAGGGTGAGCGTCGCTACGGCGACCGTCCCCAGGGTGAGCGCCGCTACGGCGACCGGCCGCAGGGCGACCGCAATTTCGGCGACCGCCCCCAGGGTGAGCGCCGCTACGGCGACCGGCCGCAGGGCGACCGCAATTTCGGTGACCGGCCCCAGGGCGAGCGCCGCTTCGGTGACCGTCCCCAGGGCGACCGTCCCCAGGGCGACCGGCCGCAGGGTGACCGGGCTGCCGGTGGACGTCCGGCGGGCGAGTGGCGCTCCGGTGGCGAGTGGCGGTCCGACGACCGCCGTGGCGGGTACCGGCACGAGAGTGCGCCGCGGCACGACCGGCCGGCCGACGCCCAGGGCGATCGTCCGCGTACCGGTGGCGACCGTCAGTTCGGCGCGCGGCGTCCGACCCGTACGCACTGATTTTCGCGCTTTCCGGCGCTGAGGGCGGCGGGTGGTGCGGCACGGTTCGACCGTGGCGCAGCACCCGCCGCTTTTGTTCGTCCTGGCGTCACGGCCGGCACGGCGTCGTTGCCGGCGGTAACGTCCGCCCCATGCCGATGATGCCGAGATCGCTGCTCTGGAACCGTACGGACGTGCCGGGCGCCGACCACGTGCTGCTCGACGACCGCCGTGGACTGCTCGCGCGGGGTGTGGCACTGGCGGTGGATCCACTCCCCTACACCTGCCGGTACGAGCTGACCACCGACGAGAGCTGGGCGGCCGTACGGCTGGAGGTGAGCGTCGAGGGCGCTGGTTGGCTGCGCAGCCTGCGGCTGGAGCGGGCGGCCGGGCGCTGGCGGGCCAGCACCGCCGAACAGGGCGACCTGGACGGCGCCCTGTCCGCCGCCGGGGCGCCGGGAGCCGGCATTCCGGGGATCGAGGAGCCGGACCGGTTGGTGAACGCACTCGACATCGACCTCGGTGGTGCCCCCCTGTTCAACACCCTGCCGGTACGCCGACTCGGGCTGCGCGACGCCGCACCGGGCACGGTGCACCGGATCACGGTCGCCTGGGTGCTGGTGCCGAGCCTGCTGGTGGTTCCCTCCGAACAGGTCTACACGGCGCTGGACGGCGGCAACGTACGCTTCCGCGACGACGACTTCGAGGCGGACCTCGGCCTGGACGCGGACGGTTACGTGGTCAGCTACCCGGGCCTGGCCGAGCGGGTCGGCACCGAGGTACGCCGTTAGTTCACGTCCGGGTTAGCTCGCGTCGGGGGTGCGGGAGCCGCGGGGCTGGGGGCGGTTCTCCCACTTGGTGGAGAGGGCGATCCCGGTCCGGGTCGAGGCGACACCGGCGGTCCGGTTCAGCCGTACGATCAGCTGCTCCAGTTCGGCGATGGTGCCGACCCGCGCCTTGAGCAGGAACGACTCGACGCCGGCCATGAAGTAGCAGGATTCGATCTCGGGCATCTCCCGGAAGGTGGCGAGCACGTCGTCGGTGTCGCCGCCGGAGTCCTGCACGATGCCGATCAGTGCGGTGACGCCGAGCCCGACCTCCTCCGGCGCCACCTCGGCCCGGTAGCCGCGGATGACCCCGCCGGCTTCGAGCTTGCCCACCCGCTCGTGTACGGCGGGCGCGGAGAGGCCGACCTGCCGGGCCAGCTCGGCGTAGGAGAGCCGGGCGTTGGTCTGCAGCAGATCGACGAGTACCAGGTCGATGGCGTCCACGGACTGTAGACACTATCCCGGTGGATGGGATGGGTAACGACCGGTAGGCAGTGCTCCGCGCTCAAAGCGCGTAAAAACCACATATCGGCCAAGCTAACTTCCCACTCAGGGCGTTTTCGCGTTCGCCGGACACGACACTCTGGCGGTGCTGTAATTGCCGTACGTCCCCACCGAAGGCTCTGGCAGGCACTTTTGTCCCGGGGGCGGTCTTACCAGTCCGGGGACTTCGTGGACGCGAGGAGGGGGCTGTGGACACTGGAGATCGTCTGCTGACGCCGGGCGAGGTAGCTGCGCTGTTCCGCGTCGACCCCAAGACCGTCACCCGATGGGCTGCTGCTGGCAGGATCGGCAGCATCCGGACACCGGGCGGGCACCGGCGGTTCCGGGAGTCGGAGGTGCGTGCTCTGCTCGAGGGCGAGGGCATGCTCGATGAGGTCGACGACAGCATAGCCAACCGGCCGCGCAATACCGGTCCGGCAACGCCGACAGGCCCGAATTCAGCCAGCGCCGGCAACGTCGGCCTGCACTGATCAGTTAGGCCACTGGGTAACACCCGGGCTCGGGCCGAGCTTCATCGGCCCGGACCGGGGTTTCACCCGGCCCGATCCGGGCCCTGAGCGCGGCCCGCGCCGAGTTCGCCGGCCCACCGCTGGAACAACGAGTGCGGCACACCGAGCGCATCGAGCACCTTGCCGGCGACGAAGTCGACGAGTTGCCCCGCCGAGGCCGACGCGCCCGCGCCGTAGAAACCGGGACTGGCGGGTAGCACCACCGCCCCCGCGTCGTGCAGCGCGATCAGATGCTCCAGGTGACTGCGGGTCACCGGAGTCTCCCGGGGCACCACGACCACCGGCCGGCGTTCCTTCAGGTTCACCTCGGCCGCGCGCTGCAGCAGGTCCTTCGACAGGCCGATGGCGATGCCCGCGCACGCTGCCGTACTCGCCGGCACCACCGCCATCCCGAGCACCGGGTACGACCCGCTGCTCGGACCGGCGGCAAGGTCACCGGCCGGCCAGTAGGCCAGGTCGGCACCGGACAGGTCGCGACCGAGCCAGGCGCCCAGGTCGTCGCGCCAGTACGCGTCCCGGAACGCCGTACCGGTCTCGTCGAGGATGGTGAGCCGGGCTGCCCGGGAGACCACCAGGTCCACCGCCGCCCCGGCGTCCAGCAGCCCGCCGATGACCGCCGCCGCGTACGGCGTACCCGATGCTCCGGAAACCCCCACCACCCACGGCCTGCGCATACCCCCAAGCCTGCCCGGTCGGGCCGGTGGGCGTGCCACCGGCCCACCACCCGGCGGCCCCGGTCACGCCGGTCGGCGGCAAATCCCCGTGGTCCATCGACGCGATTGAGTAATGCCAGGCAGACATGGAAATGCCATGCTTCTCCGCAGGCCCGGTACCGGTCGTTCTGGGGAGGCGACGGCATGGACAGGGAGGAACCCTGGGAAATCAAGCTCGAATGTCCGATTCCATCCGAAATTTCGCCGTACGCCGACGAGGTCCAGGAGTGGCTGCCCGGTTGGCTGCGCGGCGCCGGCCTGCCCCTGGACGACACCGGCGCCCGACAGTTGCACCGGCACGGCTTCGCCCGGTACGCCGGCCGCCTCTACCCGGACACGTCCGCCGAGGAGCTGCGTACGCTCACCGCGCTCTTCACCTGGTTCTTCCTGCTCGACGACGCCTGTGACGGGACCGCCGGACCGGATCCGGTCTTCGTCCGCGGCCTGCGTGACGGGATCCTGCGGCTGCTCCGGGTCGGCCCGCGCAGCCGCCATCGGGGCTTCACCGGGCCGCTGCGCCGGATGCTGGTGGACGCCTGGCGGGTCCCCGGCCGGCGGCTCTCCCCCGTGGCCCGGGACCGGTTCGTGGACGCCGTCGCCCACCACCTCGACGGAACGCTGGTGGAGGCGGGCAACAAGGCCGCCGGCCGGCACCCGAGCGTGCCCGAGTACGTCGAACTGCGCCGGGCCACCTCTGCCGCGTACGTGTCGTACACGCTGATCGAGTTCGCCACCGGCCGGGCGCTGCCGGACGCGGTCTACCACCATCCGGCCGTACGCGAGTTCGCGACCACCGGGAACGACCTGCTCTCCTGGTTCAACGACCTGCTCTCGCTGAACCGGGACACGGCCACCTCGGGCGGGCACAACCTGGTGCTCGCCGTGGCCCGCGCGGACGGGCTGCCGGTCCGGACGGCGGTGGAGGTGGTGGTCCGGCGCTGGCAGCAGACCATGGACCGGTTCGTGGCGCTGCGGGCGGCGATGCCGTCGTTCGGCCCGGTGCTGGACGAACCGCTGCACGACCACCTCGACGGGGTGACCCGTTCGGTGCGCGGCACCATCGACTGGTCGCTGGAGAGCGTCCGCTACCGGCACAGCGGCGGACCGAACATCTCGGTGCCGGCGCTGGTCGCACCGGCGGACGGGGTCAGGGGCGCAGGTTGAGCCGGAACACCAGGTCGAGCAGGGCGAAGAAGAACAGTGCGATGGCGACGAAGCCGTTGGCGGTGAAGAACGCCCGGTTGACCTTGGACAGGTCGGTCGGGCTGACCACCACGTGCTGGTACGTGAACGCGACCGCGGTCAGCAGTAGGCCGATCCAGAACAGCCAGCCGAGGCCGATCAGCGCGCCGAACCAGCCGAACAGTGCGAACGTTGCCACGTGCGTCGCCGTCGACAGGTGCAGGGCGAACCGCTTGCCGTACCGGGCCGGCACGCTGCGTACCCCGATCTCGCGGTCGATCTCGGCGTCCTGGCAGGCGTAGATCAGGTCGAAGCCGCCGATCCAGAGTCCCACCGCGGCGCCGAGCAGCCAGGCCGGGCCGGAGCCGTCGAAGGTGCCGCTGACCGCGAGCCAGGCACCGACCGGGCCGACCGCCTGGGCGAGCGCGAGGATGGCGTGCGGCCAGTCGGTGAACCGCTTGCCGTAGGGGTAGAGCACCAGCGGCACCACGGCGAGTGGCGCGAGCGCGAAGCAGAGCGGGTTGAGCGCGGCGGCGGCGCCGAGGAAGACGACCACGGCGACGATCGCGCCGGTCCAGGCCGTGCGGACGCTCACCGCCCCGGTGACCAGTTCCCGACCGGCCGTACGGGGGTTACGCGCGTCGATCCGCCGGTCGATGATCCGGTTCGCCGCCATGGCGAAGGTACGGGCGCCGACCATGGCGATGGTGATCAGCAGCAGGTCGACCCAGCGCACGTGCCCGCCGTCGACGAACATCGCGGCCAGCGCGGAGAGGTACGCGAACGGCAGGGCGAAGACCGAGTGCTCGATCGCGACGAGCTTCAGGAACGACTTCACCCGGCCGGTACGTTCGGCGGCAGTGAGGGTGGTCACTGGATTCCGTACTCCTTCCAGCGCTTGTCGACCAGGGCACGGATCTCCGGCGACATGGTCATCTCTTCCGGCCAACCACGGGTGTAGCCCTCGGTGGGCAGTTTGCGGGTGGCGTCGACACCGGCCTTGCCGCCCCAGAACTGCTGGTACGACGCGTGGTCGAGGTGGTCCACCGGCCCTTGGGTGATCAGCAGGTCGTGCGAGTAGTCGACGTTGCCGAAGGCACGGAACGCGACCTCGGAGTAGTCGTGCACGTCGCAGTCCTCGTCCACCACCACGATCAGCTTGGCCAGCGAGAGCAGGTGGGCGCCCCAGATCGCGCTCATCACCTTCTGGGCGTGCTTGGGGTAACGCTTGCGGATCGAGACGATCACGCAGTTGTGGAACACCCCGGCGGACGGCAGGTCGTAGTCGACGATGTCCGGGATCAGCATCTTGAGCAGGGGCAGGAAGATCCGCTCGGTGGCCTTGCCCAGGCCGTGGTCCTCCTGCGGCGGCTGGGACGTGACGATCGAGTGGTAGATCGGGTCGCGCTGGGTGGTAATCGCCTCGATGTGCATCACCGGGAACGGCTCGACCGGGGTGTAGAAGCCGGTGTGGTCACCGAAGGGCCCCTCCGGCAGCCGCTCGCCGGGCTCGATGTAGCCCTCCAGCACGATCTGCGCGTTCGCCGGCACCTGCAGCGGCACGGTCAGGCAGTCGACCATCTCGACCCGTTCACCGCGCAGGAAGCCGGCGAACAGGTATTCGTCGATGTCGCCGGGGAGCGGGGCGGAGGCGGAGTAGCTGACCACCGGGTCGGGGCCGATCGCGATCGCCACCGGCAGCCGCTCGCCGCGGCGTTCGGCGACCGCGTGGTGCGCGGTGGAGTCCTTGTGGATCTGCCAGTGCATGCCGATCGTGTTGTGCGAGTGCTGCTGGAGCCGGTAGAGGCCGAGGTTGCGCTTGCCGGTCTCCGGGTGCTTGGTGTGGGTCAGCCCGAAGTTGTGGAAGATTCCGCCGTCGCCGGGCCAGACCTGCAGCCCCGGCAGCCGGTTCAGGTCGACGTCCGCGCCCCGGTAGACGATCTGCTGGCAGGGCGCGGTCTTGACCTTCTTCGGCGGCAACGACTTGAGTTGCAGCACCTTGCCCAGGCCGTCCCGGATGCCCGACCAGCCGACCGGCAGTTCCGGCTTGATCATGGCGCCGATCCGCTCGCCGACCTCGTCGAGGCGGTCCACGCCGAGCGCCATCGCCATCCGGCTTTCGGTGCCGAACAGGTTGATCGCGACCGGCATCTCGCCCCGAGTCGGGCGTTCGAACAGCAGCGCCGGCCCGTTCGCCCGGACGGTCCGGGTCACCACCTCGCTGATCTCGAGCGTGGGGTCGACCGGCACGGTCACCCGGCGCAGCTCGCCCGCGCCTTCGAGCGCGGCGAGGAAGTCCTTGAGATCGGCGTACGGGAAGCCACGAGCCACCATGCTGCCAGTCTCCCGCACCGCCCGGCCGGTCGACTCAGCCGGGGTGCCGTACGGGTGGTGTCAGAGCAGGCCGATGCCGAGCAGGACCGTGCCGGCGGTCAGGCTGGCCCCGCCGAGCATGACGAGGTAGATCAGCTTGTTCGGTTTGGTGTCCGACGGGCGGACGACGGAGAGGAAGAAGCCGAGCGGCATCAGGATCGGCGCGGCCACGAACAGGACCCGTACCAGGGTCCTCATCCCGTCGCCGTAGTCGGACTGGTCAAGGTAGAGCAGGGCGACCAGGGCGAACAGCACCAGTACGCCCGCGTGGGCGTGTCCGGCGGTCCAGAGCGCCCGCCGGACGGGGTTGTCCAGGTAGCCGGGGATCCGGCGAACGAGTTGCATCAGCAGCGACAGCCCGCCGAAGGCGATGGTGCCGACCGTGATGATCAGGATCGCGGCGGTGGTACGGGTTTCCGGTGTCACGGCAGCTCCCGGCGGACGACTCCGACACAGCTTGTCAGTGTCAAGATTGGCGCCCACCAAGCATCTTGTCAACAGCTAGATTCCGTCCGTCGAACCCGGGCAGCACTGGGCAACCGCTGTCAGTTCACTCCCGCGTACGAGTGCAGGCCGGTGAAGAAGAAGTTCACCCCGAACAGGTTCATCAGCATGGTCAGGAAGCCGAGGATCGAGATCCAGGCGACCACGTTGCGCTTGACGCTCGGGGTGGCACGGGCGTGCAGGTAACCGGCGTAGACGACCCAGGAGATGAACGCCCAGGTCTCCTTCGGGTCCCAGCCCCACGCCCGGCCCCAGGCCGCCTCGGCCCAGACCGCCCCGGCGATCACCGCGAAGGTGAAGATCGGGAAGGCGAACGCGTTCAGGCCGAAGGTCAGCCGCTCCAACGTGACGGCGCTCGGCGACCGGCGCGCCAGGACGTACGGGAAGCTGCGCTTGCCGGACTCGTACCCGGCCCGCATCAGGTACATCGCGGCGGGTACGAACGCGAGCAGCAGGATGCCGGACGAGAACACGATCGTCGTCACGTGGATCTCGAACCAGTACGAGTTCAGCGCCGGCACCAGCGGCACGACCGGGGTGTAGAGCACCAGCCCGGCGATGCCGAGCAGCAGCACCATCACCAGCGTCAGGACCAGCCCCAACTGGCGTACGGACGGCCAGCGGAAGAGCAGGTAGAGCCAGCCGGCGGCACCGACGAAGGTGACCGTCAGCACGAACTCGTACATGTTGCCCCAGGGCAGCCGGTCGGCCGCGACACCGCGGGTGACCAGTGCGCCGAGGTGCAGTGCGGTGGCGAGCACGGTGGCCACCATGGCGATCCGGGCGGCGATCGCGGCCCGCCCGGTCGAGCGCGCCGGAACGTCGCCGGTCGGCGGGACGCTGCCGCTCGGCGGGACGGCAGCGGGAGCGTCCGAACCGGACTCCCCGGCGCCGACCGTGACGAGTTGCCGGGCCGGGCGGGAGATCGCGGCGACCGCCCCCTTGCCACTGAAGGCGTACGACGCGGCGTGGCTGATCATCGCGATCAGGTATCCCAGGATCGTGAACACCAGGAGCTGGTCGGAGAGTGCGGCCATTTACTCGGTCCCTTCTCGGCCCCCGGCACCGCGTTCCACCGCGGCGACGAGCTGGTTGAACTCGTCGGCGAATCCGGCATAGTCGGTGCGCGGCAAGCCACCGGCCTCGATCAAGCTACTACCGCCCGTCGTGGACCCATCCTCCGGGGCGGCCGGAGTGACCCGGAACCAGACCCGACGGCGTCGCCCGAACAGCGAGAACATCAGGCCGATCAGCAGCAGCACCGAGCTGACCAGCATCAACGTCGAGGCCGGGGCGTACCGGACGGTCAGGGTGATGTACTGCTGGGTGCCCAGGAACTCGACCGTCGTACCGTCGTCGAGCGTCCACCGGTCGTTCGGGCGGAGCAGCTTCGCCTCCCCCACCTGGGTCAGCTTGCCCTCGCGTACCTGCTCCTGGTTGAGGCTGTAGACCGAGGACGGCATCCCGGCGTCCATCCCCAGGTTGCCCCGGTACGGGATCAACATCAGCGCCGGGTTCCGCTCCGCGGGGAACTGGGAGCGTACGAAGGGTGCCTCGTCGGGCGCGGTCGGCAGGTAGATGCCCTCGAAGGCGACCTGCGCCTTCGGGTCGCGCTGCCCGGTCGACGGGTCGAGGTTGACGTCCGGGAACGTGGCCACGCCCTCGCTGGTGAGGTTGCCGTCGTTGCTCAGGAACGGGAACGCCTGGGTCTGCGATTTGCCGTTGCGGTCGGTGTAGCGGATCACCGGGGCGTAACCGTGGCCGAGCAGGTAGACGTTCGCCCCGTCCAGCCGCAGCGGCGAGTTGACCGAGAAGTCCGCCGCCCGCTGCGCACCGCCGTCCTGGTCCACCAGCACCGAGGCGCTGAACGACTCCGGCTGCCCCGACGGCAGGAATTGGGCCTTGAAGTTGGTCAGCTCCAGGCAGAACCGGGGCAGGTCGGTGGCCTGCACCCGGGGCCCGAGACCGGACTCGCTGAACTGGTCGAGTGTGCTGCAGAAGGAGGAGTCCTTGCCGGCGACGAGCAGCCGGTTGCCGTGCCATCCGTACCAGGAACCGAGCGCGACCCCGACGAGCATGGCCAGCAGCGAGATGTGGAAGAGCAGGTTGCCGCTCTCCTTGAGGTAGCCCTTCTCGGCCGCGACGGTGTTGCCCCGGACCACCACCCGCCAGCGCCGCTTGCGCAGCAGCGCCGCGATCGCCGACAGTTCCGCGTCCGCGTCGCCCCGCGCACCGGCCACCTCCGGGTCGGCCAGGACCGCGTGCTGCGGCAGCCGGTCCAACCGCTTCGGGCCAACCGGCGGTACGGAGCGCAGCGTACGGAAGTGGTCGCGCATCCGCGGCGCGATGCAGCCCACCAGCGAGGTGAACAGCAGCAGGTAGATCGCGGAGAACCAGATCGAGGCGAAGACGTCGAAGCCGCCGATCCGGTCGAGTACCGGGGCGAGGTCGGGATGCTGGTCGAAGTAGGCGTTGACCTTCTCCGGGCTGATGTTGCGCTGCGGCAGCACCGAGCCCGGAATGGCCGCGACGGCGAGCAGGAAGAGCAGGATCAGCGCCGTACGCATGCTGGTGAGCTGCCGCCAGGAGTTGCGCAGCAGCGCCAACAGCCGGTTCGGCCGGCGTACGCGCGGCGGCCCGTCGCTGGTGGCGCGCGTACCGGGGTCGGTCCGCTGTTCGACGCTGGACATCAGATGCTGACCTCACCCACGCCGAACGTCGTCTGCAACCAGATCACGAAGTGGAGCCAGCCGCCGGTGACCAGGGCCAGTCCGACCAGGATCAGCAGCGCCCCGCCGATCCGGGTGACCCAGGCGCTGTTGCGCCGGACCGCCTTGAACACGCCGAGCAGTCGCCGGAAGGCCAGCCCGAAGATCACGAACGGCAGCCCGAGCCCGAGGCAGTACGCCACCGCCAGCAGCGCGGCCCGGTCGGTCTGCCCGCTGACCGTCGCCATGCCGAGCACCGCACCGAGCGTCGGCCCGGAGCAGGGCAGCCAGGACAGGGCGAACACGGCGCCGAAGACCGGGGCACCGATCAGGCCGGCCGCCGGCAGCCGCTGGAACCGGAACTCCCGCTGCAGGCCGGGGACCAATCCCAGGTAGGCGAGCCCGAGCAGGATGATCAGCAGCCCGACGCCGATCTCCAGCGGTCGGCGCTGGGCGAGGAGGACCCGGCCAACGCTGGCGACGAGGATCGCGCTGAGCACGTACACGACGGTGAAGCCGGCGATGAACAGCATGGTGCCGGCGAGCACCCGACCCTTGACCGCGCGAGCCTCCCGGCTCGCCACCGCCACGGCCACCGCGCCCTCGCTGGACGGGCTTGCCTGTGCGGCGGTATCCGACGGCGCGGAGGCCTGCCTGCCACTGGTGGCGCCGAGGTCGGCACCGGCCAGGCCGGTGACGTACGACAGGTAGCCGGGGACCAGCGGCAGGATGCACGGCGACAGGAAACTGACCAGGCCGGCGAGGGCGGCGGCGGCGAACGCCAGCAGCAGCGGCCCGTCTTCGGCGAGCCGGGCGAAGGTGTCGCCCATCAGCGGGCCACCGGGGACGGCGAGCCCGGCGGGAACGGCGAGCCGGAACCGGGCGCGGGCGACGGTGAACCGGAACCGGCGCTGGTCGCGGGCGACGGTGCGCCGCCGCTCGGCGGTGCCTCGGCGGCGATCCGGGCCACCACCGGTTCCAGCATCGAGCGCACGACCGGCTTGCGGAAGACGGCCGCGATCCGGCCCTCCCGGTCGAGCACGATCGTCGCCGGGGTGCTGTTCGGCGGGATCTCGAAGTTGAGCGACACCCGGTTGCCGGGGTCGAACAGGCTGGCGTACGTCACCCCGAGGCTCTGCTCGAACGCCTTGGCCTTGTCCCGGCCGTCCTGGACGTTCACGCCGAGGAACCGGACCCCCTGCCCGGCGGTCGCCTGGTAGGTGCCTTCGAGATCGTCCGCCTCGGCCCGGCAGGGCGCGCACCACGAGCCCCAGAAGTTGACCACGACGACCTGGCCCCGGTCCTGGGTCAGGTCGTACTGGCCGCCGTCGAGCAGTTCACCGCTGACCTTCGGCGCGGGCGCCCGATTCTCCGGGCTGCACTCGATCGCCTTGTCCGCGTTGGTCGAGCACTTCGACTCCCAGTTCTCGCCGCCGGAGCAGCCAGCGAGCGCCACCACCGTGACGGCGGAGAGCATCGCGCCGAGCCAGACCCGCGGCGGGAACCTCATGTCGTCAAGCCCCCTTGGCCGTCCGCGCGGTTGGCGACATGGCGACCAGGTGCGCGGCCGGCTCGGAGTAACCGATGCCGACGACCTTGGCGCCGTCGAAGTGGAACGAGGTGAGGCTGGCCAGTCCGCACTGCCGCTTGCGCGGGTCGTGCCAGAGGCGCTTGCGTTCGACGTACCGGCGCAGGGTCCAGATCGGGAGCTGGTGCGAGACGCAGACCGCCTCGCGTCCCTCGGCGGCCACCCGGGCGGCGTGTACGGCGGCGAACATCCGCTCGGCGATCACCCGGTACGCCTCGCCCCAGGACGGGGTCACCGGGTCCCGCAGCACCCACCAGTTGCGCGGGTCGCTGAACGAGCCGTCGCCGGGCGACACCCGCTTGCCCTCGAACCAGTTGGCGCTCTCGATCAGCCGGTCGTCGACCGCTACCGGCAGGCCGAACTGGGCGGCGAACGGTTCCGCGGTCTGCTGGGCACGTTCCAGCGGGCTCGCCACCACGTACGCCAGGTCACGGTCGGCGAGCGACTGGGCCGCCGCCTTCGCCATCTGGACGCCCAGCTCGGACAGGCGGAAACCGGGCAGCCGACCGTAGAGGATCTTGTCCGGGTTGTATACCTCCCCGTGCCGCAGCACGTGGACGACCGTCTTGCTCACTTGCCTACCCCCCGAGACTGGCCGCCGCTGCCGCAGCCGCTGCCACGGGCAGGGCTGCCGCGTACTGCTCCAACGCGGCGTCGTCCAACGCCGCCGACACGAACCACGACTCGAAGGCGCTCGGCGGCAGGTAGACGCCGTTGGCCAGCATCGCGTGGAAGAACGCCCGGAACGCGGACACGTCCTGGGTACGAGCGGACTCGTAGTCGACCACGTCGTCAGCGGTGAAGAAGATCGAGAACATGCTGCCCGCGTACGACAGGTTGTGCGGCACCCCGGCGGCGGCCAGCGCGTCGCTCGCCAGCTTGCCCACGGCGGCGGCGTTGGTGTCCAGCCGCTGGTAGAGCGCCTCGTCGGCGAGCCGGAGGGTGGCCAGCCCGGCGGCGCAGGCGAGCGGGTTACCGGAGAGGGTGCCGGCCTGGTAGACCGGCCCGGCCGGGGCGAGGCGCGACATGATCTCGGCCCGGCCGCCGAAGGCCGCCGCCGGCAGTCCGCCACCCATGACCTTGCCGTACGTGAACAGGTCCGCGTCGACCGGTTCGAGCCCGGCCCAGCCACCCGCCGACACCCGGAACCCGGTCATCACCTCGTCCACCACGAGCAGCGCGCCGTACGCGTGGGCGATGCTGGCCAGAGCGGCGTTGAAACCCTCACGGGGCGCCACCACGCCCATGTTGCCCGGCGCCGCCTCGGTGATGATCGCGGCGATGTGCTGGCCCTCGTCGGCGAACACCGCCTCGACCGCGGCCACGTCGTTGTACGGCAGCACGATGGTCTCGCTGGCCGCGGCGCCGGTGACGCCGGGCGAGTCGGGCAGGCCGAGGGTGGCCACGCCGGAGCCGGCCGCGGCGAGCAGCGCGTCCACGTGCCCGTGGTAGCAACCGGCGAACTTGACGATCTTCGAGCGGCCGGTGAAACCACGGGCCAGCCGGATCGCCGTCATGGTCGCCTCGGTACCCGAGTTGACCAGGCGAACCTGCTCCACCGGCGTACGCGCGACGATCTCGGCGGCCAGCTCGACCTCGCCCGGTGTGGGCGTACCGAAGCTGGTGCCGAGCGCGGCGGCGGCCTGGACGGCGGCGACCACCTCGGGATGGGCGTGCCCGGCGATCAACGGTCCCCAGGAGCAGACCAGGTCGACGTAACGCCGACCGTCGGCGTCGAACAGCCACGGGCCGGAGCCACGGACCATGAAGCGCGGGGTGCCCCCGACCGCCTGGAACGCGCGTACGGGAGAGTTGACCCCGCCCGGCACGATGGCGCGGGCGCGGTTGAACAGGGCCTCGGAAGCCGGGGCGTCGGCCGGGTACGGGCCGGTGCCGGCAGAGTACGTATCGGTCACGGTGCCGCCATTCTGTCAGCGCTGCCGCACAGCAGGGTAACCACCCCTGCTGGGGTAACCCCGCTCACGTCCCGCTCGCCTGTCCGGAGCGGGCCCCGACAGCGTGGCTGTACGCCTCACCCGGCCGAGTCACCTAGATCGCGATACGCTGATCCGGTGGAGCGAGCCGAGCTGACCATCGCGGTCCAGCGGACCGCCGACGAGGTGATTCTCAGCCTCGCCGGCGAAATTGACATGCTCACCGCCAGCCGGCTGTCGGCCGTCGTGAACGAGGCACTTTCCGACGCGCCGCCCCGGTTGGTCCTTGATCTGGCCGGAGTCACGTTCTGTGACTCACAGGGGCTCGGCACCCTGGTCGTGCTGAGCCGTAAGGCCAGTCACGCCCAGACCCTGCTGGTCCTGACCAACGTCGGCGACTTCCTGCTCCGCGTCCTGGACATCACCGGCCTGCGGTCGGCCCTGATGATCCGCAACGAACCCGCCAACAGCTAGACGGGACCGGTCACTCGCGCGTCAGTCCCGGCGGGAGCGCGTCTTCGTCGGGTCCGACCGGGCGGGCGTTGACCAGCGGGTTGTGGCGCAGGGCGGTGATCAGGTCGGCGGTGCCGCCGATGTCGGTCCAGGTGTCGTCCCAGAGCGCGGAGACGAGCCAGGACCGGTCCGCGGGGAAGAGCAGATCGGGCAGCGGCCCGTCCCCGCGCATGTGACCGGTCCGCCAGTTCAGGGCCTGTTCGGGCCCGGCCTCCACCAGCACGTACGGCCAGTTCCAGTACAGCGACACCCTCGGGGCGCGAGGGAAGACGATGTCGTGGGCGCCGGTTTCGAGGTAGCCCAGCCACCAGGGTTGCTCGGGGGTGTGCTTGACGAGCACGTCGACCACGGCGCGTTCGTGGGCCGGGTAGCCGACGCCGTCGGGTGGATAGAAGGTGGCGTACGCGTCGAACACCGGCGGGATCGCCGTGGTGATCGAGAGCCCCTGCGTGGTCTGCCCGGCGAGCCAGGCCACCTCGTCGGCCGTACCGATCCGCCAGCTCTGCCCGTCCCTGGTGACGTCCACAACACCCATTCAACCGGACCTAGGCCGAGCTGCGGCGAATTACCACCCCTGGAGGGGTACGAATCCGCCACAGCCACCCTCGGGCCGTACGGGGGTCAGGAGGTGGTGCCCCAGCGGGCCTGTTCGAGGATCTCGGTGGCGCGAGCCTGGGCGGTCGGGTCGTCGGACCGGAGGAGGCGGGTGGCCTCGTCGACCGCGTCGGTGAGGTTGCGCCACTGGGCGTTGCGCTCGCGTACCACCTCGGCCTGGGCGACGAGCTGCCGGTTCTTGGTCCACAGGTCCACGAAGACCGACACCTTGGCCCGCAGCACCCACGGGTCGAACGGCTTGGTCAGGTAGTCGACCGCGCCGACCGCGTAACCGCGGAGCGCGAGCTGGGCGTCCCGGTCCGCGGCGGTCAGGAAGATGATCGGTACGTGTCGGGTCCGCTCCCGCCGCTTGATGTGGCTCGCGGTCTCGAACCCGTCCATGTCCGGCATCTGGGCGTCCAGCAGGATCACCGCGAAGTCGTCCACCAGCAGCTGCTTGAGCGCCGCCTCACCGCTCTCCACCGCGACCGAGTGCACCGGCAGGCCCTGCAGGATCGCCTCCAGGGCCAGCAGGTTCTCCCGCCGGTCGTCGACCAGGAGCGCCTTCGCCACCTCGCTCATCGGACCACCACGTTGCCGCCGTACTCGCTCACTCGGTCATCTCCCGTCCGCTGCCGTTGACCCAGGAAGCCATCAGCTCGATCAGCTCGTCCAGGTCGACCGGCTTGGTGATGTAGTCGCTGGCCCCGGCCCCGAGCGCCGACTCCCGGTCGCCGGGCATCGCCTTCGCGGTCAGGAAGACCACCGGCAGGTCGGCGAACCGGTGGTTGCGCCGAATCGCCCGGGTGGTCTCGTAACCGTCCTGGTCGGGCATCATCGCGTCCATCAGCACGATGTCGACCTCCGGATGCTCGGCGAGCAGCCGTACGCCGTCCACCCCGTTGTCCGAGTAGAGCACGGTCATGCCGTGCAGCTCCAACGCGCTGGTCAAGGCGAAGACGTTGCGTACGTCGTCGTCGATGATCAGTACGGTGGCGCCGTCGAGCTGCCGGGTGACCGGTGCGCTCACCCGCTCCAACTCCGTCGACCGAAGCAGCGGCGGCATCTCGTTGCGGACCGGCATGGTCGGCATCGGCATCGGCGCGACCACCGCGTCCGGCGCCAGCACGTCCGGTACGAAGAGGGTGAAGGTCGAACCCTGACCGGGCGCCGAGGCCACCGTGATCGTGCCACCGATCAGCCGGGCCAGGTCGCGGCTGATCGACAGCCCCAACCCGGTGCCGCCGTAACGCCGGCTGGTGGTGCCGTCCGCCTGCTGGAACGCCTCGAAGATCAGCGACAGCTTGTCGTCGGAGATGCCGATGCCGGTGTCGATGACCGTGAAGGCGACCACCTGCCGTGCCGTGGCCAGCGCCGGTACGTCGAAGTACATGCCCTCCGGCGCGGGCGCGATCCGCAGCGTCACCGCTCCGTTGTCGGTGAACTTGACCGCGTTGGACAGCAGGTTGCGCAGGATCTGCTGGAGCCGCTGGGCGTCGGTGATCACCGCCTCGGGCAGGTCACGGGAGACCCGAACCTGGAAGTCCAGGCTCTTCTCCTCGGCCTGCGGGGCGAACGCCTGCTCGACGTAGCCCCGGACCTCGGCGAACCGTACCTCGGTCGGCTCGACGTCCATCCGACCGGCCTCGATCTTGGACAGGTCGAGGATGTCGTCGATCAGCCGCAGCAGGTCGGAACCGGCGCTGTGGATGGTCCGGGCGAACTCGGTCTGCTTCTCGGTCAGGTTCTGCTCCGAGTTGTCCGCGAGCAGCCGGGCCAGCAGCAGCAGCGAGTTGAGCGGCGTACGCAGCTCGTGGCTCATGTTCGCCAGGAACTCCGACTTGTACGCCGATGCCCGGCTGAGCTGCTGCGCCTTCTCCTCCAGACCGATCCGGGCCATCTCGATCTCCCGGTTCTTGGTCTCGATGTTGCCCTTCTGCTCGGAGAGGAGCTGCGCCTTGTCCTCCAACTCGGCGTTGGTGCGCTGGAGTTCGGCCGACTGTTCCTGCAACTCGTGGGCGAGCCGCTGGGACTGCGCCAGCAGTTCCTCCGTACGCCGGTTGGCCTGGATGGTGTTGACCGCGATGCCGATCGTCAGCACCAGCCGTTCCAGGAAGGTGAGGTGCAGTTCGGAGAAGGCGGCGACGCTGGCGAACTCGATCACGCCGAGCATCTCGCCCTCGAACAGCACCGGCAGCACCACCAGGTCGGCCGGGGGTGTCGCCGCCAGCCCGGACCGTACGGTGAGCTTGCCGTCGGGGACGTTCACCCTGATCGTGCGCCGGGAGAGCGCGGCCTGGCCGACCAGTCCCTCACCGGGTCCGAAGGTGACATTGTGGTGCCGGGCGACGTAGCCGTACGACGCGGTCAGCCGCAGCCGCATCGACGCCTCTTCGGTGTCGGCCAGGAAGAACGCGCCGAGCTGCGCGTCGACCAGCGGGGTCACCTCGGTCATGATCATCCGGCAGACCTCGCCGAGGTCGCGCTGTCCCTGGAGCAGACCACCGATCCGGGCCAGGTTGGAGTCGAGCCAACCCTGCTCGGCGTTCTTCTTGGTCGTCTCCCGGAGCGTGACGATCATCTGGTTGATGTTGTCCTTCAGCTCGGCGACCTCGCCCTGCGCCTCGACCGTGATCCGCTGGGTCAGGTCGCCCCGGGTCACCGAGGTCGACACCTGGGCGATCGCGCGAAGCTGGGTGGTGAGGGTGGAGGCGAGCTGGTTCACGTTCTCGGTCAGGTCCCGCCAGGTGCCGGAAACCCCCTTCACCTGCGCCTGACCGCCGAGCTTGCCCTCGATACCCACCTCGCGGCCGACCCGGGTCACCTCGTCGGCGAACGAGGACAACTGGTCCACCATGATGTTGATGGTGTTCTTCAGCTCCAGGATCTCGCCCTGCGCGTCCACGGTGATCTTCTGACGCAGGTCACCGCGCGCCACGGCCGTGGTCACCGAGGCGATGTTGCGCACCTGTGAGGTCAGGTTCGACGCCATCGAGTTCACGTTGTCGGTCAGGTCCCGCCAGGTACCGGAGACACCCTTCACCTCGGCCTGACCACCGAGCTTGCCCTCGGTGCCGACCTCGCGGGCCACCCGCGTGACCTCGTCGGCGAACGACGACAACTGGTCCACCATCGTGTTCACCGTGGACTTGAGTTCCAGGATCTCGCCCTGGGCGTCCACCGTGATCTTCTGCGACAGGTCACCGCGCGCCACCGCCGTGGAAACCTGGGCGATGTTGCGCACCTGGGAGGTCAGGTTCGAGGCCATCGAGTTCACGTTGTCGGTCAGGTCGCGCCAGGTGCCGGCGACGCCGCGTACCTGGGCCTGGCCGCCGAGCTTGCCCTCGGTGCCCACCTCGCGGGCCACCCGGGTCACCTCGTCGGCGAACGACGACAACTGGTCCACCATCGTGTTCACCGTGGACTTCAACTCCAGGATCTCGCCCCGAGCGTCGACGGTGATCTTCTGGCCGAGGTCGCCCCGGGCCACCGCCGTGGTGACCGAGGCGATGTTCCGTACCTGCGAGGTCAGGTTCGACGCCATCGAGTTCACGTTGTCGGTCAGGTCCCGCCAGGTGCCGGATACACCCTTCACCTGGGCCTGACCGCCGAGCTTGCCTTCCGTACCGACCTCGCGGGCAACACGGGTGACCTCGTCGGCGAACGACGACAACTGGTCCACCATCGTGTTCACCGTCGACTTCAACTCCAGGATCTCGCCCCGGGCGTCGACGGTGATCTTCTGCGACAGGTCGCCCTTCGCGACCGCGGTGGAGACCTGGGAGATGTTCCGGACCTGGGAGGTTAGGTTCCCGGCGAGCTGGTTCACGTTCTCGGTCAGGTCCCGCCAGGTGCCGGAGACACCGCGTACCTGGGCCTGGCCGCCGAGCTTGCCCTCGATGCCCACCTCGCGGGCCACCCGGGTCACCTCGTCGGCGAACGACGACAACTGGTCCACCATCGTGTTGACGGTGTCCTTGAGTTCGAGGATCTCGCCCTGCGCCGCGACGGTGATCTTCTGGCTCAGGTCACCCCGGGCCACCGCCGTCGACACCTGGGCGATGTTGCGCACCTGGGAGGTCAGGTTCGACGCCATCGAGTTGACGCTGTCGGTCAGGTCCTTCCAGGTCCCGGCGACGTTCGGCACCTCGGCCTGGCCGCCGAGCTTGCCCTCCGTACCGACCTCGCGGGCCACCCGGGTCACCTGCTCGGCGAAGAGGCGCAGCGTGTCGGTGAGCGAGTTGAAGGTGTGCGCCAGCTCGGCCACCTCACCCTTGGCCGATACGGTGATCTTCTGCGACAGGTCGCCGCGGGCCACCGCCGTGGCCACCTGTGAGATCGATCGCACCTGGTACGTCAGGTTCGACGCCATCGTGTTGACGGACTCGGTCAGGTCCTTCCAGGTGCCGGCGACCCCGCGTACGTCGGCCTGGCCGCCCAGTTCACCCTCGGTGCCCACCTCGCGGGCCACCCGGGTCACCTCGTTGGAGAAGGACGAGAGCTGGTCCACCATCGTGTTGACCGTGCGGCCGATCCGGAGGAACTCACCGCGCAGCGGCCGGCCGTCCATCTCCAGCGCCATGTGCTGGGAGAGGTCACCGTCGGCGACCGCCACGATGACCCGGGCGATCTCGGTCGTCGGGTTGGTCAGGTCGTCGATCAGCGAGTTGATCGCCCGCTGCCCGTCAGCCCAGGCACCGTCGAAGCCCTCCTCGTCGAGCCGCTCGGTGAGCCGCCCGTCCCGGCCGACTATCCGGCTGACCCGCCGCAGGTCCAGGTTCTGCCGCTCCTGCAGGGAAACCACCTCGTTGAAGGCGTCCGCGACCTCGCCTCCGACTCCCGCGCGGCGCGGCAGCCGTACCTTGAGATCGCCGCGACGGACCCGCCGCAGCGCCTCGGCGAGCTCGCCGAGCAGGACCGCGTCGTCGGTGGTCGACGGGTCTGCGGCGGACAATTGTTTCGCCGTGGTCATTCTTCCTCGCTCAGCTGGGGGAGGTGGACCGTGCCTGGCCGGCCCCGGTAGCGGCGGCGGCACCCCCATCATTGTGCTCCGATCCCGCTGATACCAGTCCATGCTGACCTGGGGCGGCGTGCCGGCAGGCTTGGCACCGACAGCCGCGCGGTGGAGGATGAAACGGTGTCAGCGGAAATCGGGGGGCCGTTCAGCGACGGTGCGGACGAACGTGTCCGGCGGGTACGGCTACCAGCCGACCGCCGTACGCCGGCCGCCGCGCGGGCGATCGTGCGGTCGGTGCTCGCCGAGGCGCACCTGGACGAACTGCTCAACGAGGCACTTCTGCTCACCACCGAGCTGTCCACGAACGCGGTGGAGCACGCCGGCACCGAACTGGACATAGAGGTCGTCGCGGATGAGAGCGGACTTACCGTGACTGTCTCCGACTTTGCCGTCGGACCGCTGGAAAAGGTAACCGCCCGCCCCAAGAACGACCTGACGGACATCTCTGAGGTATCGGAACGAGGACGGGGACTGCTGCTCGTCGACCACTTCGCCAGCCGCTGGGGCACCACCCACCTCCCCACCGGCAAGGGCGTCTGGTTCCGGCTCGACCGCAAGAGCGCCCCCGACACCGCCCCCGGCCGCACCGGCTCGATGCCGGCCAGCGGTACGCCCACCGGCCCGACACCGAGCGCGGGCGCGCTCACCGCGCTGATGCACACCGTGCCCGACCCGTACACCGACGACCCGCTGCCGGACTTCGCCGCCAACCTGCTCGCCCGGGTCGGCGAGATGGTCGGCGCGGCCGGCGGCACCGTCCGACTCGACCGGGGCGACGGCAACGGGTCCCAGGTGCTCGCCCGCTACGGCCGGCACCCCCGCCCCGGCGACGACCTGCTCCGCGTACCGCTCGCCGTGCACCGCCCGTACGCCGGGGAACTGGAACTCGACGCCGCACCCTCGGGATATGTCCAGCCGCTCGCCGCGCTGATGGCCGAACGGCTCTCCCTGCACCTGGAGAACGACCGGCTCCGCCGGGCCGACGTACGCCGGCAGACCTGGTTGACCTTCCTCGCCGAGGCGAGCGAACTGCTCGCCCAGTCCCTCGACGTCGACCTGACCATGGCGCTGATTCCGCAGCTCGTGGTGCCCCGGCTCGGCCAGTGGTGCGCGGTGCACACCGCCGACGAGTGGGGCCGGCTCAAGCTCGCCGCGGCCAGCCACGCCGACGAGGCGGTCCTGCCGGAACTGCACAAGGTCCTCAGTGAGGACGGTCCGGACTCGGTGCAGGCCCGCCTGCGGGAGGCGTCCCGCAGTGGTTCCCAGGTGCCGATCGGCGGGCCGATGGACGGCTTCGCGGTCCCGCTGGTCGCCCGGGGTCAGCGTCTCGGCACCCTCGCCGTCGGACGCCACCTGCGACACCGGCACGACCCGGACGAGGTCGCGGTGCTGGAGGACGTGGCCCGGCGGGCCGCGCTGGCGATCGAGAACGCGCGCATCCACGCCGAACGGCGGCGGATCGCGCACACCCTGCAACAGTCGCTGCTGCCACCGGTGCTGCCGGTCGTCGACGGCATCGGCTTCGCCGCCGAGTACGTGCCGACCGGTGACGACGCCGACGTGGGCGGCGACTTCTACGACGTCGTACCGCTGCCGGACGGGCGGTGGCTGGTGGTGGTCGGGGACGTTTCCGGCAAGGGCGTACAGGCCGCGGCGGTCACCGGGCTGGTCCGGGACGTGATCCGGGTGCTGGTCGGTGACGGCAAGCCGCTGCCCGAGGCACTCGACCGCCTCAACGAGACCCTGGTCGAGCGCGGCGGCGGACGCTACTGCACGCTCGCCCTCGCCGCGGTCGGCCAACGCCAGGACGGGCAGCTCTCGGTCGAACTGCACCTGGCCGGCCACGACCGCCCGGTGCTCGTACGCGGAAACGGCCGGGCCTCGTTCGTCGGCACCGGCGGCACCGCGCTCGGCCTGCTGGACTCGATCGCCACCCCGTCGGCGAGCGTGCCGATGGGTCCGGGCGACTCGCTGATCTTCTACACCGACGGGGTGACCGAGCGGCGCCGTGGCCGCGAGCTGTTCGGGCTCGACCGGCTCCGGGACGCCGCCGGGCCACTGGCCGGCTACTCGGCGGACGTGGTCGCCGCCCGGCTGCGCTCGACCGCGATCGGGTTCTCCGGCGAGACCCCGCGCGACGACATCGCCATCCTCGTACTGCGCAACGACGCCCTCCCGGTTTGAGCCCCCGGGTACCGCGCAACGCCCTCCCGGTCTGAGCCGCCGGGTACTGCGCAACGACGCCCTCCCGGTCTGAGCCGCCGGGCCGCGCCGCCGGAGCCGGAGCCGGTGAACGGCCTGGTGGGGTCGGTGCGAGGCCTGGTGGAAGCCGGTCGATCTAGACTGGCGGCCATGCCATCGATCACCCGACGCTCAGTGGACCCCGATCGCCGGGCCTCGGTCGAGGCCGAGATCGTGGCCGCGACCGTGCGCCTGCTGGCCGAAGGGGTGAGCTTCACCGAACTCGGGGTGCAGCGGATCGCCGCCGAGGCGGGTGTCGCCCGGTCGACCTTCTACACCCACTTCCGGGACAAGAGCGAACTGCTCATGCGGCTCGCCGGCACCATGCGTACGTCCGGCTACGACATCGTGGCCACCTGGCAGCTCGCCGACGGCCTGGATGCCCTGATCGACGTCTTCCAGCGGGTCACCGCGCTCTACCGGGAGTACGCCGTGGTGTTCGCCGCGATCAGCGAGGTCGCCGGGTACGACACCGCGGTGCGGGAGTTCTGGGCGGCCGGGTCCAACCGGTTCCTCGAATTCGGCGGTCGGATTCTGGAGGCGGAGCAGCAGGCGGGTCGTGTCCCGGCCGACATGGACGTGACAAAGGCGATCCGGATAATCGTGATCGGTGGGGAGCGGGCCATCGCCGACCATGTGGCGACAACCGACGACAGCAGCGGCGACGACGCCTTCGGCGCGGAACTGGCCAAGATCTGGTGGTACGGGGCCTACCGGCGCCAGCCGTAGCCGAATCAGGTGCCGGGGCGGACGAAGGCGCCGTACCACTGCGTTCTGGCGAGTTCCCGGGCAACCGCCACGTCGCGACCGGGGTCGTCGGTCATGACCTGGTTGGAGATGACCCGGTAGCCACCCCAGACGATCACCTGGCTGACCGTCAGGGGATCGAGGTCGGCCGGGATCCGCCCGGCCACCTGGAGCTCGGTGAGCAGTCCCACCCCGAACTCCACGAACCGGTCCAGTTCCGCGTTCCACAGGCTCTGCACCGCCGGGTCGTACGCGGACACCTCGTTGACCGCCCGCAGCACGTGCGCCCGGTCCCGGTAGTGCCGGATCACCCGGAGCAGCACGTCCTCCAGTCCGGCGACCCCCTGCTCGGGGCGCCAGGAGCGGACGAGGTCGAAGGCCGTCTGCACCATCGTCCCGGCCAGGCGTACGACCAGGTCGGTCTTGTCGCGGAAGTGCACGTAGAAGGTCGATCGCGCGACACCCGCCTCGGCGGCTATCCGCTGGATGCCCAGCTCGGTGAAGGTCGACCCGTCCGCCAGCAGGCGTTCGGTCGCGGCCAGCACCTGGGCCTCCACCCCGGCACGCTGCTCGGGCCCCAGATAGGGGCGGCGGGTGATCGAGGGCATGCCCAGATCGTATCCGGACCGACCGCGATGATCATGGTCTGCTGCCACGGAACGCCTGCTCATGCCATCCGTACGGCTTGAGGGCTTTCGCCCCTGTCCGGCGACCACGGGTAGCAGAGTGAGGGGGCGGAGCCCGGCCGACTCGACCGACGACCTTCTGGGAGCTGTGGTGAAATACCGCCTGATGGGCCGTACCGGCCTGTACGTCTCGGAGATCTCCCTCGGTGCGATGACCTTCGGCGGCTCCGGCCCGATCTGGGACATGGTCGGCGGACTCGGGGTGGCGGACTCGGAACGGATCGTCGGCACCGCACTCGACGCCGGGGTCAACCTGATCGACACCGCCGACGGGTACGGCGACGGCGAGAGCGAGGAACAGCTCGGCACGATTCTCAGGGGCCGCCGCGAGGACGTCATCCTGACCACGAAGGCGCACGCCCGTACCGGGCCGGGGCCGAACGACGTGGGCCAGACCCGGCTGCACCTGATGCGGAACCTGGAGCAGAGCCTGCGCCGGCTCCAGACCGACTACATCGACGTCTACATGATGCACAACTTCGATCACCTGACGCCGTTCGAGGAGACGCTGCGCACCCTCGACGACGCGGTACACCAGGGCAAGATCCGGTACATCGCCGCCGCCAACCTCTCGGCCTGGCAGGTCAGCAAGGCGCTGGGCGTCTCCGGTCGGCTCAACCTGAACGGCTTCGCCGCCCTGCAGAGCTACTACTCCCTGGTCGGGCGGGACGCCGAGCGGGACATCATCCCGATGGTGCTCGACGAGGGTGTCGGCCTGTTCGTCTGGGCGCCGCTGGCGGCCGGCTTCCTGACCGGCAAGTTCAACCGTGACGCCAGCGACTCCAGCGGCCGGCGCGGGAGCGAGGGCTTCCCCGACTTCCCGCCGGTCGACCACTCGCGCGGGTACGACATCCTCGACGTGGTCCGTACCATCGCGCAGCGGTACGACGTCAGCATCGCCCAGGTCTCGCTCGCCTGGGTGCTGGCCAAGCCGGGGGTCACCAGCGTCACCGTCGGTGCCCGCAAGCCGCACCAGCTCACCGACAACCTCGGCGCCATCGACCTGACGTTGACGGAGCAGGACCTGGCCGAACTCGACGAGATCAGCAAGCCGGTGCCGAGCTACCCGAACTGGGTGCAGAGCGGCTTCTACCGGGACGTCCGCTACCCGCAGCAGTAGTACGGGAAAGCTGACGCCCGGCACCCTGCTGGTGGCGCGGTGCCGGGCGTCAGCGGCTCGGGTGCCGACGGAGGAGTCAGATGCCGCCGGTGTAGCGGCCGGGAGCGAGCCGGTGGTCCGGGTCGAAACGCTCCTTGACCCGGCGAAGCAGTGGCAGGGTGGGAAGCTGGCCCCAGAAGTCGATCTCCCGGCGGATCCGGGGCGGGGCGGACAGCACCACGCACCGGCCGTTGCGGGCGAGCAGCACCCGCCGTACCACCGAAAGGATCGAGGCGATCTGCTCGGGGGCGAGGTAGCCGGGCAGTGCCGCGTAGACCACCCCGAGTCCGGCCGAGCCGCGCACCGGGATCGGCGTGCCGGCGGCGTCGCGCAGCGCGTAGACGGCGGCGTGCAGGTCGGCGGAGGGTACGTCGATGCGGAGCGCGACGTCGTCGGCGGTGAACGGGTAGCGGCCCCACCAGGACGGCGCGGCGGTGTGCACCCGGCTGTCGCCCTCCAGCAGCTCGACCAGCCGGGCCACCCTGCCCCCGACGTCGGCCTGCCCACCCTCCAGCAGTACGGCAAGACTGCCGGCCACCAGAGCTGACCCGGCCGGATGGCTACCACGGGAGCCGGTGGGCCCCTCCCTGGGCAGGTCGATCTCGATCGCCGCAGGGCTCAGCCAGGAGCCGTGGATCAACCGGACCAGGTTGTACATCTCCAGCGGAGACCGGACCTGACGAGTCACCCAGATCCGGCTGGCCGGAACCGGCTGCACCCGCAGGGTCGCCGAGACCAGCACCCCGAGGGCGCCGTTCGATCCGCAGAGCAGTCTGGCGAGGTCGTGTCCGGCGGTCTCACCGGCCGCCCAGCCGCCCGCGTGGTGCAACACTCCGGTCGCGTCGACGTAGCTGACCCCGAACAGCCGGTCGCCGGGCGAGCCGTGCCGGTGCCGCATCGGACCGGTCTCGTCGGCGGCCACCACCCCGCCGACGGTCGCCTCGGCCGAGGGCGCGTCGATCGGCAGCCGCATGCCGGTACGGGCCAGCGCGGCCTGCACCGCCCGGAGCGGCGTGCCGGCGCCGACCTCCGCGACCATGTCCTCGCCGGAGTGGTGCCAGACGCCGGCCAGCCGGCCGGTGTCGAGGACGATGTCCACCCGCGACGGTGGTGCACCCCAGTCCAGTTTGGTGCCGGCGCCGCGCGGAACCACCGACAGCGCCCGGTCGGCGGCCGCTCGCAGCACCGCGCCCACCGCCTCGGCGGTGCCCGGTGCGGCCACCCAGGCAGCCGGTGCTCCGGCAACCCCGTCGGCCATTCCGGCCGGTCGGGCGAAACGCTCTCCACAGATCTCGGCCAGGCGCTGACCGATCCCCCCACCAGTTGTCCGCTCAACCGCTGTCGATGTCCCCACGAGGTTTATCGTACACATGTTCGAACGATTGCCAACGGTCGGTGCCGGACCGGCGGGGCCGGGGGCGGTAACGTGGCCGGGGTGAGCACTGAGACGCCCGTTGCCGCCCCCGTCGCGAACCGGATCCCCACCGAGCGCACCCACCACGACGACACCGTCATCGACGAGTACGCGTGGCTTGCGAACAAGGAGGACCCGGCGACGATCGCCTACCTGACCGCCGAGAACGACCACACCGACGCGGTCACCGCACCTCTGGCCGCGCTGCGGGAGACGCTCTTCGGCGAGACGAAGGACCGCACCCAGGAGACGGACCTGTCGGTGCCGGCCCGCAAGGGCGGCTACTGGTACTACACCCGCACGGTCGAGGGCCAGCAGTACGGCATCCAGTGCCGCCGCCCGGTCGCCGACGGTGAGACGGAGCCCCCGGCGACCGGTGACGGTGCCCCGCTGGACGGCGAGGAGATCCTGCTCGACGGCAACCAGCTCGCGCAGGGCCAGGACTTCTTCGCCCTCGGCACCTTCGACGTCAGCCCGGACGGGCGCTGGCTGGCGTACTCGACGGACTTCGCCGGGGACGAGCGCTTCACGCTGCGGGTCAAGGACCTCCAGACCGGCGAGGTGCTCGCCGACGAGGTGCCGGACACGTTCTACGGTTCCGCCTGGTCCGGCGACGGGTCCACGCTGTTCTACCTGACCGTGGACGAGGCGTGGCGGCCCAACCAGGTATGGCGGCACACCGTGGGCGCGGCGGCCGCCGACGACGTCGTCGTCTACCAGGAGGACGACGAGCGGTTCTGGGTCGGGGTGGAGCTGACCCGGTCGGAGAAGTTCATCGTCATCGACTCGCACAGCAAGGTCACCAGCGAGGTACGGGTCATCCCGGCCAGCAACCCGACCGGCGAGCCCGCGGTCATCGCGCCGCGCCGGCAGGGCATCGAGTACTCGATCGAACACCACGGGCACCGGTTCCTGGTCCTGCACAACGACGGTGCCGAGGACTTCGCGCTGGCGTACACGTCGGCGGACAGCCCCGGCGACTGGGTGCCGATGATCGACCACCAGCCGGGCACCCGGCTGGAGTCGGTGGACGCGTTCGCGAACCACCTGGTCGTGTCGCTGCGGAACGAGGGCCTGACCGGGTTGCGGGTGCTCACCGCCGGCAGCACCGACTCGTACGACATCGACTTCCCCGAGCCGATCTACAGCGTCGGACTGGACGGCAACCCGGAGTACCAGACCGACACCGTACGGCTGCGCTACACCTCGCTGGTCACCCCGGACTCGGTCTACGACTACGACCTGGTGACCCGGGCGATGGTGCTGCGCAAGCGCAAGCCGGTGCTGGGCGACTTCGACCCGGCCGCGTACGAGCAGCACCGGGTCTGGGCGCTGGCCGACGACGGTACGCGGGTGCCGGTGTCGCTGGTCGCCCGCGCCGGTACGCCCCGCGACGGCTCGGCACCGTGTGTGCTCTACGGCTACGGGTCGTACGAGGCGAGCATGGACCCGTGGTTCTCGATCCCCCGCCTGTCCCTGCTGGACCGGGGCGTGATCTTCGCGGTGGCGCACGTACGGGGTGGCGGTGAGCTGGGCCGGCACTGGTACGAAGAGGGCAAGATGCTGGCGAAGAAGAACACCTTCACCGACTTCGTGGCGGTCGCCCGGCACCTGGTCAAGTCCGACTGGACGTCGACCGACAAGCTGGTGGCGCGCGGCGGTTCGGCCGGTGGGCTGCTGATGGGCGCGGTGGCGAACCTGGCCCCGGACGCGTTCGCCGGGATCGTCGCGCAGGTGCCGTTCGTGGACGCGCTCAACTCGATCCTGGACCCGTCGCTGCCGCTGACGGTGACCGAGTGGGAGGAGTGGGGCAACCCGCTGGCCGACCCGGAGGTGTACGCGTACATGAAGTCGTACACGCCGTACGAGAACGTGGCGGCGGTGGACTACCCGGCGATCCTCGCGGTGACCAGCCTGAACGACACCCGGGTGCTCTACCACGAGCCGGCGAAGTGGATCGCCCGGCTGCGGGCGGTGGCGCCGGGCGGGTCGTACCTGTTGAAGACGGAGATGGGCGCCGGGCACGGCGGGCCGAGCGGTCGCTACGACTCGTGGCGCGAGGAGGCCTTCGTCAACGCGTGGACGCTGGACCGGTTCGGCCTGAGCGCCTGAGCCCCGGGCCCGTCGCGTTACAGGCGGGCGCCTGATCGGTACGCACTGGTGGAGAGTCGCGGCTGTCGCGGCTCTCCATCAGTCTTGTCGGAATTGACTAAGTTATTAGTTAACAACCTTGCCAGAAAGCTGCCGGATGTTATAGAAGTATTTCCATGCGTATACGACGGACCGCCCTGGCTCTCGCCCTGTTGGGGGCAAGCCTGGCCACCCTGCTGACGGCTCCCGCGTCCGGCGTCGCCCAGGCGGCGCCGGGCGCACTCACCTGGAGCGACGAGTTCAACGGAGCCGCGGGCACCAGCCCCGACGGCGGCAAGTGGAAGTTCGACATCGGTGGCAGCGGCTGGGGCAACAACGAGCAGCAGTACTACACCAACTCCACCCGCAACGCCGCGCACGACGGCAACGGCAACATGGTGATCACCGCCCGCCGGGAGAACCCGGCAAACTACCAGTGCCACTACGGCACCTGCCAGTACACCTCGGCCCGGTTGCTGACCGCGGACCGGTTCACCCAGACGTACGGCCGCTACGAGGCCCGCCTGAAGATCCCGCGCGGCCAGGGCATCTGGCCGGCGTTCTGGATGCTCGGCACCGGCTCGCAGGGCTGGCCGGGCAACGGCGAGATCGACATCATGGAGAACATCGGTCGGGAGCCGAACACGGTCTACGGCACCCTGCACGGCCCCGGCTACTCCGGCGGCAGCGCGATCAGCAGCAGCTACAGCCTCCCCGGCGGCCAGGCGTTCGCGGACGCCTTCCACACCTTCACCGTGGACTGGGCGCCGGACTCGGTGACCTGGTACGTCGACGGCATCCAGTACGCCCGCAAGACCGCGGCCGACCTGCGCGGCAACCCGTGGGTCTACAACCACCCGTTCTTCATGATCATGAACGTGGCGGTCGGCGGCTACTGGCCCGGTTACCCCGACGGCAGCACGCAGATGCCCCAGCAGATGCTGATCGACTACGTCCGGGTCTACGCCTGGAACTCCGGCGGCACGCCGCCGCCCGCCACCGGCGGCCAACTGATCGGGTACGGCAACAAGTGCATCGACGTGCCCGGCGGTACGCCCACCGACGGCAGCCAGTTGCAGCTGTGGGACTGCAACGGCACCGACGCCCAGCGATGGAGCTTCCCCGGCGACGGCACCGTCCGCGCGCTGGGCAAGTGCATGGACGTGGCCTGGGGATCGGTCGCCGACGGCGCGAACATCCAACTCGCCACGTGCAGCGGCAACCCGGCCCAGCAGTTCGTCCTGAGCGGTGCCGGTGACCTGGTCAACCCGCAGGCGAACAAGTGCGTCGACGTACGCGACTGGAGCACCGCGAACGGCGCCAAGCTCCAGCTCTGGACCTGCCTCGGCGGCGCGAACCAGAAGTGGCGTCGCGGCTGAACCAGCCTCCGGGTCGTACCTGACCCGGTGCCGGTGTTCGCCTGGGCGGGGGGATCCGCTCAGGCGAGCACCGCGGCGGCCAGCACTGTCGGGTCCACGTTGCCGCCGCTGACCACCGCCACCGTCCGGCCGGGCGGCAACTCGGCCGGACGGAACAGCCGGGCGGCGGTGGTCACCGCACCACTCGGCTCGACCACCAGCCGGGCTCCCCGTACCAGGCGGGAGGTGGCGGCGGCGATCTCGTCCTCGGTGACCGTCACGATGCCGTCGAGGTGCTGCCGCAGGTGGGCCAGGGTCAGCTCGGCCAGGTTGGTGCGCAGCCCGTCCGCGCTGGTCCGATGGGTACGGGCCAGGTCCCAGACGACGAGTTCCCCGGTGGCCAGCGATTCCTGCGCGTCGGCCGCATACGCGGGTTCCACGCCGTAGACCCTGGTCGACGGGGAGAGCGCCTTGATCGCGGTGGCGACGCCGGAGGAGAGTCCGCCGCCGCCGACCGGGACCAGCACCACGTCGACCTCGGGCAGGTCCTCGACGATCTCCAGCCCGATGGTGCCCTGACCGGCGATGACGTCGCGGTGGTCGTACGGCGGGATCAGCGTCCGCCCCCGCTCGGCGACGATCCGCTCGGCGCTGGCGAGCCGGTCGGCCGGCGGCACGAGCAGCACCTCGGCGCCGAGCGCCCGTACCTGCTCGATCTTGATCGGCGGCGCCCCCTCGGGGATCACCACCGTGCACGGCACCCCGGCGGCCCGAGCCGCGTACGCCAGCGCCTGGCCGTGGTTGCCGGAGGAGTGGGTGACCACGCCACGGGCCCGCTGTGCCTCGGTCAGCCGGGCGACTGCGTTGGTGGCGCCGCGCAGCTTGAACGAACCGACCGGTTGCAGGCTCTCCGGCTTGAGCCAGAGGTCCGGATCCCAACCGGCGGGCAGCAGCGGAGTACGCACGACCCGGCCGGCGATCCGTTGCGCGGCGGCCCGGACATCGTGCAGCGTCACCAGGTCCATTCGATCATCATGCCGCAGAGCCGACCCGGGTCACCGCCACCAGAAACCACGATCTCGAACGGGCAAAGCGGGACTAAAGCCTAGAATCAGGCAAAGTGATCCGCGCGATCGGGGGACCGCGATGCCCACGCCCGACCCTCCGGATAACGGCACGCCCGAACCCACCCCGGACCCGCACGGCTCCCCACCCTCCCGTTCCGAACCGCCACAGCCGCCGCAGTCGCAGCCATCGCCGTCGGAGCCAGCCCCCGCGTCCGGCCCGCCGGAGGAATCCGGCCCGCACGCCCAGCCCTGGACCTGGTCGGTCGACCCCGACCCGCCCACCCGCGAGCCCACCCCGGATCCCGAGGGCGGCCCGTTCGTGGACGAGCCGACACCCCCGCCGCCCGTGGCCGCGCCACCGCACCCGGACCCGCCCGCTCGCCCGCCGGACTGGTCGACCCCGGACACCCCGGTGGTCGCCCCGCCGATCGGCGGCGACTTCGCGCCGCCGCCCCGCCCGGACCAACCCTCGCCGTACGCCGAGCAGCCCTACCCGGAGCAGCAGTACCCGGAGCAGCCCTATCCCGAGCAGCAGTACCCGGAGCAGCCCCACCGCGAGCAGGAATACCGGGAACAGCAGTACGCCGACGAGACGTACCCCGACCCACCGGGGCCGTACTGGCCGGACGACGCACCCTGGCTGGACGAGTCACCGGGATACGCACAGCCACCGCCGGAGCGGCGGCGGCGCCTCTGGCTGGTGCTCGGGGTCAGCGTGGCGCTGGTGCTCTGCTGCTGCGCCGGGGTCGTCGGTACGGCGCTGACCTGGGGCGGAAACCTCTACGCCGAGGTGGAGAGCCGGGGCCAGCGGATCGTCGGGCTGAACCAGTCGGGCCGCGACGGCGACCTCGAATTCCTGGTACGTGAGGTCGAGTGCGGCGTCGGTCGGGTCGGTGACCCCCTGGTCAACCAGCTCGCGGTCGGCCAGTTCTGCGTGGTCGACATCGCCGTACGCAACGTCGGCAAGCGGCCGGTGTTCTTCACCGACACCCTCCAGGAGGCCTTCGGACCGGGCGGCGAGCAGTTCGGCGCGGACAGCGGCGCGAGCGTGCTCGCCAACTCCGACCAGCAGGTGTTCATGAACGAGATCAACCCCGGCATGCAGGTGACCGGTGCGGTGGTCTACGACATCCCGTCCGGCGCCCGGATCGTACGGATGCGGCTGCACCACACCCCCAGCTCGCCCGGCCTGGTGGTCCGGGTGGAGTAGCCGCCCAGCCCGTCCGCGGCTCGGTCGGCGCGGTGCGGCGCAGCCCGATCCGCCCTCCGACCAGGGCCGGTCGGACCAGGGCCGGGAGCCGGTCCGGCACTGCGCGCCAGAGCCCGACACACCGGTCGGCGATCGACTCGCCGGGGGCGCCTGCCCCCGGTCGTCGCACGACTAGGAAGATGAGCACGCCCACCAGGGCGTCCGGTCCTGCCGCCGAACCCTCCGGTGGAGTACCGTTCGATCGATAACAGGAGGTCGCGAATGTCCTTGACGGTGCACACCGAGCAGCGCGGCGACGTGGTCGTCGTGGCGGTCGCGGGCGAGCTGGACATGGCCACCGCGCCGCAGCTGCAGGACGAGATCACGGATCTGCTCGACCGGGGCAACAGCCGCCTGGTGTTCGACCTGTCCGACCTGACCTTCTGCGACTCGACCGGGCTCTCCGTGTTCGTCCGGGCGAAGAACAGCAGCGACGAGGTCGGTGGGGTGGTACGACTCGCCGCACCGCAGCGCGGCGTGTTGCGCATCCTGGAGGTCAGCGGCCTGGTCGAGGTGTTGCAGACGCACCCCTCGGTGGAGCAGGCCGTCGCGGCGGACCAGACCCCCGCGTCGTCGTAACAACACACACGCCGTCATGACGTGATCACCGCCTGGTCCGCTGCACAGTGGGCCAGGCGGCACTTTTCTCCGCGTACTCGACGGGGCATAGGTTGTCGGTCGACACCGCCAACCTTTCGGAGACGCGAATGCTCAAGGGTTTCAAAGACTTCATCATGCGCGGCAACGTCGTCGACCTCGCGGTCGGCATCGTCATCGGCGCGGCCTTCACGACCGTGGTCAACCAGCTCACCCTGTCGTTCCTCAAGCCGCTGATCCAGCTGATGGGCGGGTCGGCGGCCACCCCGGCACCGGCCGGCACACCCGCCGCCGCCGGCACGGAAGGTGCACGGATCCCGGGAGCCTGGTACATCGGCGACGTCGGGTTCGACTGGGCCGCCTTCATCAACGCGGTGTTCACCTTCTTCATCACGGCCGCGGTGCTGTACTTCCTGGTCGTGCTGCCGCTGAACAAGCTGGCCGAGCGGCGTCGGCGTGGCGAGGAGCCGCCGCCGGCCGCGCCGAGCGAGGAAGTCAAGCTGCTGACCGAGATCCGCGACGCGCTGGTGGCCGGCGGACGGGTGCCGGCGCAGCACCGGGAGTCGTTCGACAACCTGACCGGCCGGGACTACCCGCCAGCCGGTCGGGAGTACCCGTCGGCCGGTCGCTGAGCCGCCGGAGCGCGACTTTCCCCCTCCCCGCACCCTATCGAACACGTGTTCGATAGGGTGCGATCATGGAGCAGCGAAAACACTGGTGGAACGGCAAGTGGGGACACCTCGCGCGGCGTGACGTCTACCTACGGACCGACGCCGACCAGTGGCATCTGGAGCAACGGGCCGGCGGCGCCGAGGGGATCTCCCGGTTCTACGAGTTCGACAGCGAGGACGAGGCGTACGAGGCGGTGCGCGGCCTGCTGGTCGGACCGGACAACTGGCGGGAACTCTCGGCCCGACCGCCCGGACTCGGCAGCGGTGGTTTAACCGGCTGACCGGGCGGGAATCGCCCAGACATGCACACCAATGTCCCGAACAGCGCCGAACCCATCGCCCAGGTGACCAGCGGCATGCGGGTGATCGATCCGGGCGGCGAAGAGGTGGGCACCGTCATCGCGGTGCAACTGGGCGACCCGAACGCGGTGGCCGCCCAGGACCCGCCGAGCGGCGACGGCGTACTCGGTGACGGGGTGCCGCACACCGCGAGCGGGGACGAGCCCGACGTGCCGCCGGACCTGGCGGCGCGGCTGATGCGTACGGGCTACCTGAAGGTGGACAGCCGGGGGTTCCTCGCCCACGACCTCTACATCGAGGCCGACCAGATCGCCAAGGTGAACCAGGACGTGGTGGAGCTGACCGTCGTACGCGACCGGCTCATCCCCGAATCCCGCTGACCCCGCCGGGTTGGCCGGAGCCGGTCAGCGGGACGGGGTTTCCAGCATGGCGATGGTGCTGAGGCTGACCTGGTCCCGGATCCGGGTCACCGACGACTGCCACTGCCGGCTGAACCCGGGCCGCCGCTCCAGCGACTGCCAGACCGACAGCACGGACTCGTCCAGCCGGGCGGCGGGCATCCACAGGTGCAGCAGGCAGTCGATCGCCGGTCGGAGCCGGTCCAGCTTCTGGGCCCGGGTGCCCGGCCCGGTGAGGCTCGACTCCATCAGCGACAGCAGCGTGGTGAGCAGCCAGTCGTGCAGGGCCAGGTCCTCGCAGAGTTCCACGATCGCCTGCATGTCCTGCCGGGCCGCGGTCAGTTCCAGCGTACGCAGGGTGTCCGACTCGACCCGGAAGGTGCCCTGCAGTTCGGCCTCCGGATCCTCGACCGGAACCACCGCCCAGCGCAGGCAGGTCCGCTGGGCCCGGAACGGCGGCCGGTGGTCCAGCGTCGCCGACGCCTGCACGGTGTCCATCGTGCGGGCGCTGACCGCACCGAGGTTGAGCGCCGACGCCTGGTACGCCGAACCGAGGAAGCCACGGGTGATGTCCCGTACGTCGACCTTGCCGATCGTCTCCACCTGCCCCGGCCGGGACAGGTAGTGCGACCAGACGAGCCGACGGTTGGCTGCGGCGCGGTCGATCCGGGTGTGGGTCGACCCCTGTAGCACGTGTCCTCCGGTGACGGCCGCGTGCGAGACGACCGTGCCGACGCCCCGGCTCCGGCTGCCGGAAGCGGTCGGTAGCCGGCAGTCCACCCCGCTGAGCTGGTCCGGGGAGACGGCGTACGCGATCGGCCGTTCCGAGCGGCGGACCCGTTCGCCCACCAGCAGGTCGAGCAGGCCGGCGGTCCGGTCCAGCGACAACGCGGTGGAGTTCTGCAACAGCCCGGTGTGGACCTCGCCCACGGTCAGCATGGCACCTCCGCAACGTCACACGTCGCCACCGGCCACGGTCACACCGCGGTCAGAGCCGATCGACCGGTTTCATCCCATCATCGGACCGACGCGCAAGGTACCGGACACGCATGAGCACTAATGAGAATTCCCGGTCTTCACGTGCACGGGCGCCGGAAATACCGTCGAACCGGCGGGACATCGGGTTATGACGAGCGGTTTCCGCAGGAAGTCCCTGATGCGCCTTTTCACCGAACTTCCAGGGCTACGGTCGGATCGCATTTCCCGCCATAGGCTCGACGGGTGCCTCCTGCGAACATAGACGTACTCGTCGTCGGTGCCGGGGTGACCGGGCTGACCACGGCGGTGTGTCTGGCCGAGAGCGGGCGTTCGGTGCTGGTCCGTACCCGGGACCGGCCGGCGGACACCACGTCGTTCGCGGCCGGTGCGATCTGGGGACGGGTGATCGCCGCACACGAGCGGGCGGCACACTGGGGTCAACAGACGCTCTCCCTGCTCAAGCCGTTGGCCCGCGCGGCCGGAACCGGGGTACGCCTGGTCACCGGCCTGGAGGCGACGCGGGTGCCGTGCCCGCCGCACCCGTGGCTGACCGGGATCGACGACTTCGAGGTCTGTCCGGCGGCCGAGTTGCCCACGGGTTTCGTCTCCGGCTGGCGCTACACCGCACCCGTGGTCGACATGCCGCGTTACCTGGAATACCTGGTGAACCGGCTTCGCCGGGCCGGCGGCCGGATCGAGCGGGCCACCGTCGGCTCGTTGACCGAGGTGGCCGCCGAGGCACCGGTGGTGGTGAACTGCACCGGCTCCGACGCGCGCGAACTCGTACCGGACGACGAGGTGCAGCCGACCCGGGGACAGTTGGTCGTGGTCGACAACCCCGGTGTGGACTGGTTCTTCGCGGAGAGCGGCACCGAGACCACCGAGCTGACCTACTTCCTGCCGCACGGCGACCACGTCGTACTCGGCGGGACGATGGAGGTCGGGCACTCGGACGCCAGACCGCAGGCCGAGACGGCGGCGGCTATCGTACGGCGCTGTGCGGCTGTCGAACCCGCCCTGGCGCGGGCCCGAATACTCGATCATCGGGTCGGATTCCGGCCGGTACGCCCACAGGTCAGATTGGAACAACTGGATCTCGACGGCGGCATAATGATCCACAATTACGGACACGGTGGCAGCGGAATCAGCCTTTCCTGGGGCTGTGCGCTGGAGGTTCTGAACATGATCGAAACACGTACGGCAACCCTGTCTTGAAAATCATTGGCGCCGATGTCCTCGGAGACCGGCGATACTGCTGTCGGGGGGCAGACGAGGGGCCAAATATTCTTGCCCCCCATTGATACGGTGACGACACGTGCCGCTCACGCCGCATAGGAGCCGCCGTGACCAAGGTCTACGTGTCAGCCACTTTCCGAGATCTACAGGAATGTCGCGCCGCGGTGCAGCTCGCGCTGCGCCGGCTCCGGGTCGAGGACATGGCGATGGAATCCTATGTCGCGGAAGATCGACGGCCACTGGAAAGGTGTCTGGCGGACGTCCGCGAATGTGATGTCTACGTGGGCATCTTCGCCTGGCGTTACGGTTTCGTGCCGCCCGGCTACGGCCGGTCGATCACGGAATTGGAATACCGCGAGGCACTCAACAACGGAAAGCCCTGTCTGATCTTCCTCCTCGACGAGGAGGCACCCTGGCCGCGCCGGTTCGTCGACCGGGGCCCGGAGGCCGAACAGATCGAGGCGCTGCGGGCCGAACTCGCCGACCGGCACATGTGCAGCATCTTCACCGAGCCGGGTGACCTGGCCGCTCGGGTCACCGCCGCGGTCGCCGTACGGCTGGCGGAGACCGGCTGGTCCGGGCACGGTCTGAACGCACTCGGCCAGGACACGGTCCAGCGTTACTTCTCCCGACTGCGCCAGCACTACGGCGTACTGGACCTGGACGCGTTGACGCCCACCGAGAGCGAGGACTACCTCCAGATCGGACTGGCCTCGGTTTTCGTCGAGCAGTCCGTACGGTCCGATCCGCCGCCGGCCGAGATGCCCCGCGAGTGGCGCCAGCGGGTGCCGACGAACGGGCACCTGAGCAGCGAAGACGTGCCCGCGGAGGTGAACCCGACGGACCTGGCCCACCTGCAGGAGTCGTACCGGGCGAAGCCGTTGCAGCGGCTGTTCGACGTACTCGGCTCGCCGGAGCAGCGGGCGGTGGTGCTGCTCGGCGACCCCGGCTCGGGCAAGTCCACCGCGGCCCGCTACCTCGTGCTCGCCCTGGCCGGCGGGCACCCCGACGACCGGCTCGCCGCCCTGACCGACCACCTGCCACTCCTGGTCGAGCTGCGCTCGTACGTGACCCTCGCGGCCGAGAACCGCTGCCAGAGCTTCGTCGACTACCTGGACCACCGGGCGCACACCGACGGGCTGGGCATCGACCGGACGGCGCTGCTGCGCCACCTCACCCTCGGCCGTACGGTGGCCGTCTTCGACGGGCTCGACGAGGTGTTCGACCGCCGCCGTCGGGAGGAGGTGGCCAGCCAGATCGCCAACTTCGCCGCCGACTTCCCCCAGGTACGGGTGATCGTCACCTCGCGGGTGGTGGCGTACTCGCGGCGGATCCTCACCGACGTCGGCTTCACCCACTTCACCCTCCAGGACCTGGACGCCGACCAGACCGCGGAGTTCCTCGGCCACTGGTACCGGTTGGCCATCCACGACCGGCCACAGGACGCCCTGGTCCGCCGTGCCCGGCTGCTGGACGCCATGCGGCACTCGCACGCCATCCGGGAACTGGCCGGCAACCCGCTGCTGCTGACCATCCTCGCGATCATCGGAAAGCACCAGGCGCTGCCCCGTGAGCGGTGGAAGCTCTACGACCACGCGGCCACCGTGCTGGTCGAGCACTGGGACGTGAACCGGCACCTGCGCGACCAGCACCAGGACCCGGACTTCATCGGCACCGAGGACAAGAAGGAGCTGCTGCGCCGGCTCGCGTACCGGATGCAGTCGGCCGACCGTGGTCTGGCCGCGAACTACATCGCGGCCGAGGAGTTGAGCCAGGTCTTCGAGGACTACCTGGTCGAGCGCTACCACCGGGATCCGGGCGCCGCCCGGGCCATCGCCCTGTCGATGATCAACCAGTTCCGGGAGCGGAACTTCATCCTCAGCCGGTACGGCCCGCACCTGTACGGCTTCGTACACCGCACCTTCCTGGAGTTCTTCTGCGCGGACGCGGTGCTGACCCGGTTCCAGCACGACCGGGTGCTCACCATCGGCGAGGTGAAGGACCTGTTCCGCCGGCACTGGGTGAGCCCGTCCTGGCGGGAGGTGCTCCGGCTGCTCGCCGGGGCGCTGCCCGAGGAGCGCACCGCCGAGGTGGTCGACCTGCTGACCAACGAGGTGAACCGGTCCTGGCCGCCGACCGCGTTTCCCACCCCGCCGTGGAACCTGGCGCTCGCGGTGCAGTGCCTGGCCGAGGTCCGGACCATCTCGCCCGCGGTGGCGAAGCCGGCCGCCGCCCTGCTCCGCAAGACGATCCTGCTGCTGGAACACGGTGTCGCGATCAACGACCGGGAAACCGCGAAGCTGATCGAGGAGGAGATCCTGCCCGCCGCCCAGGCGATCGGGACCGCCTGGCCGGGCCGGGAGGCCTACCTGTCCTGGTACCGGCGGCGCGGCGTCCGGGTGGTCTGGAGCCCGGTGTCGGCGTACGCCGCCCGGCTGGCCGCGATGCTCTCCACCCCGGCCGAACGGATCGACGACCTGTTCGACGAGGTGCTCGGCGGACTCGACGACAGCTCCGCCGCGTACGCCTGGGTTGCCGGCCTGGCCGAGGTGGCGCAACTCGCGACCGCCACCGAGGACAGCCCCCCGCATCGCGCCGCCGCCGAACGGGTTCGCAACCGGCTGGTCAGGCGGGCCCGCGACGACGGTTACAGCGGCGCGCGGCTCACCGCCGTGCAGGCCCTCGGCGAGTGTTTCGGCACCGACCAGCGGGCCCGCGAACTGCTCGCCGAACGCGCCCGCATGGACGGGTACGCCGGGGTCCGGCTCGCCTCCGTGCAGGCGCTCGGCGAACGTTTCCGGGGCGAAACCCCGGTACGGAACCTGCTGCTGGCGCAGGCGGGCCTGGACAGCAACCCGGGCGTACGCCGAGCCGCCCTGCAGATCCTCGGTGAACGCTGCGGCGGTGAGGACGAACTGCGGTCGCTGCTGCTCGACCGGCTCGGCACCGACGCCGACGCGGACGTGATCCGGATGGCCGCCCAGGTCCTGATCGAACGCTTCAACGCCCCCGGCGAGGTACGCGACCTGCTGATCGAGCGGGCCGGCGCCGACGGCGACCCGGTGCTGCGCCGGGCCGTCGTCCGGGCCCTCGGCGAGCGGCTCGGCATCGACCCGGTGGTCCAGACGGTGCTGGTGGAACGGATCCGGGTGGACACCGACGCAGGTGTGCTCCGGGCCGCGGCCCAGTCCCTGGTGGAGCGGTTCGGCCCGGACGAGGAACTACGCAAGCTGCTGGTGACCCGTGCCCTGGAGGACACCGACGAGGTGGTCCGCCGGGCCGCCCTGCGGCTGCTGATCGAGTGCTTCGCCCGCGAGGTGCCGCTCTGCGAACTGCTGATCACGGTGGCGCGGGCCGACCGGGACACCGACGTGCGGCTGGTTGCCGTACGGGCGCTGGCGGACCAGGTCGGCACGGCACCGGAGGCGGTCGACGCGCTCACCGAACTGGCCCGCACCGACGGGGCTCCCCGGATCCGGTTGCTGGCCGTCGCGGCGCTGGTCGACCGGGTCGGCATGGACCCGGACGTACGGGACGTGCTCGCCGGGCTGGCCCGCTCCGACACCGGTGCCGCGGTACGACTCGCCTCGGTACGGGCGCTGGCGGAGTGGGTGACCGAACCCGCCCTGCGCGAGCTGATCATCGAACGGGCCCGGGAGGACAGCGGGGCGGAGGTCCGGCTCGCCGCCGTACGGGCCCTGGCCCGCGAGGCGGGTACGGATGCCGAGGTGCACGCCGTACTCGTGGATCGGGCCCGGCACGACTCGGACGGTGGCGTGTTCGCGCACGCCGCGGCGGTGATCGCCGCGCTGGCCGAGCAGGACGAACCGGCCTGGGAACTGCTCGCCGGGCGGGTCGGGGTGGACAAGAGTGCCCGGCTGCGGCTGGCCGCGATGCGGATGCTGGTCGACCGGTTCGGCGACCGGCCGGAGCTGGCCGAGATCCTGCTCGACCGGGTACGCCTCGACCCGGACGCGGAACTGCTCCGGGTGGCGGCGACCGCGCTCGTCGGCCAGTTCCGTCCCGGACAGGCGCAGTGCAAGGCGTTGCTGGGCCGGGCCGACAGCGACGACGTACCGGTGCGCTGCGTCGCGGTACGGATCCTCGGCGAGGCGTTCGGAGCCGACCAGGGCGTACGCGAGGTGCTGATCGACAAGGCCCGCGACGACGACGACGTGCAGGTACGCCGGGAGGTGCTCCGGGTCCTCGGTGAACGGCTCGCCGACCACCCGGAGGTGCGGGCGCTGTTCGTCGAGCGGCTGCACGACCCCGACTGGTCGGTACGGGTGACCGCGGTCCGGCTGCTCGGCACCCGGTTCGGCGCCGACCCGCAGACCCGTACGCTGCTCACCCAGCTCGCCCGCGAGGACGGCGACCACGGGTTCCGCCGGTTCGCCGGTCAGGCGCTGACCTGGCTGCCCGGCGCGGACCCGGACCAACTGCCGGACGTGCCGCGATGAGGCCGACGACGAACCGGGCCGTGCGCGACGAGCGCGGGTCAGTCCGAGATGAACGTGTACTCGATCCGTTCCACGAGGTCCTTGGGGACGTCGACGTGTTCGTGGCGGCTGCGGGTGTGGATCTGGTCGAGCACCGCCGGGCCGATCGACACCTGGCTGAGGATCGTCCGGACCGCGTGTTCGATCGGCAGGAACCGCGACCCGAGCACCGAGAAGGTGCGGTACGCGCTGAACGGCGCCGCCCGCGGGTTCAGCTTCACCACGGCGGGCAGTTCGTCCCAGTCGTCCGGCCACTCCTCGACCTGGTACGGGTTGGTCACCCCTTCGCCCTCGTGCCGCAGCAGGCCGAGTCGCATGAGCTGCCACACCCCGGCGAGGAAGGGGCAGGACCAGCGCAGTTGCCCGTCCTCCTCGTAGTCCCACAGCTCGACGTCCATGAAGATGGAATGCCGGTTGGCCGCGTTCTGTACCGGCGGCTGCCAGGCGTAGTCGCTCATCGCCTGGGCCGGGCCGGTGGCCGGGGAGCGTTTGCCGTTGCAGAGCCAACCGGTCTCGGTGAGCGGTGGACGTTCACCGTTGGTTTCCGGCACCGGGTCGGAGACGAGCTGGTCGAGTACGAGTTTGGCCAGCGGGATGTCGTCGGCCTGGGCGCAGCCGGACTCGCGGGCGAAGTAGTCGATGACCAGGCCGGTGCCCTCGGTCGCTTCCTGGAGTTGCCGGACCACCTCGCCGGGCGTACTGAACCGGGTGAAGTAGTCGTCGATGAGGAAGCAGGTGCTGATCCGGGCCCGGCCCTTGGGAACCCGGTCGATCGCCGCCTGCCGGGCCGCCGCCACCCACGGCGCGACCCGCGAGAAATGTCGACGGAGTTGCTGGACGCCGCCCGCGAACTCCTCGATGTAGAGGTGGCCGAGTTCGATCGAGAGATGGGACAGCGGTACCGACTCGACCGTACGTCGGGCCGCGGTTTCCTCGAAGCTCACATCCGTTTTCGTCACAGGGTCTCCCAGGCCGCGTCGTCGACTATGCGTTTGGCCAGGGAGGAGAACGCTTCGACCGTCTCCAGGTTGGCGATCCGCCGGGCGTACACGTCGTTGTCGGAGATGAGCTGCTCGCGCCATTGCAGCACCGGGTCCAACGGCACCGAGCCGATCATCATGGTCCGACCCACCCTGTTGTTGCTGGCCAGCTCCAACAGGTCCTGGTTGCACTCACGCAGCCAGGCCACCTGCGGGGGCTGGAGTCCCTCCAGCTCGGGTGAGTCGGGGTCGACCACGGCGGTACGCACGAAGCGCAGCGCGTTTATCAGGTCGTCGTGTTTGTGGCCGCGTCGTACGCCGGTGTCGAGGATGCCCTTGGCGCCGTACACGAGGCTGGAGGCGGCGAGCACGTGCTGCCGGGTCCAGCGGTGGAACACCAGCCAGCGGGCCTTGACCGAACGCAGTTCGGGGGAGGCGGTGGCGGCGAGCACGATGTCGGTGGCGTACGACCGTCCGGCGCTCAGGTCGATCAGGCTGAGTTCGAACTCCTCCTCCAACCGGAGGAAGAGCCGTACGCACTGCCGGACCCGTTCCTCGCTGCTCGGGAACTCGCCCCCGCCGATGTCGCCGGGCAGCAGCATCAGCCGTCCCGCGCCCGGCGGCCGGTTGCGCAGGCTGGCCCGGTCGGATTCGGACCACACGTCGATCCGGTTCGGTTCGGCGCACTCGCCGTTGAGGTAGACGTGCAGCCCGGTCTGGGTGGTGGTGCCGTGCACGGCGGAGTCGATGTTGAAGATGGAGCCGGCCGTGGGTGAGCCGAAGTCGAAGTCGAGATAACAGACGTCGGTGCCCTGCAGCGCGCTGCGGTAGAGCACGTTGCTGCTGGTCACGGAGCGGCCGGTGCCGCCCTTGTCCGAGGTAGCGAAGATCAGCATGGTCAGCCCGCCTCCGAGACGTCACGGCGGGCGGCGTCCAGTTCGTCGAGTGAACGCAGCACCTCGGTGGCCAGCGCGGCCGCCGAGCCGGGCCGGTCCTGCACGATCTCGCGGGCCCGGCGCAGGTTGACCCGGATCAGGTGCAGGGTCTGCTGCATCTTCGGACCGCCCTCGGCCGCGCCGCTGAGCAGTTCCATGTCGTACAGGTGCTCGGCCTCGCTGAGCAGGTCCAGGGCGTAGTCGGCCAGCCGGTCGCTGCGCAGTGGCGGGCGGTTGAGCATGTTGGCGGTGGTGACCAGCCCCTGGACCACCCGCTCGGTGTAGTACCAGGAGGTCCCGTCCTGGTTCTGTTTGATCTGGCGGAAGACCTTCGCCGGCTGGTCCCACAGGCTGCGGCCGGTGCCGCCGTCGAGGCGTCGGGCGGCCAGGTGGTCCCAGATCCGGTCGGCGAGGTCGAGCAGCGAGGCGCGCTGCTCGGCGTCGCTGAGCAGGCCGGCGATGAACGACGTGCGTTGCAGCAGCAGCGCGGAGAACTCGCTGACCATCCAGCGCAGCCGAGGGCCGCCGAGCTGCTCACTGCCGATCAGGGTCAGCCGTACGCCGGGTGAGTGCAGGGTCAGCGCCGGGTCGGCGTCGAACGGGCGGCGGGTGATCCGGGCCCGGTTGGCCAGCTCGCTCAGGGCCAGTCCGACTCGGGACAGCTCGGCGTCGGAGCCGCGTTCCAGCATCAGGCCCTTGACCGCCAGCGAGGTCACCAGCAGCGTGTAGTAGTCGGAGGAGTCCTCGTCGGTGGTACGCCACGGGATGTCCTCCAGCGGCCACCGTTGCCCGTCGCCGAAGGTGGCGACCGTGGCCCAGTAGGTCCTGGTCAGCTCCCACCGCAGTTGCAGCGCTCGGGACAGCCGCTGTTGCTCGTCGTTGAGCAGCCCGAGGATGCGGGTACGTTCGGAGAACAGGTCCTCGATCGCGTCCACGGCGATGACGGTGAAGTAGAGCCAGGGCAGCTCGTGCGCCACGCCCTTGGGTTGTTCACCGACCGGCTCGTCCGTCTCGACCACCGGGGCGTCGTTGACGATGCCCCAGGACCAGCCGCACTCGAACAGCCGGTTGGCGCTCTCCAGGTCGGCGACCTGGCCGGATCCGATCAGGACCTCACGGAAGGTCGCCATGGTCTGGCGCAGGGCCCGGCGTAGCTGGGAGACGATCTGGCGTTGCGGCAGCCCGGCCTGGTTGACCGTACGGATCAGCGCCCGGCCCTCGTTGGAGTCGACGTCGAAGACGTTGACCGCGAAGCTGCGCAGCAGTCCGACCATGGCGGCGCTGAGCCGGGCGCTGGCCATCGCCTCCAGTTCGGCGATCTCCTGGAGGGTTTCCTCACGGCGGACCGCGCCCCGGAACACCCGGACGAAACCGATGGTCGCCAGCGACAGGGTCACCGACATCGCGAACGAGTCCACGATGTCCAGGTCACGCTGCTGCGGGGTGGCCGGTTGGGCGGGATCGTCTATGCCGAAATAGCTGCCACCCGAAAAAATGGGCGTACCGGACTCATGGGTGTAGCGGCGGAAGTATTCGCTCAGGATCTGCACCAGGACCAGGGGTATCTGGGTCGCCGTACCGAGCGGGCGCAGCACTTTGATCATTTCATCGGCGGTCTCGTCCGGACGGTCGATGTTGAACGCGTCCACCTGGGTCGCGGGTAGGAGCAGGCAGAGCAGTTGCTCGGCGTCACTGATCGAATTGGAGCCGTTCTCGCCGCCCCACACCCATCGGCCGTCCCGCCAGGAGGACCGCACGACGGCCGACCAGATCTCCAGGAGCTGCTGACGAGGCTGAATCCTCATCTCTCGTGCACCACCATCCGCCAATTGTCATGGATCCAGGTACGCCGGAGACCCGGAGAGCATGTGATTATCGATCATGGTTCAGCGCCAATGCGCCGGGAACCAGGTCAGTGAATCAAGCAAAGGAGCTGGCCAGCCCAGGGATCAAATGATCTTTCTACAGTGGCGCCACGAGTCATGGCGACCACCCCCTTCTCACGGGCCCAGTCCTATGTGCCAATGATGTCGTACGCGTCAAGGGTGGAGAAATCGCCGACCAGCCGCTGGGACAATTGATCAATTAGCCACAGTGGTGCTGGTAGGACCCGTCGAGGCCGCCCCGAGTCGGATATCAGACCGGCTGACTCGGTCCGGTCAACTGCCGGCGTACCGCCCAGAGCGCCGCCTCCGTACGCGACGCCGAGCCGGTCTTGCGCAGCAGATTGGACACGTGCACGGTGACCGTCCGGACCGAGATGCCCAATGATCTCGCCACCTGCTTGTTCGACATCCCGGCGGCCAGGCAACCGAGCACCTCGACCTCACGCGCGGTCAGCTCCGCCCCGCCCAGTTCCGCCCCGATCGGCTCGACCGGCAACCTCGGATGCTCCGGCGGCGGCTCGCCGACCAGTCCGTCGGGCCCGTGCCCGCCCCGGGTGGCGATCAGCTCGGTGAGCCGGTACGGATTCCCGCCGGTCCGCTCCCGTACCGTCTCGACCAGTTGCCGGTCCACCGGCCCGTCCGGGTACACCTGACCCAGCACCGCCGCCACCTGCTCGACGGTCAACGCGCCGAGGTGCTGGCGTACGGCACCGGGCGCGCCGGTGAGGCGGGCGAGCGTACGCGCGGCAAGCTCGGGCGCCAGCGCCGCCTCCGGTGGCCGGCTGGCGACCACCAGCAGGACCGGCAACTCCGGCGCGGCGGCCAGCTCGCCGATCAGGTTCAGGCTCGCCGGGTCGAGCGCGTGCAGGTCCTCGACCACGATCACCGCCGGTCCCGCCCCGACCAACGCCCGTACGGTCGCCACCGCCAGCCGGAGCAGCGTGCCGGGGGCGTACCGCTCGCGGGGTGCGTTGGGATGCTGGGCCAACCAGGCGAGCGCGTCCGCGGGCAGCGGGAGACCGGTCGTGTCCCGGCCGCTGAGCACCGCCGCCAACCAGTCGTACGGCGCCGGATCGTGCACCCGGGCGGTGCCGAAGAGCACGCAGCTCGGGCGCGGGTCGAACCCGTCCAGCGCGGCGGCGACCAGCAGGCTCTTGCCCACCCCGGCCGCCCCGGTGATCACGACCGTACGGCGGGCCGGCGGATCCGAGCCGGCCAGGCTGGACCAGGCGCGGGTCAGCTCGGTCAGCTCACCGCCGCGCCCGACCATGGCGACCGGCATCATGGATCAACCCTACGCAACACTGCGTAGAGACGATCCGGTGCTCCGCTTGGCATGCTGCACGGCATGAACCTGCGCCTGCGTACCGCGATCGTCAGCGACCCCGGCCTGGTCCGCACGAACAACGAGGACGCCGCCCACGCGGGTGAGCGCCTGCTCGTGGTGGCCGACGGTGTCGGCGGGCAGCCGGCGGGCGAGGTCGCCAGCGAGATCGTGATCCGGAACCTGCTGCCGTTGGACCGTACCCCGATCGACGGTGACCCCACGACGGCGCTCACCGACGCGCTCGCGGCGGCCAACCGACAGATCGCGGAGGTCGGGCGGACCGACCCGAGCCGGACCGGTCTGGGCACCACGGTCACCGCCGTGTTGCTGACCGGCGACCGGCTGTCCGTGCTGCACGTCGGCGACTCCCGCTGCTACCTCGCGCGCGACCCCAACTTCTACCAGCTCACCAGGGACGACACCTTCGTCCAGGAGCTGGTGGACCGGGGCGCGCTGACCCCTGAGGAGGCCCACCGGCACCCGCAGCGCTCGATCATCACCCAGGCGGTGCAGGGTAGCGAACTCGTACCGGCGACCGTTGTCGTACCGGTGGTGGCCGGCGACCGGCTGCTGCTCTGCAGCGACGGCCTATCCGACGTGGTCGACGACGACGCCATAGGTGAGGCGCTGGCCCAGCACACCGAGCCCCAGCAGTGCGCCGAGCAGATGGTCAAACTCGCCCACCAGGGCGGCGCCCCCGACAACGTCACCGTGATCATCGCCGACCTCCACCCCGCCTAACCCTCACCACCTCGCCTCAGCTCCTTGATCACGAAGAGTTCGGCTCGCTATGACCGGCCGAACTCTTCGTGATCAGGAAACGTGATCAGGAGAAGTCGTCAGAGGCCGAAGACGTCTTCGGCGGCGCCGTCGCGGGCGCCGTCGACGAAGCCACGGAAGGCGGGGTCCTCGCGGTCGGCGGTGACGCTGGTGACGGTTTCCCCGGTCGTCTCGGCCACCGCGTCGACCAGCGGCGGATAGTCCAGCTCGACATCACCGAGATCGTCCTCGTCCGCCTCGGCCAGGTTCAGCACCTGCTGGAGATCGTCCGCGGAGGTGTCCTGGTCGGTCGCCCAGGCGTGCCCGATGGAGTAACACTCGTCGTACAGCCCGCGTTGATCGTCGGTCCAGTCATCGTCGTAGTCCGGCACGCTGCGCCTCCTTCGGGGGCCGTTCCCTTTGCAGCATGCCCGCCCGCAGCCTGAGCACGAGCAGGGACGACAAAACTCGCGTACCCGTACGCCTCTAGAGGATTACGGCGCGGGCCGCCGTACCCGGCTCGGCGGGAAGCCGTACGGAGAGCGGGTCGGGGCAGAGCCGGACGAGTTCCGGCAACACCACGCCGAGCGGGGCGTCGATGGTCAGCGCCGAGTACGTGTCCCCACGGGTCGCGCCCTGGTTGACGATCACCACCGGGATGCCGAGTTTCGCCGCCCGGATGACAAACCGGCGGCCGGACATCACCGCCAACGACGACCCGAGCACCAGCAGCATCCTGGCGCTCTCCACCAGGTCGAAACACTGCCGGACCCGGTCCGGCGGCACCGTCTCGCCGAAGAAGACCACGTCCGGCTTGAGCGTGTCGCCGTCACACGCCGTACAGGTGACCATCCGGAACCGGGCGACCGCCTGGTCGGACAGGTCCACGTCGCCGTCCGGGTTGACCGCCGTCGCCTCCGCGTCGAACAGCGGATTCGCCAGGCCCAGGCGCCGGTCCAGCTCGGCCCGGGAGGTCAGGTCACCGCAGCCCAGGCAGATCACCTTGGCCAGGCTGCCGTGCAGCTCCACCACCCGGTCGGCGCCGCCGGCCTGGTGCAGCCCGTCCACGTTCTGGGTGACCACGCCGGTCACCAGCCCCCGCTGCTGCAACTGGGCGACCGCGCGATGCCCGGCGTTCGGACGGGTACGGGCCATCCGCCGCCAGCCGAGGAAGCTGCGCGCCCAGTAGCGCTGCCGGGCCACCGGATCACCGGTGAAGGTCTGGTAGGTCATCGGGCTGGTGCGTACCAGGGCTCCGCTCGGGCCCCGGTAGTCCGGGATCCCCGACTCGGTGGAGAGTCCCGCGCCGCTGAGCACCACGACATCGCCGCCGGCCAGCGACCCGGCCAGCTCGGCGCACTTCTCGGCCGTACCCTCATGCACCCGTCCATGCTGCCGCACCCGGAGGCCGATCGGCCAGGCGCGGCGTACAACGTGGGCCATGACTCAGACGGTACGGTGCAGCCGACGACAATTCCGTACGATTGAGCGCTTTCGCCCGTTTCACGAATGGCTGACGGGAGCATGCGCGCGCACCGCACCGGGCTCCGTGGCGGTTAGCTGAAGCAGACCGGCCACGTACCACCGCGCGGATCGGAGGAACCATGCCGTTCACCGGTAGCCACCCCGCCGCCGTACTGCCGTTCCTGCGTACCGGGCTGGTGCCGTCGGCGCTGGTCATCGGCAGCATGACACCGGACCTGCCGTACTTCGTGCCGCTGCGGTTCTCCGGGAGCACCACCCACACCCTGACCGGGGCGCTGACCGTGGACGTACTGCTGGGTGGGTTGGCCTTCGGGGTGTGGCAGGCGGTGCTGGCGCCGTTCGCGATCGCGCTGGCCCCGGCGGCGGTACGGGAACGCATCGACCCCAAGCTGCCCCGCGGGCTCCTGTTCCACCTGCGAAACTGGCGCCGACTGGCCCTGCTGGGCGCCTCGCTGGCGGTCGGCGCCGTGACCCATGTCGTCTGGGACTCGTTCACCCACGTCCCCGCCTGGGGACCGGCGCACATCCCCTGGCTCAACGGCATCCACGCCGGGATCCCCGGCTACCGCTGGGCCCAGTACGCCAGCACCGTCGTCGGCGGGGCGGCCCTGCTCGCCTGGTTCACCCACTGGATGTTCACGAATGCCCGGCGGCCGAGCACCAATGCTCCGGTGGCGATGCCACCCCTGGTCGCACACGCGGTGTGGGCCTTGATCGGATTCGCCACGGTTGCCGGCGGCCTGCTCGCCGCCCGCCCCGCCTACCTGAACGGCTCCGGCCCGTACGTCACCGTGTTCCTGGGCTTGACCAGGGGCGGCGGGGCCGGCTTGATCGCCGCTCTGGGCTGTGCCCTCGGCTGGTTCTACTACCGCAAGCAGGCGGTCACGAACCCACTGCCGCCTCGGCAGTAGACGGGCGTGGACACAGCAACGCCTCCGCGCCGAACGGGGCGGAGGCGTAATGCCGAGAAGAGTCAGTGCTGCTTCGCCAGGCCGACGAACGCGCGCCACGCCTGCGGGCCGAAGGTGAGTGTGCCGCCGTCACGGTCCTTGGTGTCCCGTACCAGTACCCGCCCGGGGAGGTTGTCGGCCACCTCCACGCACGCGCCGCCGTTGTCAGTGGATCGGGACGATTTGCGCCATTGCGCACCGGTCATGTCGTACATGTCTCTGCCGCTTCCCTAATCATCTCAATCGACTGTCGTTCGGACAGGCAGTCGCACCTCAAACTCTCCCACCTGGTTTGTAGAACCGCAATGTCGTCATCGCGCTCAGCTACCATCGCGCGCAGCGGGGTGTCCATGTACCCAAGCTCCCCATCACGAAGCCGGGCAAGGATGAAGCTTCCCGACAGCCCCGCGTTCTCATGCACGTCGTCAGGGAGTATGTGCAGGTGAACCGTGGGCCGCTCGGCTACTTCGAGCAGAAACTTCAGTTGGTCCGCCATCACGGCAGGCCCTCCGATCATCCGGCGCAGGACTGCCTCGCCCATCGCGGCGACGAACTGTGGAGGGTCCTCGCGGTTCAGCACGGCATCTTGACGCGCGAGCCTGCTGACGGCATGCATCTCGATCTGGTTGGCCGTCACGAGCCCTCCACAACCTAGGATCGCCCTCGCGTAGTCCTCGGTCTGCAACAGACCAGGCAGCACAAGTGGTTCGTACCACCGCAGCGAGAGCGCTTCGCGCTCGGCAGTCATCCAGTCGAGGAACCACGTTGGAGCCGCGCCGTCCTTCACCATCTCTTCCCAGACGGTCTCGAAGTAGCCGCCGGTAGAGAGAGCTGCGTCCACCAGCTTGAGATGCTTCAAGGTCACCCGCTTGGTGCCGGTCTCGATGCCACTGATCTGCGTGTCCGAGCAGAACACCTTCTCACCCAGAGCGGCTTGCGTCAGCCCGGCAGCTACCCGCCGACGACGTAGCTCGCGAACCAAGAATTCCATTGGCGAGATTCCCACTTGTTTCCCTGCCTTCCCCGATGTTGATGATCAATTCCCCAGCTTTCCCTTGCCTGACCACGAGCCCTTCCGGTCTGCGCCGAATAATCCCCGACCCGACGAATGCACTTCCGAGCGTAAAGGCTCCACATCAGACTGTCATCCAGCGGGACCGCTCGAATCCGGCTAGCCGATCGCGCCTGCGAAAGGACGGGCGGAACCGCGCGGACCACCCCGGCCTTCCCCACCCCCGGGGTGGTCCGCTTCCAATACCGAGCAGCAGGAGGTGCGCGATGTTCAGAGCCATTCGCGATTGGTGGACCGCCCGCCGATCCCACCCCATGATCGAAGAGGAATCACCCGGGCTGTGGCGTTCCACTACCCCTATGGGGGTAGCGGAACGCCACAGCCCGGCGTGGCATAGCGCGCCGACGGCCGAATACCGGCCGAGGATCATGACTTTGGGGCAGTTGACCGGCTACCGGGTGGTGCGGTCGCGGTGAGTGGACCGTTTCGGCTGCGGGTGGGAGAAATTCTGGACCTGGCCGCCGGCAACTATTTGATCAGTCCGGATCCGTCGACCGGCAGGCTCACAAGCCTTCGGGTACGCGTAAAGCACGTCCCACCCGGCACGACCGGCTGGCAGGGCGACTGGCTGAGCCTGCTCGCCGTCGAACTGCTCCCCGGCAACGTCGACGGCCGGGACCTCGCCCTGGTGGTGCACCGCCGGGCCCTGGCCGAGCGACCACCACCGGCGGCGCTGGCTCAGGAGCCCACCGACGGGTTCGCGTCCGATCAGGGACTGCACATTCCGCTGCGGCCGATGTGGTTCTGCCGGGTCGACGCGATGCCGTGGCCGTGCGCGGAGGCGAGGCTCGGACTGGCCGAGGGATACCGGGGGTTGGAGATCAGTCTGTGCTGTTATCTCGCCATCCAGTTCCAGCAGGCGATGACCGATCTGCACACGCTCAACCCGGACACCGCACCGGAACCGCGCGCCCTGTACGAAAGGTTCCTCGGCTGGGTGCAGGTTCACCGGAACCGATGAGCGAACTGACGAAGATCACCGTCAACCTGACACCGGCAGCCGAGGCGGCGTTGACCAGACTTGCGGTTGTCCAGCGGGATACGCGTACCGATGTGGTCAACCGGGCGTTGCGACTCGCCGCGCTGATGCTCGACCTGGCGCCCGACGGACATTTCACGCTCGTCCAGGCGGACGGTTCGGTCGACCGCGTCCATCTGGTCTGAACGGGCGCGAGTGCGGCGGCTCCGGCCGGACTCGACAACGCAGAATTCACGTACATCGTTTTTGATGTACGTACATCAAAGACGATGTACGAGTCGAAGGCGTCAGTTTTCCCAGGGCCCTTCCACTGTGGTTGGGCGAGCCCCGGATGTGGCAAGTTCACGTCGCTGGCGATGAGGAAGGGCGCTGTTCTGCCATTCTCGGGGCGACATGTCGTACGCGTCGCGGAAGGCCCGGCTGAAATGCGCGGCGCTGGTGAAGCCCCAACGGCGGGCGACCGCCGCGACCAACAACCAGCGCCCACCGGCCTCGCCCAACTCCCTACGCGACCCGCGCAACCGTTCCTGCAACATCCACCGGGACAGCGTCGTCGACTCACTGGCGAAGAGTTTGTGCAGGTAACGCAGTGAAATGTGGTGCTCGGCGGCGATCCGCTGCGGCGACAACCCCGGATCGCCGAGGTGCTCCCGGACGTAGTCCTTGATCCGGGCGACCAGCGTCTGCCGGGGTGACTCGTCCGGCGGCAGGTCGAGCAGATGGTCGTTGACCAGGGTGGCGATGATGTCGACCACGTGCCTGGCCAGCTTCTCCCAGGTCTGCGCGTGCAGCGTCGAGTCGGGCGCCGCGAGCTGGACCAGCAGCGGGGTCAACAACGTGGTGAGCGGGTGGTCCGGCCGCAGCGGCGACGCGGTCAGCCTCGCCAGTTCCCGGTCGGCCAGGCCGAGCGCCACACGGGGGAACTTGAACACCCGCAACTCGACCTCGGCGGCGGTATACATGGCGAACGGGCGGGCGGCGTCGAGCAGGAAGAACCCGCCTCGCTCCACGTACGACGCGCGACCGTCCTGACGTACGTCCAGCCGGCCGGCATCGAGCACGGCAAGCTGGACCACCTCAGCCCCACCAGCGCGTACGTGATCCGCGGTGCGGCGCAGCGACAGCGAAGCCGACGTCGGCGAACCTGACGACAGCAGCGCGACGGTCAGCGGGCCGATGCGCTCCTCCCGCAGCGACACCACGCCGCCAGCGTGACCGTCAGCGGCGCGGTCAGCGGCAGTGCGGGCGTCAGCGGCAGCATCGCCGTCAGCGGCGGCACGGGCGTCGGCGTCGGCACGGGCGTCGGCGTCGGCACGGGCGTCGGCGTCGGCACGGGCGTCGGCGTCGTCGTTCCGGAAGGTGCGGATGTCCATGCAGCGGGGTGCTGGCGGATACATGTGCATCACCTCGGAGGCCGGTGCATCGACGCTAACCCCGCCCGCGCCGCAGGCTAACTCCCCCCGTGCCGACTCTGCGGTCCCCGTCGATCCGACTCTGCCGACAGCTTGTGCACCCTCGGGCAAGAGTCGCTGCGCGGAGAGTCAAGAACGGTTCCCGTGCGGTCGTAGCGTCCGACCGGAACACCAGACGGCACCGGCGCTGCGACGTACGGAGGGTTCTGAGATGGTCACCAGCGAGCGGACAATCAGCACGGCCCGTTCCGGACTGGTTGTCCACCGGACACCCCGCGCACTGCTGGCGCTCTGCTTCGCCGTACTGGTGCTCGACGGCTACGACGTGGTCATGTTCGGTGCGGTCGTACCGTCGCTGCTCCGGGCGGACGGTTGGGCGTTGGATCGCGGCGACATCGGCGTACTCGGGGCGATGGCCGTGGTCGGCATGCTGCTCGGTGCCCTGGTCGCGGGCGCCCTGGTCGACCGGCGCGGTCGTCGGCCCGTACTCGTGCTGAGTGTGGTCGTGTTCAGCATCGGCATGGCGATCTGCGCGCTGGCCCCCACACCGGGCGTACTCGGCGCCGGCCGGCTCGTGGTCGGCCTCGGTGTCGGGTCGCTGATGCCGACCGTGGCGGCCCTGGTCGCCGAGTACGCCGCACCGGGCCGCCGCCACCTGGACCAGGGCATCGTGTTCGGCGGGATCGGGGTCGGCGGGGCGTTGAGCGGTCTGCTCTCCCTCTCGCTGGCCACCGACGGCGGCTTCCGGGCCATGTTCGTCGCCGGGGTCCTGCCGGCGTTCGTGCTGGTCCCGGTGCTGCTGCGCTGGCTGCCGGAGTCGGCCGAACACCTCATCGCCCAGGGCCGCGAGCGCGAGGCGCGGGCCCAACTCGCCCGGTTCTCCATCGACGCCGAGATCGTCCCGGCCGCGCCCGTACCGTTCACCTCGGCCCGCGGGTCCGGCTCGTGGCGGCTGCTGGTCGGCACCGGTTACCGGGTACGGACCCTGCTGTTCTGGGCCACCACATTCCTGAGCCTGCTCATCCTCTTCGGGGCCAGCACCTGGTTGCCGGTGCTGATGACCGCCGTCGGTTACAGCCTCGGTTCGGCGCTGGCGTTCCTGCTCACCCTCAACCTCGGGGTGGTGGCCGCGTCGCTCACCGCCGCCCCGCTCGCCGACCGGTTCGGTTCGCGACGGGTCATCTCGCTCTCCTTCATCGCCGCCGCGGTCGCGTTCGTCCTGCTCGCCCAGGGGCCGCCGGTGGCGATCGGGTTCGTGCTGGTCGCCGTGGTGGGAGTCGGCGCGGTCGGCACCCAGTTACTGGTGAACGCGTACATCGCCGCCTCCTATCCGGCCAGTCACCGGGCCCGCGCGCTCGGCACCGCGCTCGGCATCGGGCGGCTCGGCGGCATCATCGGCCCGCTGTACGGCGGCTGGCTGCTCGCCGACCGGTTCCCGAACGAGCTGGGCTTCTACGGTTTCGCCCTGCCCGCCCTACTTGCCGGCCTGGTCATCATCGCCGTACGCACCGCAGGCCCCGGTCCGGCCGCCGCTCGGCGCTAGATTAACGACCATGGTTGTGCTCAAATCGGAAGCCGAGATCGCGACGATGCGGGAAGCAGGTCGGATCGTCGCGAACACCCTCGCCGCGGTCGCCGCGGCGGCCCGCGTCGGCGTACGCCTGATCGAGCTTGACGAACTCGCCGCCGGACTCATCGCCAGCGGCGGCGCCAAGCCGTCCTTCCTGAACTACCACCCCGCGTGGGCGCCGATCCCCTACCCGGGTGTGCTGTGCCTGTCGGTCAACGACGTGGTTGTGCACGGCATCCCCGGCGGCCGGGTGCTGGCCGAGGGCGACCTGCTCTCCATCGACTGCGGCGCGTACGTCGATGGTTACCACGGCGACGCGGCGATCACCGTACCCGTCGGGCAGGTCGACGACGCGGCCCGGCGGCTCGCCGACGCCACCGACCGGGCGCTTGCCGCCGGCATCGCCGCGGCCACGGTCGGTGCCCGGATCGGCGACATCTCCCACGCGGTCGAAACTGTCGCCCGCGAAACCGGGTACGGCCTGCCGGACGGCCTCGGCGGTCACGGCGTCGGCAAGGCCATGCACGAGGCGCCTTCGGTGCCGAACACCGGCCCGGCGGGCAGCGGTATGCCGCTGCGCGAGGGGCTGGTGATCGCGATCGAGCCGATGCTGCTCGAAGGTGGTGGGACCCGCTGCCGCACCCTGGCGGACGGTTGGACCATCGCCACCGTCGACGGCAGCCGGGCCGCCCACTTCGAACACACCATCGCCGTCACCGCCGACGGGCCGGTCATCCTCACCGCACCCTGAGCGGTACCGCAGCCTCGTGCGGCGGTTCGGCCGGCGCCCCCAGGTGGACGCCACGGACGAGCAGGTAGCCGATCATCCAGAACTCGCCCACGGTCGCCGGGACCACGAGGGCGTCGGTGACCACGCCCGCGTCGGGCGCGAGGTACCCGACAAACGCGCTGAGTACGTAGCCGACGCCACCCACGATCAGGATCCAGCCCAGGAGGCGGGGCATGAATCCCGAGCGGTGCACGCACATTCCCATCGGGATGAGCCACAGTCCGAAGAAGAGTCCGCCCACCGTCCACAGGTTGCCGCTGATGACGTACGCGAGTTGGGCGGTAGTCGCGGCGTCACCGAAGGGTGCGACGGCGACCTGCGTCGCGGTCGCGAGCAGGGCCGCGCTGCCGAGGACCGCGATGGCGTTGACCAGGCCGAAGGCGGCGATGCTGCCGGCGGCGACCGGATTCACCGTACGGAACAACCGGTAGAACCAGATTGCCGTGAGCGTCTGGCTGAGCACGATGAGCAGTTCGAGGACGATCCCGATGCGTGCCAGGGATTCGTGCTCGACCAGGTGAGCCAGGGTCGCGCTCGGGTCGTCGGCGACGAAGAGCCGCGGACGGATGGTCAGGAAGCCGAGTGCTCCGGTGACGGCGAGGCCGAGATAGAGCAGCCCGGTCGCGCGGGCGGTACGGACCAACGGGTGCATGGTGGCTCCTTCGACTGAGCGCCTGACGACATCGGAGAGCCTTACAACGTAAGGCAACCATACAATGTAAGGCCACGGCAAGGAAGAGGATCGATGGCAGCTAAGAAACCCCGGGAGCCACTGAGCCGCGAGCGCGCTCTCGCGGCGGCGATCGCGCTGGCCGACAAGGAGGGGATCCCGGCGCTGACCATGCGTCGCATAGCCACCGAACTCGGCGTCGAGGCGATGTCGCTCTACCATCACCTCCCCGGCAAGGAAGGCCTACTCGACGGCCTCGCCGAGGCCGTCATCGCCCAGATCGAGACCGAGATCGGCCGCACCGCGGCGACCGGTTCCGACAAGGATTGGCGTACGCGACTGCGCCAGCGCTTCCTGTCGGCGCGCGAGGTCATGCTCCGTCACCCATGGGCGCCCGCCCTGCTCAGCTCACGCCCGACCATCCCCACAGCCGTGTACGCCTACTACGACGGGATCATCGGCACGCTGGTCGACGGCGGATTCTCGTACCGGATCGCCCACCGCGCGATCCACGCGTTCGGCAGCCTCGCCCTCGGCTTCGCCCAGGAGATCTTCCGTCCCGCGTCGGCCGGCGGGAACACGGACGTGGACGTCGCCGAGGCGGACCTGGCCGCCATGGCCGAGGCGCTGCCACACCTGACCGCGATGGTCGCGTCCGAGGTCCACGACGTCTCCGACCCCACGCTGGGCTGGTGCGACAGCCAGGTCGAGTTCGAGTACACACTCGACCTGCTCTTCGACGGGCTCGAACGCGCCCGCGGCTGACGCGCTCGACACTCCCCGCGTCAGATGTGACGCGGGTCATGTCGGGAGGAGAACCGTGGCGAAGGTGCGATTCGTCTTGCCTGATGTGAGACGAAGCTTGGACGGACTCGACGAGGGCGAGTTGCTGCGTCGCGTCGCCCGGGGCGACCGGCGTGCCTTCGACGAGTTGTACCGGCGCACGGCCCCGTGGCTGACCACGCGCTTGCGTCGGCGCTGCGCCGACGAGGACGTGGTGGCCGAGGTGCTGCAGGAGACGTACCTGGCGGTGTGGCGCTCCGCCGGTAGTCAGGCGCACGCGTTGGCCGGGGGCAGTGCGGTGGGCTGGTTGTGGACGATCGCCGCACACCGGCTGGTCGACGCGTTCCGGCACCGGGCCCGACGGGAGCGGGTCCCGGCGGTGCAGACCTTCGAGACGGTAGCCCCGGCGGCCGAGGAGGAGGCCCTGGCCGGCGAGATCGGCGCCGACATGGAGCGGGCTCTGCTGGCATTGCCGGCGGAGTTGCGTCAGGTACTGCGCGCGATGGTCCTCGACGGGCTGACCACACGCGAGACCTCCCTGCTGCTCGGCATGCCGGAAGGAACCGTGAAGACCCGCGCGAGGCGGGCCCGGATCGCGATGCGGGAGGCACTGTCATGACCCCTCACCCCACACCGGCACTCATCTCCCGGTACGCCGCGGGTGACACCGTTCTCGACGACGCCACCACCTGGGCGATGGAGGCGCACCTGGAGTCGTGCGCCGACTGCCGGGCTCTGCTCGCGGACGCTGTCGACCCGAGCACCCGGGACCTGTTGAACCGGGTGGCCGAGGGGATCGACACCGGGATCGCCACCGGCCCGGGTCCGAAGCGTCACCGCCGGCTGCGGCGTACCGGGGTCACCGCACGGGTCCTGCCCTGGCTGCTCACGGCGGCCACGCTGATGCTGATGGCTGTCCTGTTCGAGCGGACCTTCGTCAGCATGCCTTCGCTGGTGCTGCTGATCGCGCCGATGGTGCCGCTGCTGCCCGTGGCAGCCGCCTGGAGCAGGCGCCTCGACCCGGCCTGGGAGCTGATGGCCACCACGCCCCGTACGGGATTGTGGCTGCTGCTGCGCCGTACGTTGGCGGTGCTGCTGGCGGTCGTACCGGTGCTGGCGGTGGCGGGTTGGGGAACAGGACACTCCCCCGCGCTGTGGCTGCTGCCGTCGCTGGGCTTCACCGCCGGAACCTTGGCGCTGGGCGGGTTGGTGGGGGTGGACCGGGCCGCGCTCACACTGGCGGTGATCTGGTCGGTTGCGGTGGTGGCGCCGAGCCTGGCCAGCCGGCAACTCCCGGCCGTCCTGTCGGGCGACAGTTGGCCCGGATGGGCGGCGATCACCGTGGCGTTGGTGGCCGTGGTGTTCCTCCGGGCAGGCGAATACCGCCGTCTCGGCGTCGACCGGACCTGATCCCGCGCACCCGTTCACCCTTCCTCCCGTCGACGGGAGCACTCCGACGTCCGCGAGGACATACCAGACATGACGAATGGAGAGATCATGATGCGTACGGTCAGCGTGGCGGAGACCGCACCGACCACCTACGCGTGGACGGTGTACGCCGAGAAACTGCAGGTCCGGGCCGGCCGGCATCTTGCGGTCAACGGGCTAGACCTGGCGCTGGGCACGGGTGTGCACGGCCTGCTCGGACCCAACGGTGCCGGCAAGACGACGCTGATGCGAGCCCTGGCCACGGTGCTGAAACCGGCCGGCGGGCGACTGAGCCTGCTCGGCGAGGACGTCACCGGCAACGCGGACCTGCCCAACGTACGCCGCAGCCTGGGCTACCTGCCGCAGCACTTCGGCTTCTACCCACGCTTCACCGTCCGGGAGTTCGTCGAGTACATGGCCTGGCTCAAGGAGATGCCCCAGGCGGTCATCCCCGGCGCGGTGCAACGGGCCATCGAACGGGTGGGCCTGGCGGACCGCGCCGACTCCCGGATGAAAACGCTGTCCGGCGGCATGCTGCGCCGCGCCGGCATCGCCCAGGCGATCGTCAACGACCCCGAGCTGCTGCTGCTCGACGAGCCGACGGTAGGCCTGGACCCGGAACAGCGCCTCGACTTCCGCGAGCTGCTGCGCGAGATCGGTGTGGACGGCTGCGTGCTGGTCTCCACCCACCTGGTCGAGGACGTCGCGGTGGCCTGCACCGACGTCGTACTGGTCAACGAGGGTCGGTTGGTGTGGCAGGGCACCGCCGGAGAACTGGCCCAGCAGGGCGGAGCCAGCGACGCCGGTGACAGCGCCACCGAGCGCGGCTACTCGGCGTTGCTGCGAGCCCATCGTGGGCAGGTGTCGGCATGACGGGGCGGTTCCTACGCGTCGAACTGCGCCGCTCGGCGGCCGGCGGCATCGCCCTGTTGATGCTGGTGGTCGGCACGGTGATGCCGCTGTCGTCCACCCAGTCCTTCACGGGGCGGTGGATGCAACTGGCGGTCAACACCCGGTCGATGCTGATGGTGCTACTGCCGTTGGCGCTGGCCGGCGGAGCGTGGCCGGGCCGGCGCGAGACACGTCACCGGGTCGACGAGCTGTTCGCCCAGCCTCACCGGGTGGTTCGAGCATTACGTCAACAACACGGGCTGGTGGGTCAAGGCCGAGGAGGGCGAGGACTTCGACGAAATGGCTCCCTGGCCGGAGGCCAAGGAACGGACGGCGAGGTAACCGGACGATCCCCTACCTGATGGCGATCGGACTCACCGGAGAGCCTGTACCGCCCAGGATCCGGAGCGCGGGGGCGCTGAGGAGGAGGTCCCAACGGCCGTCCGCGGCGCACGCCTCGGACAACTCCTCCAGGTTGAAGTTCTCACCGAGCGTCATGCCCATGTCCCGGATGAGGACGCAGTGCAGCGGGATCCACGCCTCGCCCGCCGGCTGCGTTTCGATCGCCCAGTTGTCGCTGGCCACCGCCGAAATCTCCCGCTCCGACAGCCACCCGGCGCAGTCCACGGTCAGGCCGGGTTCGGTCTCCATCCACCCGTGCCAGCCCTCGACCAGTGCCTTACGCCGCCAGCCCGTCCGGACCAGCAGCACGTCGCCGGACCTGACGGTCAGGTTCTGCTGCTTGACGGCTTCGTCGAGTTCGTCTGGGGTGATCGGGTGGCTCGGCGCGAGCCAGTCCCGGCCGTGCAGCCGGGCGATGTCGAGCAGTATTCCGCGACCCACCACGCCGGGCAGCGACTGGTCGATCGCGTGACGCTTCGCTCCGTCCATGCTCCTGATCGAGTTGGCCGGAACACCGTTGTAGAGCAGGCCGTCGTACCCGATGTGCGCGAGCCCGTCCCAATGGGTGGCCGCCTGCAGGGGCATGAATATGTAGTCGTCGGCACCGACCATGCCGTCCGGGCGGTCGAAGTCACCCGGATGCACACTCATCAGGTGGACCGGATTGATCCGGCCGACCGCTCCGCCGTCCGCCTGCTGGGGCCCGTCCCTGCCGATGGGAATGCTGAGCTCGAAGACCTGCCCCGTACGCACCGACCGGGCCGCGTCCAAGCGCACCTGCGGCGTCAGGAAGTTCAGTGTTCCCCTCTGGTCATCCGCCCCCCACCGACCCCAGTTCGAGAGCCGCTGGCCGATGGACTTGAACTCGTACCTCGTCATTTTGGTTTTCTCCACGTGGTGTCGACCCGGCGGTGCGGGTACCGGTGGCCGCCCGCGGATATGCGGGCGGCCACCGGCGTGGGACCTGGTCGGGGTTACTGGAGGGCGCCGCCGGCGATGAGCAGGGTCTGTCCGCTCACCCAGTACGCGAGCGGGCCGGCGAAGTACTCGGCCGCGTCCGCGACGTCCTCCACCCGTCCCAGACGCCCCCCGATCGGGCGGGGCACCGCGCTCCGGATCGGGGCGTCGTCCGCGAGGACGGTGAATACGCCGGCCCCCTCGATGGCCGTCGGCAGGATCGTGTTGACGGTCACGCCCCGCGGCCCGATCTCCTGCGCCAGCACCTCGACCGTGTAGCGCATCGCCATCTTGCTGGAGCCGTACGTCCCGACACCCGGGTACGGCAGGGCTGGTGGTGCTCGATCCGATGTAGATGATCCGGCCGTTGTCGGCGACGTACTTCGCCGCCTTCTGCAGGGTGAAGAACGTGCCCTTGGTGTTGATCGAGAACAGCCGGTCGAACTGCTCCTCGGTGGTGTCGGCGATGGGCTGGTCGACGAGTTCGACACCGGCGTTGGCGACCACGATGTCGATCTTGTCGAAGGCGCGGAGACTCTCCTGGAAGAGGTTCTCCAGGGCCGCGACGTTCGACACGTCGCCCTGGACCGCCACCGCGTCGGAGCCGAGGTCACGGATGTCCTGCACCGTCTTGAGCGCGCCGGCCTCGTTGCTGCTGTAGTTGACGACCACCCGGGCGCCGAGTGCGGCGTAGCGCAGCGCGATGGCCCTGCCGATGCCCCGAGCCGAGCCGGTGATCAGGGCGACCTTGTCCTTGAGATCCGTCATGTCAATTCCTCTTTCGGGGTGGGAATTTCGTACGAGTGGTCTTGCGTGCTTGATGCGTGATCCGAATTCGCACAGGTCCACCTGGCGCGCGCGGCAATGCTCAGTGGGCGCGTGATACGAGGGCGAAGGTCTCGTCGTAGGTGCCGTTGCGTTCGGCGAAGCGGAACCACTTGACGTTCTCGACGAGGATTTCCCGGGCGTCGGGCTCGGCCTGCAGGAGGTCCATCGTCTCGGAGAGGAAATCCTCCAACGGCATCGACTGCTCGTTGTTCTCCTGATTCATCATCGTGGTGCGTACCGGCGGGGGCACCAGTTCGATGACCTGGATCGAGGAGTCCGCGAGTTGTGCCCGCAGCGCCTCGGTGTAGAAGTGGATTCCCGCCTTCGTGGCGTCGTACGTCGGGGTGAGCGGCAGCGGCACGAACGCCAGCCCAGACGAGACGTTGATGATCGTCGCCTGCTCCTTCGTCGCCAGGTACGGCGCGAACGAGGCGATCGTGCGGATCGGCCCCAACAGGTTCGTCGCGACCGTCGACTCCGCGACCGCCAGGTGTGCCGGATCGAGCAGGTTCTCCGGAAGCATCATCCCGGCGATGTTGATCAGTACGTTGACCTCGGGATGCGTACGGGTGACCGACTCGTACGCCCGCCGGATGGAGTCCGGGTCCGTCACGTCCAGCGGCACGGTGTCGATGCCCTCGTGCTCGGCGGCGATCCGTTCCAGCAGCTCGGTACGACGACCACTCACGATCACCCGGTTGCCGAGATCGCGGAACCGGAGCGCCAACCCGAGCCCGATGCCCGAGGTCCCCCCGGTCATGAAAATTGTGTTCCCGCTCATCTTCACGGTGCTTCTCTCCTCTGTTTTTGGGTGTGCGGCACCCCGCCGGGTTCCGGAGACTCCAAAACCCGGCTCGAATAGCGATTCAGGTACTTCTATGTGATTCGATGCCTGCCGCCGCGTCCGGCGGCGATCACCGAAGGAAAGCGTCGGGGCCGGCGGCCCACCCCGGTTCGACGTGTCGACCCGCTTCGCTCTCCTCGGCCAGACGCTTCAGCCGAAGGAGCAGTTCCCGATAACCGTCGCGGATCCGTCCCGCCCGGCGGTCACCCGCGGCGACCGCGGTCGGTCCGCGCTCCACCTGCTCGGCGATCACCCTCGTGCCCGAGGGCACGGGAAGGAGGCGCCACGCCTGGTAGATGCTCAGGTCGACGGAGGTGCCCGCCCAGCCGAACCGGCTGGGGACCACCCATTCACCGACCAGACCGTCCAGTCGCAGCCCGAATATCTCGATCTCGAACGAGCCACCCGGACGTAGCCCGCCGGTGAGCCGTACCCGCCGAACCTGGGGAAACCAGGAGGGCCATCGGGCCACGTCGACGAGATGCCCGAAAACCCGCTCCGCCGGGGCGGCGATCATGATCTCGTCGTGCAGGAACGAGTCCGCGTACGAGGGCGCGAACCCAGCCGGCCAGTGGATGTCCGACCACGTTCCGGACGCCCCGGCCACGGCACGGTCTTCCAGCATCTTCTCCTCCATCCCGTACGCGTTCTGTCAGGTCGGTCCGACCCTCGCGAGGTGCATCACCGTGCCGAGACACACTCTGCCGACGCCGGGCCCCGGAGTGACCAGTCATATGACTGGACCCGGCGACCGTCGATCGATCCGGTCACGCTGATCGCAGCGGGCGCGAGGGAAATGTGAAGTGCACCACTGGGCCGGCCGCGTGGGGCCGCCAGCGGCCAGGCACGGGCTAGCCTCCGCCACGCGGAGCCACCGCAGGAGAGTTTCACCGGGCGGCGGTATCGGTCCGAGAGCTGCGGCAAGCTGGCCCTTCGTCCCGGCGGAAGACGCCAGACTGGCAGCAGGACGGTGGCACTGTTCCGCCGATTTGGAGGTCCCGCGTTGCACCACCCCGAACCGCCGGCCCAAGCACTGGTCGGGCGTGCGGACGAACTCGCGCACATCGCTGCCTTCTTCACCGAGGCCGCGGTCAAGGGTGGGGCGCTGCTGATCTCCGGCGAGCCGGGCGTGGGCAAGACCGCGCTGGTCGAGGCGGCGGCAAAGGCAGCCGGGGATGCGGGCGTACGGGTCCTCCGGGCGGCCGGGGTGGAGTTCGAGGCCGACGTCAGCTACACCGGCCTGCACCAGTTGTTGTTCCCGCTGTACGACGAGTTCGTGAGACTCACACCCGATCACCGGGATGCCCTGCGGATCGCGCTCGGCTTCGGCTCCGGACCGGCGCCGGACAGACTGCTCGTCTCCAACGCGGCCCTGCTGCTCGTACGCCTGGTGGCCGCCGACCAACCGCTGCTGCTCGTGGTCGACGACCTGCCGTGGCTCGACCGGGCGAGCAGCGCGGTGCTCGGGTTCGTCGCGCGTCGGCTGGTGGGGAGCAGGGTCGGCTTCCTGGCCGCGTCGCGGTCGCAGACCGGGGGCTTCTTCGAACGCGGTGGCATTCCCGATCTGGAACTGCAACCGTTGGGCCAGGACGCCGCGGCCGAGTTGATCACCAACCGTTTTCCCGGGCTGGCACCGACGGTCCGGCGGCGGCTGCTGACGGAAGCTCGTGGAAACCCGCTCGCCCTGCTGGAACTGCCGACCGCCCTGAGCGGACCGCAACGTGTCGCGGTGGCGTCCCTCCCCTCGGTCCTCCCGCTGAGCCAACGCCTACAGACGTTCTTCGCCGCACGCGTGTCGAGCCTGCCCGAGCGGTGCCGCGACCTCATGTTGCTGGGCGCGTTGGACGGCACCGGTGCAGTCGACGTACTGCTGGCGGCGGCCGGGCGGGCGTACCGGATCGACGACCTCGAAGCGGCCGAACGCGACCAACTGGTGCATGTGCACGACAGCAATCGCCGGCTCAGCTTCCGTCACCCGTTGATCGCGTCGGCGGTGGTCGAGGTGTCTACCAGCAGCAAACGTCGCTGGGCGCACACCGCCCTGGCCGGGACGCTCGGTTCGGAGCCGGAGCGCCGCGCTTGGCACCTCGGCGAGGCCTGCGTCGGCCCGGACGAGCAGGTTGCCCTGCTACTCGAACGGGCCGCACACCGAATTCTGCAACGGGGCGACGCCGTCGGTGCGGTTGCCGCGTTGACCCGATCGGCGGACCTGACACCGGATCCCGGAGACCGGAGCCGCCGGCTCGCCGAGGCCGCGTACATCGGTGCCGACGCGGGCGGCGAGCTGACCAACGCGTCGCAGCTACTGGACGACGCCCGCCGGGCGAGTCCCACCCGCGGCGAGTCGTTGCACGCCGCCGCTGCCGCCGTATACCTGCTGATCAACACCGACGGCGACATCGGCACCGCCCACCGGTTGCTGGTGGGCGCGATCGAAGCGGGTGACCACGGCTACGACGCGGGTGACAAGGCACTCGTCGACGCGTTGCACACCCTCCTGCTGCTGTGTTTCTTCGCCGGCACAGCGGAAGCCTGGGAGCCGTTCTTCGCCGCCCTCGACCGGCTGACCCCGGAGGTGCCCGAACTGCTCGCAGTGGCGGCCAGGACCTTCGCCGACCCCGCTCGAACCGGGCAGTCCGCGACCGACCGGCTCGACGCGATCCTCGACGGTCTGCGCGACGAAACCGACCCGACCAGGATCGTCCGGATCGGCACCGCGTCGATCTACCTCGACCGGCTGTCGAACTGCCGCGAGGCCAACTGGCGGGTGGTCCAACTAGGGCGAGAGGGAGTCGGGGCAGCCCGCCGCCACCTCGGCGTACTGCTGCATCTCTGCTTCGACGACTACCACACCGGGCGGTGGGCCGAGGCCGCGGAACTGGCGGACGAGGGCATCCAACTGTGCGAGGAGTACGGCTACCGGTTCTTCACCTGGTACTTCCGCTACATCCAGGCGCTACTCGCCGCGGCCCGGGGCGACGGAGACGCGAGTTTCGCGCTCACCGGCGGCGTCCTCCGGTTCGCCGCGCCGCGCGGTGCGCGTACTGCCGAGTTCTTCGCGTACCACGCACAGGCCCTCAACAACCTCGGCCGGGGCGACTACGACTGCGCGTACAACAACGCCGTCATGCTCAGCCCACCGGGAACGATCGCGCCGTACGTGCCGCACGCCATGTGGGTCTGCATGGACCTGGTCGAGGCGGCGGTCCGCACCAACCGGTACGCCGAGGCAGCCGCCCACGTCGAAGCGATCGAGCGGGCGAATCTTGGTGCGTTGTCGTCGCGGCTCGCACTGCTGAGCGCCGGAGCGGCGGCGATCGCCGCAGGCGACGACCATGCCGAGCAACTGTTCGAAACGGCGCTGACGCTGCCCGACGCGGAACGTTGGCCGTTCGATTTCGCCCGGGTGCAACTGGCCTACGGCAAGCACCTGCGGCGGGTTCGGGCGACCGCGCGGGCCCGGCTCCAGCTCCGTACGGCGCTCGAGACCTTCGACCGGCTCGGCGCCCGACCGTGGTCGGAGGAGGCGGCGAACGAACTGCGGGCCACCGGCATGACCCGGCCGCGAAACGTGGAGCGGGGCGCCGCCGTACTCACCCCTCAGGAACGCGAGATCGCCGAGCTGGCCGGGTCCGGATTGACCAACAAGCAGATCGGCGAGCGACTGTTCCTCTCCCACCGGACCGTCGGCGCCCACCTGTACCAGATCTTCCCGAAGCTCGGCATCACCTCCAGAGCCGCGCTCCGCGACGCCCTGACCTCGGTGGACCAGGACGCCCCCGCGCCCGACGAGGACCAGCAGGTCTGAACCGGGCCACCCGGCACGTATACCTCGCCTGAGCTGGTGTTATCTGGTGGGCCGCCTGGGACTCGAACCCAGAACCCGCGGATTAAAAGTCCGCTGCTCTGCCAATTGAGCTAGCAGCCCGTCGAGGGCCAAGACTACCGGATCACGCCTCCACCGTGCCCGGCTGGCCACCGGGGCAGCGCGTACGGATATCCGACGCTCGGGCCCGCCGACGTGCTGGCCGGCGGGCCCGGAAGTGGCGGTGCTCCGCTCAGGCGCGCATCACGGTGGCGATCGGGATCCGGGCGGCCCGGATCGCCGGGATCAGGCCACCGAGCACCCCGGCGACCAGACCGGCGACGACCCCCGCCACCCCTGCTTGCCACGGGAAGACGAGATCGGCCAGGAACTGCTCCCGGTCACCGAAGAGGGTGCTGATCGCGGTCAGTGCGGCGGCCGACAGCCCGATCGCGGCAGCCGCCGTGAACAGGCCGGTCAGCAGGGTCTCCGCCAGCACGATGCCGGCCAGCAACGAACGTGGCGTACCGACCGCGCGTCTGAGTGCGAACTCCTCGACCCGTTCGCCGACGGTGGCGAGCCCGACGTTCAGGATGCCGGCGACGCCGATGAGCAGGACCAGGCTGGCCATGCCGAGGAAGATCCAACGCATCAGCGCCAGTTCCTTCGCGATCTCCTTGCGGGCCTGGATCGTCTCGGCGTGCAACTGGTCGGCGGGGATGCCGCTGGCAATCAGCCGGACCCGCAGGAGCTGTTCCACGTCGAGCGCCGTGGGCGCCATCATGATCTGCAAACCGGGGCCGTAGTTCATGTTGCCGGTCGGCGCCGGCAGCCAGTAACCCAGCTCGTCGGCCCTGCCGTACGCGACCGGCTGCGAGTTGCCGTCGTCGACCACCCCGAGGATCCGTGGGGTGGGGTTGGCGGTGGTCCCGTTGATCCGCATTTCCGCCGGCACCCGGTTGCGGCTGAAGCCCTTGGCGGCTTCGAGGTTGACCACGAGCCCGGGGGACAACGACGGCTCGGTGGAGAAGTCCAGCCAGTTACCGGCGACCGACCGGAACGGCCGGAACTGCCGGATATCACCGGTCAGCGCGCTCAGGCTCATCTCGATCGCCGCACCGGGCACCTGGGCCTGATCCTGGCCGTTCATCGGCACCGGATAACAGTTGCCGCTCTGGTCGCAGCTCATGTTGTAGCTCATGCCGTATCCGCCGGGCTGGTCGAACGGGGCCCCACCGGGATTGATCGGTGTCACGTTCGGCTCCCCGATGATCGCCTGGAGGCTGGTGACCGCGATCGCGTCCGGGCGTCCCTTCAGCGTCTCCTGGCTGATCCGGACCGAGTCGGCGGTGCCCTGGAGGTACATCTGCCGGGTGCCGTCCTTGCCCGCGTGCAGTTCGAGGTCGGCCAACCGGGCGCTCTTGGCGGTCTCGGCACCGACCTGGACGACCACGACGGCGAGCACTCCCAGGAACAGGCTGACCATCGAGAGCAGGGTGCGCGTCTTGCGGGCCCGGATGCCCTGACCGCCGATGATCAGCGCGGACCGGAACCGCCCGGACAGCCGGATCACCGGTACACCGCCGTGGCGTCGGCCACCGGGACGGGCTGGGCGGTCGCAACGGTCTCCGCGACCGGCCTGGTGTCGGTGGCCGGTTCGAGCAGCCCGTCGCTCAGCCGCAGCACCCGCTGCATCTTGTTGGCGTGGTCCCAGTCATGGGTGACCAGGATCAGCCCGCAGCCGCGGTCGGTGGCCGCACGCATCACCTCGATCACCAGGTTGCCGGTCTCGGTGTCCAGCGCACCGGTGGGCTCGTCGGCGAGGAGCAGGCGGGGTTCGCGTACGAGCGCTCGGGCGACCGCGACCCGCTGCTGCTCGCCACCGGAGAGCCGGGCCGGCTTGTGCTTGGCCAGATGGGCGATGCCGACCTGGTCGAGTGCCGCCATCGTCCTGGCCTTGCGCTTGCGACGGGACATCCAACCTTGGCCGTTGACCAGGGCCATCGCCACGTTCTGCGCCGCGGTCAGGTGTTTGAGCAGGAAGAACCGCTGGAACACGAAGCCGAACTCGGCGCTGCGCAGCGCCGCCGCCTTCCGCTCGGACAGCTTGGTGATGTCCCGGCCGCCGAGCAGGTACTGCCCGCCGTCCGGCCGGTCGAACAGGCCGATCAGGCTCAGCAGCGTGCTCTTGCCGGAACCGGAACGACCGAGGATGGCGACACTCTCGCCACGGTCGACGGTCAGGTCGGCACCGGCGAGGATCGTACGCGGGGCCTGCTGTCCCTTGAGGGTCTTGGTGATGCCGTTGAGTTCCAGCAGCGCCGTCATTTTCCACCCATCGGCGCGTTGGGATCGCCCTCGCCGGGCTTTGCCGCGGGCAGGTTCGGGCCGGGTACGGCAACGGTCTCCGTACCGGTCAGGCCGGACTTGATCTCCACGACCTTGCCGTCGCTGAGCCCCAGCACCACCTCGGTGGTCTGGCGTACGCCGTCCGGGCCGACCACGTCCACCTTGCCCTTGCCCTGCACCCCGGCAACCGCCTCGACCGGCAGGGTCAGTACGCCGGCAGCCCGCTGGGTCACCACTTCGAGCGTCGCGGTCGCCCCGTTGATCAGCTTCACGTCGGCCGGGGCGGTGCAGACCACCCGCAGGCCGGTCGGCTCCGACGGCTCGGTCTTCCCCTGCTCGTCCGGACGTACGACGATCGGCGGGGCGGCCGACGCACCCGGCTGGGGTGCGGCGGGCGGTGCGGCCGGCGGGTCCGGAATGGTGCCGGCGGGCAGGGCGGCGATGGTGCCGAGCACCTTGCACGGGAACGGCCCCGGGCCGTTCTTGATCTGGGCCTGGACGGTCGCGAGCCCCTCGGCGATCTGGTACGCCTGGGCACCGTCCAGATCGGCGACCAGCCCGTAACCGATCATCTTCGCCGAGACGATAGGCATACCGACGGTCACGTTGGAACGGTCGTCCACCAGCCGACCGGCGAACACCGCCCCGGCCGGCACCTCGATCCGGGTCGCCTTGCCGGACACCCAGACACTGGCCACCCTGGTCGGTTTCGTCGGGGTGCTCGTCGGCGTCTTCACGTCGAGGTAGCGAACCTGCCCCTTGACCGGCGCCACCAGCCCGAACACCGGGTTGATGGTGACCTTGCCGGTGAGGCTGACCTTGTTGGCCAGGTCCTGGCGGGTGGGCTGCACGGTGGTCATCGTCGTGCCCCTGGATTCGAGCCCCGGGGTTTCCGTCGCCGCGCCCGATTCACTGCACCCGGCAGCGGCGCCCACCACCAGGGCGAGGACGCACGAACGGAGTAGCAATTGCCTTCGCACCGGTTCCCCTAACTCGATTGCTTCAGGCGTACATCTGAAAGACGCATGGCGATGGCGGCCCGTTGCGGCTGACACGCGACTAACCCGGCGGCCATCGAAACTCGGCAGAGAATACCGTCGAAGATGGTCCCCCGATGCCCGGCGACGCCGGTCTTCATAGGAAATACACGACTCTCGAACGCATTCGCAGGACGACTACACCAGCGGTAACGGTGCACAGCACTGCCGGCAACGGGCCCGCCCAGGGCAGGTACCGCACCACCACCGCCGCAATTCCGGCACCGATCAGAACTCCGCCCAGGGCCCACGCCTGCACCCCGTCGAATCGCCGCCGCCATCCGGGCGTACCGATCGAGGCGATGATCCGGGTCAACGAGCCCGTCAGGTACGTGGTGGACAGTTCGGCCCGCCCGAGCGCCCGTACGGCCACCGCCTGCAAGCCCATCGCCAGCCCGGCGAGCGCGATCAGCGGAACCTGTACGTCTCCCGTCGGCGCCCCGCCGGCAGCGAGCCAACCGGCCCAGAACGCGGCGAGCAGTACCACCTCGACCGCCAGGCACCCGAGCGCCGCCCGGGGATGCCATCGCAGACCCGGTGACGCCGCGTACCGGGGCAGCGCCGCCAGTCGTGCTCCGACGAAGACGCCGACTCCGTAGAGGCCGACCGCGACGAGCACGCGTACCAGGGTCGGCAGTTCCACCCCGGCCGCGGCGGCGCCGAGCACCACGATGTTGCCGGTGACGACGCTGGAGAAGATCCCACCGAGGTGCAGCAGGCTGATCGCGTCGGTGGCACCGGCGGCCAGGGAGAGCAGGACAACGGCAACCACCGGGGCGGGGCGTGACCGCGCGGTGCCGGCGTCCGCGGGGTCGGGGCCGCTGGCGGTACGCACCATCGCAGCCGCCCCCGTTCGAGCCGAGCGGACCGGCATCGGGCAGCCCGTCGGGCCGGCGTTCGCTTGCCAGAATCCTATCGGTGGCCCCGGCCGCCCTCGCCTGGTGCTGACCGTACGGTGGCCCTCGGTGCCCGGGTACGCCGTCGAGCCGGGCGTGCCGCCGACGACGGTCGAGGACTCCGGTTAACGGTTGAGCGGGTCGAGTTCGGCGGCGGTGACGTCGTCGTGGTCGGTCGAGACGCTGAGGGTGCGCCACTGCGCGTCGGTTTCGGCGCGGGTTCGTCCAGCCTGGGCGGCATAGGTGGATGCGTCGGTGCCGAGCAGTAGCCGTACCGGGGGCTGGTCGAGGTCGGCGACGGTGAGCACCACCTGGGCAACCTTGGCGGGATCGCCGGCCGCGTTCCCGCTACCGCCGCGTAGCACCTGCGCGACGACCCCGACGGTCTGCCGGTAGGGCTCGCTGATCGGCGGGATCGACATCGACGAGCCGGCCCAGTTCGTACGCATGCCGCCCGGCTCCAGCACCGTGACCCGGATGCCGAGCGGGGCGACCTCCTGCGCGAGCACCTCGGAGAATCCGCCGACCGCCCACTTCGCGGCCTGGTACGCGGACAGCCCGGCGGTGGCCACCCGCCCGCCGACCGAGGAGACCTGGATGATGTGCCCGGACCCCTGTGCCCGCAGTACGGGTAGCGCGGCCTTGCTCACGTTGACCACGCCGAACAGGTTGGTGTCGACCTGGGCGCGGAAGTCGTCGGCGGTGATGTCCTCGGTCGAGGCGAGGTTGGCGTAACCGGCGTTGTTCACCACCACGTCGAGTCGGCCGAACGCGTCGACGGCGGTCCGTACGGCAGCCTCGGCACCGGCGGCGTCGGTGACGTCGAGCGCCACCGGGCGGATCCGGTCGCCGTACCGGTCGACCAGGTCGGCGAGTTGTTCCGGCGTACGGGCGGTGGCGACCAGTTGGTGCCCCGCGCCGAGTACGGCTTCCGCGATGTGCCGGCCGAGCCCGCGTGCACTGCCCGTCACCAGAAAGACTTTTGGCATGGTTTGTTACCCCTCATGAAGGTGTCGTGGCTAGCGGCCGTCCAATCCAGCGCTAGCGACTGACTGGTTAGTTGAAGTGAAGCACGGGCCGCCCGGAGCGTCAACTAGATGGTTAGTGAGCTAAGCTGCGGACCATGGTGGGGGATGCGCAGGCAACCAGACAGCGCCTGCTCGACGCGGCCACGAAGGAGTTCGCCGCGTACGGCATCGCCGGTGCGCGGGTGGACCGGATCGCGGCCGAGGCCCGGTCCAACAAGGCGCAGATCTACCACTACTTCGGCAACAAGGACGGGCTGTTCGACGCGGTCTTCAACGCCCTCGTCGCCAACACCGTGCGCGAGGTGCCGATCGACGTCACGGACCTGCCCGGCTACGCCGGTCGACTCTTCGACGGCTACGAGGCACACCCCGAGGTGACCCGGCTGGCCACCTGGTATCGACTGGAACGGGCCGGCTCCCAGGCACCCCTCGAATCGATCATGACCAGCAACAAGCACAAGATCGACGAGATCGAGCGGGCGCAGCGGGCCGGACTGCTCACCACCCGCTACACCGCCGTCGACCTGCTCGCCCTCGTGGTCCACCAGGCCGCCCTCTGGACTGCCGTCACGCCCGAGTTCGCCACCCTGCTCGACCGGCACTCGCGAGCCCACCGCCGGAAGATCGTCACCGACGCGGTCGCGGCCCTGCTGGCCCCGTAACCACGCCTGCCCTGAGCAGAATCGCTGTCCTGATCCGCGACCCGGCTGCCAGGCTGTGGCGATGGCGCAGGGGCTCGGCTTTCGCGGCGACGTCGTCGACTACTACCACCGGTACCGTCGCGGCTATCCGACGGCGGTGATCGACGCCCTGGTGGCGGCCTTCGCACTGACCCGCGACGACATCGTGGTCGACCTCGGCTGCGGCACCGGGCAACTGGCCACCCCGATCGCCCAGCGGGTACGCGCCGTGGTCGGTGTCGACCCGGAACCGGACATGCTGACCCGAGCCCGATCCGCCGCCGCCGAGCGGGGCGTCACCAACGCGACCTGGATGATCGGGACCGACGCCGACCTGCCCGCGTTGGGAGGCCTGCTGGGCGCGGGCACCGTGGGCGCGGTGACCATCGGCCAGGCGCTGCACTGGATGCGACCCGACGAACTGTTTCCCGCCCTGTTCCCGCTGCTACGTACCGGTGGCGGGGTGGCGGTGGTGACCAACGGGACTCCACTGTGGCTCCAGCACACCGACTGGTCACGCGCCCTGCGCGGCTGGCTGGAGGCGTGGCTGGACAAGGATCTCGGCTACGCCTGCGGCACCGACCCCGACAGCCAGCTCCGCTACCGCCAAGCTCTGACCAAAACCGGCTTCGACGTACGCGAACAGCACGTCGAGTACGCCGCCGACCTGGACCTGGAACAGCTCGTCGGCAGCGTCTACTCGGCCCTGCCGGTCGACCAGCTTCCTCCGCCGCAGCGGCGCGCACAGTTCGCCGAACAGATCCGCCACGCCCTGTCCCCCGACGACCGTTTCACCGAACAGGTCCGGGTGACCATGCTCCTCGGCAGCAAGGCCTGACCCCCGCCACTCGAACCAACGGGGAGCCCGGTCGAGTCGGGCTGCCAGACGAGTCGGGCGGGCCAGTCCCATGGCGGGGGCGAGGCGTGCCACGATGGCGGGTATGACCACCGAAACCGGCGCCTTGCGGGAGCTGACCGTCGGCACCGGGGCGGGCCTCGACACCGCCGACATGGTGCTCAACATCGGACCGCAACACCCGTCTACGCACGGCGTACTCCGGCTCAAGCTGGTGCTCGACGGCGAGCGGGTAGTGGCCTGCGAACCGATCGTCGGGTACATGCACCGGGGCGCGGAGAAGCTGTTCGAGGTCCGCGACTACCGGCAGATCATCGTGCTGGCGAACCGGCACGACTGGCTGTCCGCGTTCGCCAACGAGCTGGGTGTGGTGCTGGCGGTCGAACGGCTGATGGGCATCGAGGTGCCGGAGCGGGCGGTCTGGCTGCGTACCGCCCTGGCCGAGCTGAACCGGGTGCTCAACCACCTGATGTTCCTCGGCTCGTACCCGCTGGAGATCGGTGCGATCACGCCGATGTTCTACGCGTTCCGCGAGCGCGAAACGCTCCAGGCGGTGATGGAGGAGGCCTCCGGCGGCCGGATCCACTACATGTTCAACCGGGTCGGCGGGCTGAAGGAGGAGGTACCGGCCGGCTGGACCGGGCGGGCCCGAGCCGCCATCGGCGAGGTACGCCGACGGATGCCCGACCTGGACAACCTGATCCGGCGCAACGAGATCTTCCTTGCCCGTACCGTCGGGGTCGGCGTGCTCTCCGCCGCGGACGCTGCCGCGTTCGGTGCCTCCGGGCCGGTTGCCCGTGCCTCCGGCCTCGACCTGGACCTGCGCCGGGACGAGCCCTACCTGGCGTACGGGTCGCTCGACGTGCCCGTCGTCACCCGGACCACCGGCGACTGTCACGCCCGGTTCGAGGTCCTGCTCGACCAGGTGTACGTCTCACTCGACCTCGCCGAGCAGTGCCTGGACCAGGTCGACCGGCTCACCGGGCCGGTCAACGTCCGACTGCCCAAGGTGGTGAAGGCCCCCGAGGGACACACCTACGCCTGGACCGAGAACCCGCTCGGCATCAACGGCTACTACCTGGTGTCCAAGGGCGAGAAGACCCCGTGGCGGATGAAGCTGCGCACCGCGTCGTACGCGAACGTGCAGGCGCTGGCCACCCTGCTCCCCGGCTGTCTGGTGCCGGACCTGATCGCCGTACTCGGTTCGATGTTCTTCGTGGTGGGCGACATCGACAAGTAGTGCCGCTCAGCGCCGACGGGTCCCGCCGGCACGGGGGACGTCGTCGTCGGGCGGATAGCCGTACGCCGGCTCCTCGGCGCGGCGGCGGCCCTGACCGGCCGGCTCGCGCGCCGCCGAGTCCCAACCCGCACGCCGCGAAGCCGACGGGTCGGCACCTGCGGCCGGCAGCGCCGGGGCGCCACCCCAGCGGTCCTGCCCACCGCCCGACCACGCCCCCGCGTCCGGCCAGTGGGCATCGCCCGAGACGGTCGAACCGGGCCACTGGGCGCCGACCGCGCCGGAATCCCGACGTCCCTCGTCGCGCCGGGGATCGGCTCCCCACCGGGCCCCGTCCCGCTCGTCGTCACGTCCCCGCCGGTCGGCGCCGGCATCACCGTGCGCACCGGAGCCGGACCACTCGTCCGCCCGGCGACGCCCACCCGCCGGCCGGTCGTCGCCCGCGCGGCCCCCGCTCCCGCCCGGTGCCCGGTCGTCACCTGCGCGGCGTACGCCCGGCTCGTCCCGCCACGACCCGGGTCGCTGCGGTTCGTCGCGCCAGGATTCCTGTCGCTGCGGTTCGTCGCGCCAGGAATCCTCCCGCCGGGGATCCGCGTCCCGCCGGGAATCCGTATCCCGTCGGGAATCCGCGTCCCGTCGGGAATCCGCGTCCCGTCGGGACCGCTCGCCCCACGCCTGCTCGCGCTGGGGCTCGTCGCGGTGGATATCCGCCCGTCGGGGCTCGTCGCGACGCATGCTCGCCCAGCGGTCCTCCACCCGCATCTCGGTGCCCGAATCGTCGGCGCGTACCGCCGAGCGCCGTTCGCCCATCCGCAGTTCGCTGCCGCGCTCGTCACGGCGTACCGAGGCCCAACGGTCGCCCGACCGGCCCGACCAGTGCGGGTCGCCGTCGTACCCGGTGTCCTCCGGCTCGTCGCGGTCGTACCGGCCGGCACGCCGTGCCCCGCCGTCGCCGCGGTCCCGAGGCCACTGCTCGGACCAGGAATCCTGTTCCGGACCGGCCCTGCGCCGCCCGGGAGCCGGCGGCTCGACCCAGTCGTCCTCACGCTCGTCGCCGCGACCGCCGTAGACGTTGCCGGGTGGGTAACCCGGATCCGACGGATACGCCGGCCCGGAGCCGTAGCCGCTCCCGCCGTAGACGGAGCCCGCCCCGCCGTCGTCACCGGACGGACCGACGATGGTGTGCCGGGTGGTGACCTTCACCGTCTCGGTGTGCCGGACCACGCCTCCGGCCAGGTGCGGCCGATGCGACGGCCCGGGACCACCGGCCGGTGCAGCCGCGCCCCTGCCGCCACGGTCGCCGCCGTAACCCGGCCCGGGCTCCCCCTCCGCGTACTGGCTGCCCGCGTACTGGTTGCCGCCGCCGTATTGGGTGGGGCCGCGTTGGGGGGTGCCGTACTGGCCCGCGCCCGCGCCCTCGGCTCGGCGGTGGTCGGCCCGGCCGAACTCGGCTGGCTCGAAGTCCTGGTCACGCCCGGCGGGACCGGCGCGTCCCTCGCGCTCGGCCCGGGACGGCGCACTGGCGGCACGTTCGGCGGCAGCGCGCGGCGGGGCGCCGTAGGTGCCGTCGCGGGCCGGCTCACGGCGGTCCGGCTCGACCGGAGCACCGGGGGCGGGGACGGGGGCCGCGGGGGGCGAGCCCGGTCGGACGGTTCCGGCCGCCGGCACACCGGCCCGACCGGGTACGGCTTCCGCGCGCGCGTCGAGCTGGCGGCGCAGCGCCTCCACGTTCTGCTGCACCGCCTGCAACTGCTCACCGACGGACTGATGGGTGGCTCGGGCGGCGGTGCCGATGTCCTTGCGCAGGGCGCCACGAAGTTCCTCGATCTCGTCGAGGAGGCTCTCCTCCAGCTCCGAACGTACGGTTTGTACGTCACCACGGAGCGTAATTGACAGTCCAATCAGGACAACGGCGAGTACGGCCAGCACGGCGGCAATCCGCAACGGCCCGTTGCTCTGCCCGAACAGCAACATCAGTGCAGCTAGCGGGGCCAACCCGACACCGACCCAGAACAGCACGGTCAGCAGTTGCCGGCGGTACGGCTGCTCGGTGTCATCCCCGGCGGGCATGGCACTGGAGCCTACCCACAGTTGCCGAATCCGGGGAGGGGGCGTCCACCGTCACCGAAACGCCCGTACGCGACGCGGGGGCCGTCGCCGCGACCAGCGGCGCCGACCCCCACGGGCGGTGTACGGACAGGTCAACCGACGGCGAGTTCACCATCGGAGGAGAGCACCAGACCAACGCTGATCGCACCACTGGTCAGCGCGGACTTGGTCTGCGGGCCACCGGCGTCCAGCGAGCTGAACGAACCGGCCTTGAAGTCGTAGACCTCGACCAGCCCGGCCTGGCACTTCGGCCGCTGCGGGCACTCCGGCGGCCCACCGAGGATGGTGGCCGTACCGGAGCACTTGGAGGCGAGGTCCGACAGGGTCTTGAGCCCGTGCTGGTCGGCGAAGGCCTGGGTCACCGCGAAGGCGTTCTGGTCCTGCGCGGTGGAGGCGGCACCGAAGGTGAGGCCCACCTTCTCCCCGAGACCCTTCAGGTTCGTGACCGTCTGGTTCAGGTCGGAGGAGGCGACCGGGGTGGTGCTGCCCTGGTTCACCTTGCCGTTGAGGAAGGTGGCCAGGGTGGCGGCGTACTCCGGTACGACCTGGATCTCACCCTTCTCCAGCGCCGGCTCGTACAGTTCCCGGTTGCCGATCGTCTGGACCTTGACCTGGAATCCGGCTGCGGTCAGTGCGATCGAGTAGAGCTCACCGAGAGTCTGGTTCTCGCTGAAGTTCGCCACCCCGACGGTGATCGGCCCACCGGCACCCTTGGTGATGCCGCTGGTGAGGTTGTTCGCGGAGGCGAACTCCTCGGCCGCCACCTTGGGGGTCTTCCGGTCGACGTCTACGGCCTTGTTCAACTGGATCAGCTTCGGCGTGTCGACCGCGGCCGAGACCTTGTCCAACGCTGCGATCAGCTCCGGCTTGGCGGCCTTGGCGTTGATCGCCGGAATGATGTTGTCGGTGTCCTGCAGTTTCTTGTCGTCCTCAAGGACCACCAGCTTCTTGCCGGCCACCGGTGCACAGCCGGCACCGGCCGCCGCGCTCGGCGGCGCCTCGGTCCCCGATGATCCTGACTCCCCGCATCCGGCAAGGAACGTGGCCGCCGCGAGTGCGCCGACCGCTCCCACCGCCAGACGTGTACGTGCGCGCATGACGCCCGCCTTCCGTGTCCCGGCGCGGCCCAGGGGGCCGGCCGCGTGTCCGACGGACGATCTGACGTGGCGATCGCCCGCGACCTCCCACCCAACATCGTCGCGCACCCGCCGACAACTCGGGGGCGATGTCGTCACCGGATCGTCACACTGTTAGCCGGCCCGGATAACGGGTACGCCACCTCCCGGCCTCCCGCCCGGCGGTGGCCGGTATCACTTCGCCGGAAAGGTGCGAGCAACGCCACCCGTGGATCGCTCGTTCGAGCGACCCGCCGCACAGGCCCCCGCCCAGGGAGACGGCGGGGTCTCGCTCAGGAACCGGCGATGGCGGCGGCCGCGCGGCGGTCCGCCCGACGGCTCCGACGACGTAGCGGGCGCGGGGTGACCGCCCGTTCGACAACGGCCAGGATCGCCTCGACCAGCACCGCGAGCAGCGCCACCAGCAGGCCGCCGGCCAGGATCTGGCCCCCGCCGACGGCGATGCCGAGTCCGAAACCGGCGCTGATGATCTGCCCGAGGCCACCGCCGTTGACAAACGAGGCGAGCGCCGCCGTGGCGACCACCTGCACCGCCGCGGTACGGAAACCCGCGGCGAGGTACGGCACCGACAGCGGCAGTTCCACCCGCCGCAGCAGTTGTCCCCCGGACAGTCCCATCCCCCGGGCGGCGTCCCGCGTCTCCGGATCGACCTCCCGTACTCCCGTGTACGCGTTCGCGAGCAGCGGCGGTACCGCGAAGACCGCCAGCGCCACGATCACCGGGCGCTGGCCGAAGCCCAGGGCGGTCAGCGGCAGGATGGTCAGCAGCGCGATGGTCGGGATGGCCAGCGTCACGTTCGAGATCAGCAGGACGAAGCCGCCGCCCCGGCCGATGTGGCCGAGCCAGAGCCCGATCGGCCAGGCGACCAGGCAGCCGAGCGCGACCGCGGCAGCGGAGATGGTGAGGTGCTCGCCCAGCCGGTCCAGGATGCCGCCCGGATTGGTCCAGTTCAGTGGGTCGTTGAGCCAGGTCACGGCCTGTTCGAGCGCGTTCATCGGGCCCTCCCCCGGACGATCCACGGTGTCAGCAGCCGGCCGATGCCGGCGAGGATCAGGTCGAGCACCAGGGCCAGGACCACGCAGAGCACGGTGCCGGTGAGGATCTCGGCCTTGAAGAAGTTGTTCCGGAAGCCGCCGAGGATGAGCTGACCGAGCCCGCCGTGCCCGACCAGCACCCCGACCGTGACGAGCGCCACGGTGGAGACGGTGGCCAGCCGTACGCCGGTGAGGATGCCGGGCAGGGCCAGGGGCAGGTCGATCCGGAGCAGCCGACCCAGCCGGCCGTACCCCATTCCCTCGGCGGCGTCGCGTACCTCGGCCGGCACCTGGTTGAGCCCGGCCAGCGTGTTTCTGATGATCAGCAGCAATGCGTAGAGGACCAGGCCGACCAGAACGGTCGTGGTGCCGATGCCGAGCACCGGCGCGAGGAAGGCGAACAACGCGAGTGAGGGGACCGTGTAGAGAATCCCGGATAGTGCGAGAATCGGGCCGGCGAGAGCACGGAACCAGTACGCAGCGACCGCAAGCGGTATTGCTACCAGCGCGGCGAGTAACACCGCCTGCCCGGTCAGGCTCGCGTGTTCTCGCAGTGCGGCAAGAATGGTGTCAGAGTTGTCCCGCACGTACTGCCAGGAGAACCACGGATTGCCCGGGGCTTCCCGGTAGGCCAGGTGGAAGGACATAGGTGAACGCTACCCCGGAGGACGATTCCGTGGAATCGCACCGCAGCGCACCGGACGCCGCCACGCGTAAGGCTGGCGCGTCGAGCACTGGCGCGCCGAGCGCGGCGTCGATCCGGCTGGACGGGGTCCGCAAGCAGTACCCGGACGGGACCGTCGCGGTCAACGAACTCGACCTGTCGGTGCCGGCCGGCGAACTGGTGGTGCTGATCGGGCCGTCCGGCTGCGGCAAGTCCACCGTCCTGCGCATGATCAACCGGCTGATCGAGCCGTCCGGCGGGCGGATCCTGCTCGACGACGAGGACGTCACCCGGGTCGACCCGGTCGAGCTGCGCCGCCGGATCGGGTACGTGATCCAGAACGTCGGGCTCTTTCCACACCAGACCGTCCAGGCCAACGTCGGCACCGTACCGCGCCTGCTCGGCTGGTCCCGGGCCCGCATCCGGAGTCGCTCGGACGAACTGCTCGACCTGGTCGGCCTCGATCCGAGCAAGTTCGGCCGGCGTTACCCGCACGAACTCTCCGGCGGGCAGCGGCAGCGGGTCGGGGTGGCCCGGGCGCTGGCCGCGGACCCGGTGGTGCTGCTGATGGACGAGCCGTTCTCGGCGGTGGACCCGATCGCCCGCGCCCGCCTCCAGGAGGAGTTCCTCCGGTTGCAGGCGGAGGTGCACAAGACGATCGTGCTGGTCACCCACGACCTGGACGAGGCGGTCCGGCTCGGTGACCGGATCGCCGTGCTCTCCCAGGGCGGGCGGCTGGAGCAGTACGACGAGCCGGCCACCCTGCTCGGCGAGCCGGCCTCGCCGTTCGTCCGGGAGTTCGTCGGCGCCGACCGGGGCATCCGCCGTCTGGCCGTCACCCCGATCACCCGCGACCTGCTCAAACCGCTGCCGGAAGAGCCGTCCGACAACTCGCTGCCCCGGTTGGAGTTGGGCTCGTCGCTCTACGACGCGCTCGCCACCCTGCTCATCACCAACGCCGACGAGGCACAGGTGACCGAGGCCGGCAAGCCGGTCGGACTCCTCACCCGCCACCGCATCCTGAGCATCGACTACCCCGCCGACCCCGTCGCCTGACCCACCCCACCGCTGCGAGCGGGGGGCCTCATGTAGAGAAAGAGTGGCAATTCCCGACGGAATTCCCACTCTTTCTCTGCATCTGCGTGGACCCCGGCGCGGCGCGGGACGCGGCATCAGCGGCGGCCGCGCCAGCTGCCGAGGGTGGCCAGGCCGATGATCCAGCCGACGAAGAGGCCGTAGCCGGCGCCGTCGCCCGCCGCGCGGAACGCGCCGAGCAGGGTCGGGTTGGCCTGGATCAGGGTGGTGAGCAGTGCCGCGAAGGCACCGGCGAAGACGTACGACGCCCAGCCGGCGAAGAGCTGGCTGAGTGTGCCCCGGGCTCGGGCGAGCTGTGAGCCGGGTAGCAGATAGAGGAAGAGCGCGGTGAGTACGACGACCAGGATCGCCTTGAGGTCGGCGGCGATGATGTTCTGCACCGAGTCGTCGGAGTCGAACCGCCAGGCCGGCCAGGCGAGCAGCCGGAGGAACCAGCCGCCCGCCGTGTTCGGATCGGTGTTGTCCTGGGCCCAGTCGACATACCAGGGGCTGCCGAAGACGAGGACCAGGATGAGTGCGGCCAAGGTGCCCGCACCCGTTGCGGTCTTGTATCGATTGGTGAGAGCCATGGCGCGTTAATTCCCAGCGCGCTCCGGCGGACAAACCTGAGACTTGCTCACCCGTTGGTGCCCAGCCCGATGATAGGTATCAACGGGTTATAGCCGAACATCACCGCAGAACAAGCAAATATCCGAAAGAGTGGACATTCGATAGGTGCCGCGATTGGCGATCGGGCTTACCGGTTCAGTGCTTCAACAGGTAGTCGATGAAGGCGGCCCGCAGCAGCGGTTCGGTGTCGGGCTCCGCGTACCCGTGGCCGGTGAGCTGGCGCCAGAGCGCGACCGCCTCGTCCACCGTCGGGCCGACCGAGTTGGGCGAGCCGTCCAGCACGGTGGCCTCGTCCGCGTTCGGAAGGTGGCGCAGCACCGACCAGAAGAAGCCGACATCGAGCCGCTCCCGGGCCCGGGCGAACGCCCGCTCCCGCAGCTCCTCAGTGGACAACGCATCGAGCTGCGCGAAGTCGGATCCGGCCCGGCCACCACCTGACGATTCGGTCATAGCGCCGAGCCTAACCCGCACCGGTCCGGGCGGCACCGGGAGTCCCAAGGTGCCGGCGACCCGACCGTACGGCGGGATCAGCGGTCGGAGCCCCAGCGGTCGTTCCCCCACGGGTCCGTACGCCCTGCCGGCGGCTGCTCGGGCAGCACCGAGGACCACTCCGGCCGCTCCGGCAGGTCCTCGCTCCAGTTCGGTGTGCTCGGCGCCGGCCCCTGCGGAACGGGCTCGGGCTGCCACTCCTCTTCCGTGTCGCCGGCCGAGCGGGGCCGACCGAACGTCTCCACCAGCCGGGTCACGACCAACCCGACGGCCACCGTCACGGCAGCGGTGGCGGCGAGCGCGATGTCCCAGTCCGCCTCGTTCTCGTACGCGAGGAAGAGGGTGAGCGCGGTGACCGCGAACAGGGTGCCGAAAACGCCGCCCCGGCGGCCGTACGCGCTGGTGCCGCCGACCAGCGCGGCTCCGAGCGCCAGCCCGGACCACTCCAGCCCGGACGTCGGCGCCACCCGCTCGGTCCCGTCGGCGGCCAGCAACACGCCGGCCAGCACCGCCGCGACCATCGAGATGACGATCGACAGCGTGGTGATGGTGGCGGCCACCCCACCCCGACGGCGAGCCGGGTCGGCCACCGGGCGGAACCGGCCGACCGAGCGGCGGACCGCCTTGATCATGCCGAGCAGTCCGCCCAGCAGGGCCAGGGCGGCGAAGCCGCCGAACAGGTAGAGGGAGTGCTGGGTCGGGTCGTAGTCACCCTGCACGTCGACCGGGCCGGACCGCTGCTGGATGAAGACCAGCACGCCGAGCGCGGCGGCCAGGCTCGCTCCCCAGGCCGGCACGTGGAAACCGACCACCAGCAGCGCGAGCACCAGGCCGAGCCCGATGGCGAACAGCAGCGCCGGGATCATCGCGGCGATGACACCCCGGTCCCCGTTCTCGGCGAAGTGCAGCGCCGCCGCCACGGCGACCGGGCCGAGGGCGAGGTTCGGCGCGGCGGCGCGCAGGGTCAGGCCGGCGCCGAGGGTCAGCGCCCCGATCGCCGCCCCGTCGACCAGCAGCCGATCCAGCGGTGCACCGCGCAGCAGGTCCGGGTCGGCCCGGTAGAGCGCGTACCCGAGCAGACCCACGGCCAGCAGCAGCACGAACTCCCAGACGAAATGCACAGCCAACCGGTCGCGGCCGGGCTCGCCGTGTGCCGGGTCGTCGAAGACGTCGTCGAGTACGGCCGGCGACACACCCGGCCGGGCCGGCGCCATCGGCTCCGGGGCCTCGGAGAACTGCGCCGTGGTCGAGCCCCTGCGGTAGTAGCGGTCGGACGGGTACTCGTCGGCCGGGTAGCCGGCGGAGTAGGTGGGCTGCTGATATCCGGAGGCGGGGTCGTCGCGGTAGTCGTGCTCGCCGTACCAGGAGTCGTCCCGGTGGCCCGGACCAGCCGGCTCCGGCCCGGCCGGCTCGTGCCGCCGATAGATCGACTCGTCGTACGCCATGTCGCGCGCCTCCCGCGGTCGTCGTGCCGACCATCCCAGCCCCGCGACGGTCGCCGGGGCCCGAACCGGTCACAGCGCCGGACCCGACCCGACGGAACTCGAGTTTCCACCGGTCGCAGGCACGCTACTCGGATCCGGGACCGGCGTCACCCCCTGCGCCGGCCACGATCCGCGATGGTCCGCTATGCGTCGCGGTCGGTGTTTTCCCGCTCGTCATCGGGTCGCTTCGGCACCCGGCAGGCCCGCTCCAACAGCAGTGCCGCCACCACCAGCCCCAACGACGCGACCAGCCCGGCGGTGGCCGCCGGTACGTCGTCCACCGCGGCCCTGGTCCGCTCGACCAGCAGCCAGGCGTCGAACCCGGCGTAGAACCCGGCGAAGATGGCCGCGGCGAGCGAGGACGCCTTCGCCAGTACGACGTAGCGCGCCACGGTGAGCGGGTCCACCGGGTCCCGTCCGGGCCGGCGCTCGATCCGCAGCCGGGTGTCGATCGCCGCGTAGCCCTCCAGCACCGCGAGCGCCGCGATGGTCGCCGGGGGCAGCCACGGCAGGTCGGGGAACTCGCCGTAGAACAGGCTGATCAGCAGCCAGGCCACGGCGGCCGCGGCCAGCGCGGCGACCACCAGGGTGGACAACCGGGTCGGGCCCATCCGGGGACGCTCGTCCGTCGGCCCGCGCGGTGGGGACTCCCGCTCGGTCATGATGTCTCCTCGCTCCGCTCGTCGTCATCATGACTGGCACGGCTGAGTCGACCGGCGACCTCGCTCGGCTCGGTCACGCCATCTCCTCGCTCCGCACACTCACCAGCTCGTCATATCGACTCTAACTGGAGATCCGGCCGGGGGCGCATACCGAGCACGTCGGTCGCGACCGGTTCGGTGTTCATCACGTCGGTCAGCCAGCCGTGGCCGGGCAGCTTGCCGTACGGCTGGATGTCGATCCACGGGCGCAGCACGAACGCCCGCAGGTGCGCGCGGGGGTGCGGCAGGGTCAGTTCAGGATCGTCGCTGTGTACCGCTTCACCGTCTTCGGTCCACACCCCGATCACGTCGACGTCCAGGCTGCGGGGTCCGTACCGCCGGGCCGGGTCGCGGGTCCGGCCCGCCGCGTCCTCGATCACACGGGCCCGGTCGAGCCAGTCCCGGGGTTGCGCCGCCGGGTCCGCGGCCAGCAGCACCGCATTGAGGTACGCGGGCTGGTCCGGGTCGTCGCCCCACGGCGGCGTCTCGTACACCCCGGAAACCACCAGCAGTACGTCCTGCAGCGCGGCGACGGCCGAGCGCAGGTGCCCGAGCCGGTCGCCGAGGTTGCTGCCGAGCGAGAGCACCACCTGGGTCACCGCTGCCTCCGCCGGGTCAGCGTGACGGCCACGTCCGCGAACTCGTGCGGGATGGGGGCCTGTGGCTTGTGCACGGTCACGGTGGCCGCGCCGACCCGGGGGTCGGCGAGGCAGGCGGCGGCGAGCCGTTCGGCGAGCGTCTCGATCAGGTTGACCGGTTCGCCGCCGACGATGGCAACCAGCGCCTCGGCCAGTTCGCCATAGTGCACGGTGTCGGTCACGTCGTCCGAACGGGCCGCCGGGGCGAGGTCGAGTTCCAGCACCACGTCGACGAGGAAGTCCTGCCCCTGGGCCCGTTCGAAGTCGAAGACGCCGTGGTGGCCGCGGGCACGCAGCCCGGTGAGTTCGATCCGGTCGCTCATCACACGGGCTCCGATCCGACCGACGCGGGTACCGAGCCGACCAGTCGTGGCCGACCGCTCGCCTGCCAGACGGCGAGCGCGTCCGCGGTGCCGCGTACGTCGTGCACGCGTACGCCCCAGACGCCTGCGGCCACCGCGAGCACGCTGGTGGCGATGGTCGCCGCCGCGCGTTCGTCGGTCGGGCGCGGGCTGCCGTCCGGCCCGGCAAGCAACGCACCGAGGTACGACTTGCGGCTGGCGGCGAAGAGCACCGGGTAGCCGAGCGCGAGCAGCTCGGGGAGCCGGGCGGTGAGCTGCCAGTTGTCGGCCGGGCGCTTGGCGAAGCCGAGTCCGGGGTCGATCACGATCCGGTCGGCGGCGACTCCGGCGGCGAGCGCGTCGTCGATCCGCTGGCCCAGCTCGGCCTTCACGTCGGCCACCACGTCGGAGTAGTTGGCCAGGTCCCGCATCTGCTTGGCGTGCCCGCGCCAGTGCATCAGCACCCAGGGGCAGCCGGCGTCGGCGACGACCTTGGCCATGTCCGGGTCGGCCAGGCCGCCCGAGACGTCGTTGACCACCGTCACGCCCGCTTCGAGCGCGGCCGCCGCCACGCCGGCCCGGTAGGTGTCGATGCTCATCGGTACGCCGTGCGCGGCCAGCTCGCGGATGACCGGCAGCACGCGTGCCGCCTCGGTCTCGGCGTCCACCCGGTCGGCGCCGGGTCGGGTGGACTCGCCGCCGACGTCGACCAGCCGGGCACCGTCGCGGTACATCTGCAACCCGTGCCGTACGGCCGCGTCGAGGTCGGCGTAGCGCCCGCCGTCGGAGAACGAGTCGGGGGTGACGTTGAGAACCCCCATCACGACCGGCCGGTCCGTACGCAGCAGGTCGTCCGGAGCGGCCGGCCCGGCCCCGGTGAGCGGGGTGCGGTCGGGGGCGTCCGGGGTCGGCCCGGAGGGTGATCCGGGGGTGCCGGCGGGGTCGTGAGCCAACTCAGTCACGGCTAGACGTTACCTACCGTCCCTCGATGCACCGCGCTCCACCTGGGCAGTAATTGGTCAACTAGACCGGACAAGCGAGCCGTAACGGTGACACTCCACTTGGCTTGTTCGAAGCAGGCACGGGCCGTACCCTTTGGAATTGCGCAACAGCCGGACGTCGAAGCTTGAGGAGATGGGCCGAAGCGGACCAAAACGCCCAGAAACCGTCACCGCTCGCGGTGAGGGTCGAGACAGAGGGTCAACCCGGCACCGTTTCGCCGACCCCTTGTTCGGCCGGGTTTGACAACTGCAGTGCGCGACTCCGGTCGCCGCACCGGGGAGGATTCCGATGATCGCCATGGAGCTGGTGGAGACGGCGTGGGCCAGCACCACGCACGCGCTCCAAACGGTTGCCGTGCTCGCCGCCGAGCCGGAGCCAACGCCGGGTATCAACACCGACGGCGTGGTCAGCTTCTTCGCCAGCAAGATCGCGCCCATTCTGCTTGCCGTACTCGGAGTGATCTTCATCGGTCGGGCCAGCCGCGGTGAGATCTCGAAGGTACTGACCAGCTCGGCCATCGCCATCGTTGGCCTGGCCTTCATCGCCGGTGCCGCCACGCTGTTCTTCGTCGGCGACTACCTGATCAAACTGATCTTCGAGTAGACCGCGGAGCTTCCAGATGCGGCTGCGCACCGACGACGACATCTACCGAGCACGTCTGGTCTATCTCGGGCCGCCCGGCTACACCCTGCCGGTGCACCTGCCCTACGCCCAGTACGGCCTGTTCCTGCTGCTGGTGCCGCTGTACATCTTCATCCACTGGCTGTTCACCCTCAAGGTCGAACTCTTTCCAGCCTGGGAAATCGCACTCGCGATCGTCACCACGTCCTTCATCTTCCGGCACGTCGACCCGGACCGGCCCGCCCGCATGGTCATCCGCACCGCGCTGACCGACTGGCGACGTACCCGCGAGCCGGCCACGGAGCAGCGCGATCCCCGGTTGATCGCGACCCGGATCCGGATCCGGGAGGACCTGGCATGAGTAGGCAGCGGACGAGCGTAGGGCTCGGGGTGGCGGCCGGAGCGGCCGTGTGGAACGAATCGAGGCGGCGCGTGGAGAACTGGTCGAGGTCGGTGGCGGCAGGATTCCGGTCGGGCGAGGCGACGGCATGACCCGCCCCGCCACGCCGGGTTCCGCTCACCCGGCCGACGGTCCGGCCGGCCCCAGAGGTCACGGTACGCGACCGATCAGCTACGCCGAGCCCGATCTTGACGAGGACGAAACCGTCAACGACGCGCTCGTCGCCACCCCCGGAAACGGCGGGGTGGCGGCCTTCCAGGCACCCCAGCCGACACGGGGACGGCCGACCGCACCGGCCACGCCCAGCGCCGGCCCACCGCCGGCCGACGGACCCGACATCGACTCCCCGTTCCTCGACCTGTTCGGCGGCGCGCTGCCGGTCCCGCCGCCACCCCGCCCGGTCAACCCACCGGCGACCGCCCAGCCGCCGGCCACCCCGCACACCGGAGCGCCGCAGCCGCCGCTCGCCCCGCACCAGGGACCGCCGCCCCGCCCGGTGGGCAGCCGGCCAACACCCGGCCGGCCCGTGCCCGACCACCCCGAACCGCCCCGGACCATCCCGGAAGTCACCGTCGTGGCCGACACCGGCTGGGCGGCACACCCCGCCGAACTGCCGGCCTGGGAACCCGACGAGCTGCCCGAACCGGCACCGCGGACGCGTACGACGGATCCGGCCGTACCGGCGATCGACCCCGCCCGTCGGCGGATCGCCGCCGCCCCGCCCACCCAGCGCGCCGCCACCTCGGCCGGCGCGCCCCCGCGGCGGCGCATCCCCGAGCAGGCGGCCAACCCGGCGGCGGCGCCCGAAACGCCGTACCCGCAGTCGCCCGGCGACCCGTACGCCGAACGGGGCCCCGAGGCGCGGACCGCAACCCGCCCCGCGGACACCGGCACCCGCGCCCCCGGGCCGGATCCCCGCTCCACCGAGACCGGCTTCCAGCAGGACCGCCCGGACCCGCGCCAGGCCCCGGACCCGCGCCAGGCCGAGCAGGAGTCCCGCGAGGGCTACCGGGACCCGTATGACGACGACCCGCGACAGCAACAGGGCGACACCGGGTCACGGCAGGGCAAGGAGCGGACCGGCCGGTCCCGCCGCCGCGAATCGGAACCGAAGCCCACCCAGGTACGTCCACCCAAGGTGAAGTTCACCGACCGCGACCCCGCGATCGAACTCGCCATCACCGAGATCGCCGGCCACCTCACCTTCACCCCGAACACCGTGACCGCCTGGTACTGGCTGCCCGAGGTGCGCTGGGCGTTCCGCCCCGACGCCGAACGGGAAGCGCTGCTCGCCGCCATCTCCGAGCAGTACGCCGGCCTCGCCGGGTTCCGGCTGCACCTGCGCCGGACCACCCGCCCGTTCCCGGCCGACGAGTGGGCCCGCACCATCGACGCGCACACCCCGAACCCGCTGGCCGCCGTACCCGGCGCGGCGAGCTGGTCCGACCACCTCGTCGCCGCCCAACGGCACCTGCTCTCGGTGAACCACGCCGAGGGTCAGACGTACCTCGGGGTCACCTTCGCCCGCCGCTCGCTGGGCAACTCGCTCACCGAACGGGTCCTGCGTACCTTCGGACGCGGGGTGGCCGACGGGGAACGCCGCAAGCTCGGCCGCACCGTCGAACAGTTCGACGAGGTGCTCGGCGCGTTCGGCATGCGCGGCCGGCGGGTCACCGCGACCGAACTGGAATGGCTGCTCTACCGCTCGGTGGCACTCTGCATGGCCCCGCCCGGCACCCTCTCCCCGGTCACCAACGGGCAGTGGGAACGCGGCGACCTGCTGGCCCTGACCGAACAGGTCGAGCGCTACCGCAGCCCGTACGGGTCCACGGTCAAGCTGGTAAACCGGATGACCGGCGAGGAACGGCACGTGGCGGTGCTCGCCGTCGGCCGGATGGAGCCGCTGGAGATCCCCGAACGGCACGAGCCGTGGCTGCACTTCCACGAACGGCTGCCCTGGCCGATGGAGCTGTCCACCCGGATCGACATCCTTGGATCCGGTGACTCGTTCCGCAACCTCGAACACCGACTGCGGATGATCCGGTCACAGCAGCTCGACTACGCCGAGCACGGCATCGACGCGCCGCCGGAGCTGGAGCGGCTCGCCAAGCGCGCCCTGGTCATCGGCGACGAGATGACCACCGGTCTGCCGGTCGACTCCGCCCGCGCGCACGGCTGGCACCGGATCGCCGTCGGCGGACGCACCCGCGAGGAATGCCTCGAACGGGCCCGCCGGCTCATCCAGCTCTACTCGCGCGAACTGCGTATCTCGCTGCAACACCCGAAGAACCAGGACTGGCTGGCCCGCGAGTTCATCCCGGGCGAGCCGATCGCCAACACCGGCTACATCCGGCGGATGCCGGTCAACCTGCTGGCCGCCGCGCTGCCCCAGGCCGCGTCCACGGTCGGCGACCGCCGTGGCGACCTGATCGGGCGTACGGCCGGAACCTGCCGCCGGCCGGTCTTCCTCGACCTGCACTTCCCGACCGAGGTACGCGAACGCTCCGGGCTGGGCGTGTTCGTCGCCGAGCCCGGTGGTGGCAAGTCGACCCTGCTCGGTGCCCTCGGTTACCTGGCCGCCCGGCGGGGTGTCCAGGTGACCCTGCTCGACCCGTCCGGCCCGCTGGCCCGGCTGTGCGCGATGCCGGAGCTGCGGCCGTACTCCAGGGTGCTGAACCTGACCGGGTCGGAACAGGGCACGCTGGCGCCGTACGCGCTGATCCCGACCCCGCTGCGGTCGGAGTTCGCGACCGGGGCGGCCGGCGACCGCGAGTTCGAGATCGCCATCTCCAACTCCCGTGCCGAGCGCCGGATGCTGGTGCAGGACATCTGCATGATGCTGGTGCCGCCGCAGGTGGCCCGCGAGGCGTCCACCGCCACCCTGCTGCGGCACGCCGTACGCCAGGTGCCGGCCGAGGAGACCTCCACCCTGGACGACGTGGTCGCCTGCCTGGCCACGCTCGACAACGACGAGGGCAAGGAGCTGGCGAACCTCCTGCTCGACACCGCGGAGATGCCGCTGGCGTTGCTCTTCTTCGGCCGCCCACCGGCCGGACTGCTCGGCGCCGACGCCGCGCTCACCGTGATCACCATGGCCGGGCTGCGACTGCCCGACCTGAAGATCGAGCGCGAGTACTGGTCGGCCGAAGAGGCGCTCGCGCTTCCCATGCTGCACACCGCGCACCGGCTCGCGGTCCGCCGCTGCTACGGCGGGTCGATGAGTTCGCGGAAGATGGTCGGGCTGGACGAGGCCCACTTCATGGAGGGCTGGCGCTCCGGCCGTTCGTTCCTCGTCCGGCTCGCCCGGGACTCGCGGAAGTGGAACATCGCCGCGCTGGTGGCGTCGCAGAACCCGCGCGACATCCTGGGGCTGGACGTACAGAACCTGGTGTCGACGGTTTTCGTGGGTCGGATCGCCGAGGACACCGAGATCGCCTCGGAGGCGTTGCGCCTGCTCCGGGTGCCGGTCAACGACGGCTACGAAGCTACCCTCGCCTCGCTGTCCAACGTGGACACGTCCTCGGCCGCCCGGCTCGGCTTCCGCGAGTTCGTGATGCGGGACGTCGACGGGCGGGTGCAGAAGATCCGGGTCGACGTGTCGTACGTCGAGGGCCTGCTCGACCACCTGGACACCACTCCGGCGAGCGCGGCCTCGACTCCGGCCAACCTGCCGATCCCCCTCGCGGACCTGGAGGCTTGACATGGCGCGGGCCGGCGTACGCAGCATCGCGTTCCTCCTCGCCCTCGCCGTACTCGCGGTGGCGACCGTGTCCTGGCCCCTGTTCGGCGCGGCCACGGCTGCCGCCTCGGTCACGCCGACGGCCGGGCTGCCGACCCGTGCGCCCACCGACCTCTGCACCACCGAGGAGTGGCAGGCGGACTTCCGGACCTGCGTGGACAAGCTCCAGGACGTCACCGGCGCGACCAAGGACTGTCTGGACCCGCCGACCCCGGGCACCCCGGACTCGGGCCTGGCCGGCTGGTTCGCCGCCCGCCCGGACTCGGTGACCACCCCCGGCGTACGCGGGCTCTACAGCGACTACGGCTACGCCGGCTACAGCTACGAGACCTACGACCAGGAGGGCGGCTGTGCCGCCGGTGTGGTCAACCCGGCAAGCCTGGCGCTGACCAAGGTGGCCAGCGGCGAACTGATGGCGGCGACCTCGATCATCGGTGCGTCGAACGCGCTGCGCGAGCGGGCCTGGGACCCGAGGACCATGTGGGACTGGGCCAACCCGCTGGTCGAACAGGCAACCAAGGCGGTTTACGAGAAGGTCTTCAGCGTCTTCGGCATCATCACGCTCTGTATCGTCGGGCTCTATCTGCTGTGGCGGTCCCGGCAGTCCGAGATGAGCCACGCGATGACCACCGCCGCCTGGGCGCTGCTGGTGATGGTCGCGGTGACCGCCCTGGCTGCCTGGCCGGTGCAGTCCGCGAACGTGGCCGACAACGCCCTGATCAGCACTTTGAGCGTGGTGCACGGCGCGGTCGGCCCGTCGACCAAGGACGTGCCGCCGGATCAGTGCGTGCTGCCCGACCCGACCTGGTGCGCCGACAACCGCCCGCCCGCCGTACGGGCGAGCGACATCTCCACCGAGACCATGCTCTACCGGAACTGGCTGCGCGGCCTGCTCGGTTCGGCGGACAGCGAAACCGCCAAGAAGTACGGCGAGGCGCTCTACGACGCCAAGTCGCTCACCTGGGAGGAGACCCAGGGGTTGCGGGCGAACCCGACCACCCGGGACGCCATCTTCGAGGCGAAGAAAGACCAGTGGAACAAGGTCGCCCAGCAGATCAAGGTCGAGGACCCCGAGGCGTACGAGTACCTGCAGGGCACCCGGGACATGGAGCGGATCGGTGCCGCCTTCATCGCCCTCCTCGCCGCCCTGCTCTTCGCCATGTTCGACCTGACCGCCTCCTTGCTCGTACTGCTCGGTTTCCTGATCTTCCGCTGGGCGGTGATCGCCGCCCCGGTGCTCGGCACGGTCGGGCTGATGCGACCGGCGAGCGCCGGTCTGCGTCGCCTCGCCAACGCGGTGGTCGCGGCCGTGTTCAACATCGCCATCTTCGGCACCGGCGCGGCCATCTACCTCTTCGCCGTCGACCTGGTGATGAGCACGTCCACCCTGCCGGGCTGGCTCCAAGTTGTCCTCGTCTTCCTGACCGGCGTGGTCGGGTGGCTGCTGCTGCGGCCGTACCGCCGGATCACCCAGCTCGGCGGCAAGACCAGCACCCGGACGGTCGAGGCCGAGCAGTCCTGGCACCGCAGGTTCCTGCGTGACCTGCGTGAGTCGTCGCGCTCGGACCAGTCCGACTCGCGTGGTGACCGGGCGGTCGGCAAACGCCGGGAGGTGGTTGCCGAGCAGACCAACCTGCGCCCCGAAGCCCGGTTGGAAGACCCCTCCCACTCGGCGGACACCCGCTCCAACGAGCGTCCGGACGGTCGGGAGGAAACCGGCGGGTCCGGGCCGAGCGAGGACGCGCCGTCGAAGCAGTCGACCGCGGCACCGCGTCCCCGGCGCAGCCGGGCGGGCGAGTGGACCGACCCGGACGTACCGGCGGAGAAGCCGACCTACGTGCTCTACCGTCCCGATTCCGCGAAGCGGCCGGAGACCACTCCCACCCCGGCCCCGACCGCTCCGCGAATTCGAACCGAGGCGAGGTGAGCCGTGCGGCGCGCGTTTGAAACCCTGGTCACCGGCATCCTGCGGTCCCGGCTCGGGATCGCGTTGGCCCTCGCGGTGGTGATCCTGGGCGTGGTCGGGGCGGCCCGACTCGTCTCCGGCGTGACCGGCGACGACGGCGGGCTGGCCGGCGCACCGGTAGCGCCGATCTCCACGGTCGATCCGACCACCGGGAACGACGGCATCCTCGCCACCGAACCGCCACCGACACCGCGGACCAGCCCGGGAGCGCCCGCCCCGGAGGAGATCGCCCGCAAGTTCGCCACCGCCTGGCTCAAGCATGACGGGGTGCCGGCCAAGCAGTGGTACGACGCACTACGGCCGCTGTCGACGAGCGGGTTGGCGGACCGGCTCAGCGGGGTGGACCCGGCCGGCGTACCGGCCAGTCGGCTCACCGGCGAACTGGCGGTCATCACACGCAGTGAAGAGTTCGTCGAGGTGACCGTGCCGGTCGACGCCGGCACGCTCCGCCTCGAACTGGTCGCGCCGCAGGGGCGGTGGCTGGTGGACGCGGTGGACTGGGAGCGCGGATGACCACGGTCCGGGGTGGACGATGAGCGTCGACGACGGTGACCAGGATTCGGACGGTTCCGCTCGGCGCAGGCGCCTGCCGGCGCTGGCTGTCGCGCTGACCGCCGCACTGGCCCTGCTCTGCTGCACCGGTGGGACCGGGGCGCTGCTGCTGTCGGAGTTCATCGGCAGTTCCGACGACCAGTTGGTGACCACCCTCGGCTGCGGCCAGGACAAGCCGATCGAGATCAAGGACGGTCTGCCGATCGTCGAGCCGTACGACGCGGGGCAGATGCGCAACGCCGCGGTCATCATCAACGTCGGGGCGCAGATGCGGGTGCCGCCCCGGGGCTGGGTGATCGCGGTGGCGACCGCGATGCAGGAGTCGCGGCTGAGCAACCTGCCCCACCTCGGCTCGAACAACGACCACGACTCGATCGGCCTGTTCCAGCAGCGGCCCAGCATGGGCTGGGGTACGCCCGCCCAGCTACTCGACCCGGAGTACACCTCGCGCAAGTTCTACGAGAAGCTGGTCGGCGTCAGCAACTGGCAGAAGAAGCGGCTGACCGACGCCGCCCAGCGGGTGCAGCGCAGCGCCTTCCCCGACGCGTACGCCAAGCACGAGGCGATCGCGACCCAGATCGTGAACGCCCTGACCAAGGGCGGGGCCAAGGCTGCCGGCGGCGGACTGCCGGTGAACGGCGCCGACCTGCAGTGCGCGTCCGGGGCGGACATCGCCGCCTCCGGCTGGACATTGCCGATTCCCGGCTCGGTCGGCTCCGGTTTCCGTACCGCCGAGCGGCCGGCGCACAACGGGGTGGACATCGGTGCGTCGAAGGGCACCGAGATCCACGCCGCGGCCAGTGGTCGGGTGCTGGTGTCCAGGTGCGACCCGGACCGGCGCGGGGTGCACAGCTGTGACGTCGACGGTTACCCGGGCAAGGGCGGCTGTGGCTGGTTCGTCGACATCCTGCACGCCAACCAGGTGATCACGCGTTACTGTCACATGGTCAGGAAGCCCCTGGTGCAGGTGAACGACATGGTGGAGGCCGGGCAGGTGATCGGGATCGTCGGGTCGAGCGGCAACTCGTCCGGTCCGCACCTGCACTTCGAGGTGCACCTGAAGGCGGACCGGAGCAGCCGGGGCGCCATCAACCCGGTGCCGTTCATGCGCGATCGGGGTGCGTCGTTGCAGGGCAAGGGATGAGGCTGGCCCGCGTTGGCACGTCGTACGGAACCCGACCGTGACCGGTGATCCGCTGCCGGACCCGTTCGCCGACCAGCCGGACTGGGCGCCCCGCCCGCCCCGACCGGTGGCGCTGACCCCCTCCGGGGAACAGTTCGACCTGCGCGGCCGACGCGTCCTGGTCGGGCTTCCCGGACTCGGTTGGCGTGCCGACCTGCGCTCCGACGAGCGGGTGGTGCAGGGCAGCCGGACGTACGTGCCGGTGATCGCCGAGCAGGAGTGGTACCGGGCGGAATCCGAGCAGATCGAGGTCTTCGCGCCGCTGGTGCCGGCCGACCGGGTCTGGGTGGAGACCCTGGGCGAACCGGCCGCGCCGGATCTCGGCGTACGCATGGCGGCGTCGGACGTACTTTCCCGTTTGGTGTCGCTGGATCGGCCGGCGCATCGGCCGCCGCTGCCGGTGGTGGACGCGGACTCGGTTGCCGGTCGGCGGGTGGTGCACGTGGTGGACACCGTCGAGCGGCGGGACCTCCGTGCGGTCACCGAGGTCTACACCAGCAACGAGGGCGACATCTGCGTACGGGTCACGCCGGAGTTGGACTGGTACCGCTGGGCCTGGAGCGGTCAGCCGCCTACCACTTTGGAGATCCCGGTACACCTGCTCTGGATCGAGTGACGTCCGACCCGACGGTCACTTGACCTGCGTCGCCTCGCACACCCGCCACTTGTCGTCACGCTCGGTGACGAACCGCCAGGACTGCCGGCCGCTCTGGGTCAGGTTGTCGACCCTGGTCGAGATGACCAGGTCGACCAGGACCTCGGCGCTGTCACCCTGCTCGGTCACATCCAGCTTGCCCCACTTCACCCGGATGGTGGTCTGGAACCGCTGCTCACGCTCGACCAGGTCGGCCCGCAGTGCCGCCAGTTCGGCCATCTTGGACGTGTCGTCACAGGCCAGCTCCTTGGCCCGTACGTCGTTGCGGTCGCCCATGTACGCCTGCAGGTAGTTGCTGACCGTGATGTCCGGTGCACTCTGGTCGGGTGAGGTGTAGCGGTCGTAGACGACGTACCCGATGGTTATGCCGGCCGCGCCGAGCACCGCGAGCGTACCGGCGATCACGGCCAGCACCAGGCGCAGCCGGCGCCGTTTCGGCGCGGGTGGAGTCGCGACCGGATCGGGAGCGTCCTGACCCGGCCGGGTGCGTTGCGCCGGGACCCGCGACACCTGGGAACCGGCGGGGGGTTGCACTGACTCCACACCCCGAGGCTATCGGTTGCCGACTCTCCACCCAATGGGCGAGAAGCACAGCTTGATAACTCAATGGCAGCAAAACATGACGATATGCAGTTGATGCGACAAGCTCCCCATCGGAGCGCCGCTGCGCGTCCACGATGATCGGCTCCGGCTGGGATAACGTCTGCACCCAGAAGAGGTACCCGCCCCGGGTGACCCGCCACGAGTGAGAGGTGGAGGGGGTGACCCAACTGAAGACGCGGACCAGCCAGGCCGCCGCGCTGCACCGGCAGGCAGCGGCTGCCGCCGTGGCCGCCGCCGCGACGCTGGACGCCACCCAACCGGCCGCCGCCGACCAGCGCGAACAGCACGAGCTCGCCGAGCGGCTGCGGGCCGCCGCAGCCGCCCTGGTGCCCGGCTGGCTGGGCGCACCGCTGGGCGCGCAGGCGGCGGACACCCCGCTCGGCGGGCCCCGGCTACCCGAGTTCGTCCGGATCGGCACCGCGCAGCCACTCGACGACGCCCGGTTCCCCGCGGTGGTCCCGCTGCTCGGCACCGGTCACCTGACCATCGACGCCGACACCCGCGATCCCCGGGTCGCCGGCCTGGTCCGCGCGGTGCTGCTCCGGTTGCTCGCCGCCGCCCCCGCCGGCTCGCTGCTCGTACGCGGGGTCGACGCGGCCACCGCCGGGCAGGTGTTCGCCCCGTTCGCGCCCCTGGCCGACGCCGGACTGATGCCGCCGCCGGCAATCGACCGGACCGGCCTGCGCGCCGTCCTCGCCGAGGCCGAGCAGTGGGTACGCCCGGCCCGCCCGAACGCCGCCCGGTACCACCGCCACGAGCGCACCCTGCTGCTGGTGATCGCCTCGCTGCCCGAGCTGACCGAGGCAGCCGACCTGGTACGCATCGGCGCCCTGGCCCAGCACGGTCCCGGTGCCGGGCTGCACCTGATCATCGCCGGCTGGCCCCCGCCACCGCTGACCGCGGAGACCACCCAACCGCCCCTGCCGGACAGCACGATGATCGCCTTGCGGAACCCGTACGCCCTGGTGGGTGACCCGCCCGGCGCCTCGTTCGGCAATCCCGCCCCGCACCTACCGTCCACCGGACTCAACTCGCCGGTCTTCCTCGACGAGGACCCGCCGGCCCAGCTCTTCCAGCGGGTCTGCCAGGAGTTGACCGCACAGGTCAGCGCGAACTCGCGCCCCAGGTTGGCCGAGCTGCTGCCGGACGGGGCGGAGGCGCTGTGGGAATCCGACCCCGCCGACGGTTTGGTGACCACGGTCGGCCGCGACGGCGAGATCCCGGTGACCGTACGGGTCAACGACCTCACCCCGCACTGGCTGCTCAGTGGGCGGCCCGGCGCCGGGAAGTCGGCGTTCCTGGTCAACGTGCTCTTCGGACTGTGCGCCCGGTACTCCCCCGACGACCTGGCGCTCTACCTGGTCGACTTCGCCGACGGCTCGTCGTTCGGGGAGGTCCTGCCGGCCGGTTCCGACCCGTCGTGGCTACCGCACGCCCGCGCCGTCGGGATGGAGGCCGACCGGGCGTACGGGCTGGCCGTGCTCGGTGAACTCGACGCGGAGGTGAACCGGCGGGCGGCGCTGGCCGAGGCGGCCGGAGTCAGCCGCTTCGCCGACCTGCGCGCCCGGCACCCGATGCCCCGGATCCTCTGCCTGCTGGACGGCTTCCGCCTCCTGCTCGACGCCGACAGCGGCGGCAGCGGCAGCGGCAGCGACGACGAGCACACCGACGGCGGCAGCACCAAGCCCATCGTCCGGGAGCCGGATCCGCTCGCCGTCGAGGCGTCCAGGCTGCTGGCGTCACTGGCCCGGCGCAGCCGCCCGTACGGCGTACACCTGGTCCTGGTCAACCGGGCGGTCTCCGAACCCGGGTACGGCCAGCGTGACTCCGTCTACGGCCAGTTCCCGGTCCGGATCGCGCTCCCCGGTGGCGGCGAGGTGCTGGAGCCGACCAACGACGCGGCGGCCGGGCTGCCGATGGGCAGCGCGGTGGTCAACACCGCCGGTGGGCTGGGCGGGCCGCGCGGCGCGACCCGTGGCCACGAGCGGGTGGTCCAGTTCCCCGATCCGCAGGCCGACCCGCTCGCGCTCGGTACGCTGCGCCAACGGCTCTGGCAGGCCCGCCCGGATCACGCCGTACCGCCGACGGTCTTCGCTGGTTACGCCGAGCAGTACCTGGACGACGATCCGGCCTACCGAGCCGCGTACGAGGGTCTGGGGGACCATCCGGCGGCACTGGTCGGGCGGGTGGTCGGCCCGGCGCTCGACACCGCCACGATCCCGTTCGACAAGGCGCCCGGCCGGAACCTGGTGATCCTCGGACCGGACCCGGTCGGCGCCGACGTGCTCGACGCGGCGGCGCGCAGTCTGGCCGCGCACCACCCGTCGGGTACCGCGCGGTTCGTGATCACGTCGCTGGTGCCGGCGGGAACCGCACCGGCCGACCGGCTCGCCGCCCACCTGGCCGAACGGCACGAGGTGATGACGGTCGACGCCGCCGGCCTGGCGCACGCGTTCGAGCGGGAGGAGCCCGGCTACCTGGTGGTCTTCGGCCTGGACGGGCTCGACCCGGAGGTCCTGCCCACCGATCGGCTCACCGAGCTGCTGGATTCCGCACCGGCTCGGGGCGTACACCTGCTGGCCTGGGCCCAGCGGCCCGGCCGCCTCACCGCGCTGCTCGGCGCCGCGCCACCCGCCGCCGACGCGACCGCTGCCACCCCTACGGCCGGCGTGACCGCTGCCGCACCCGGTGCCGCCGACGCACCCGGTATCGCCGACGCACCCGGTGCCGCCGACGCACCCGGTGTCGAGTCGGCCGTCACCGCCACGGTCAGCGATCTGGTCCTGCTGGACCTGCCTGCGGCGGAGGTCGCCGCGTTGACCGGTCAGCCCGTCCGCCCACCCCGACCCGGTCGGGCGCTGTGGCACGACCGGCTCGCCGGCCGGACCTCGGTCATCGTGCCGTTCGTCCGCCCGGAGGTGGTCCGGTGAACGCCTGGGAGGAGTACCTGTCCGCCGCCCAGCGGCTCGACGCGGTCCGCCGGGGTGCGGCGACCGCGGCCGGCGAGCAGGCTGAGGCGGTACAGGACGCCCGCGAGGAGTTGACGGCGATACGGGCCCGGCTGGTGCCGCAGCAGGCCCGGTTGCGGGCGATGGGCGTACCCGAACCCGAACTGGTGCCGGCGGCGGCCGAGGTGGCCGCGGCCGGCCAGGCGATGGCGGCCGGCCCGGCCGCGGTGCTGGCCGGCCTGCGCCAGGCCCGGGGTACGGCGGACGTCGCCGACGTGATGGTCACCGCGACCCGGCTACCGCCGTCGACGGGCGGCCGGAGTCACCGCCGCCGGACCTGGGTGCACGGGCTGGTGGTGTACGGGCCGTTCGCGCTGGCGGTGGTGGTCCTGCTGAGCTGCCTGGGAGTGGGGGCGTACGCCCTGTTCGGCTCCGGCTAGGAGTGCATGATCAGGGCCATCGCCTCGGCGCGCGACTTCGAGTCCCGCTGGAGCGAGCCCCGTACGGCCGAGGTGATGGTCTTCGCGCCGGCCTTCTGGATGCCCCGCATCGCCATGCACATGTGTTCGCACTCGAGCACCACGACCACACCGCGCGGTTGCAGCTTGTCGGTGAGCAGGTCGGCGATCTGGGTCGTCAACCGTTCCTGCACCTGCGGGCGCCGGGCGTAGACCTCGACCAGCCGGGCGAGCTTGGACAGCCCGGTGATCCGGCCGCTCGCGCCGGGGATGTAGCCGATGTGGGCCAGCCCTCGGAACGGCAGCAGGTGGTGTTCGCAGAGGCTCATCACGTCGATGTCGCGGACCAGCACGAGTTCGCTGTGGTTGGCCTCGAAGGTGGTACGGAGCACCTGGGCCGGGTCGACCCGCAGCCCGGCGAAGAGTTCGGCGTACGCCCGCGCGACCCGGGCGGGGGTCTTCACCAGCCCGTCCCGGTCGGGATCCTCGCCGACGGCGATCAGGATCTCGCGTACGGCCTTCTCGATCCGGGCCAGGTCGACCGCCTGCTCCACCGGTGTTCCGGTCAGCTTGCCGTCGACCAGCCGGGCGGCGAGGTAATCGAGGGTGTCGTCGCCATCGGGCTCGGTGGACGAGGCATCCTGCACCTCGTCCACCGGGCCGGCGATGTCACTGCTCAGTGCGGGCCGTCCGAGTTCGGCGGGGGCGTCGTGCCACCGCCACCCACGGTCGCCTCGGCGCCGTCAGCCTCGGCCTGCGCCTTGAGCTTGTCCTTCTCGGCCGGGGTCAGCACCGGCGGCTCGGTGGACGGCTGCCGCTTGCCGAACCCGTTGTACGGGGCCAGCGGCGGGCGCTTGACCACCCGGGCGCAGATCCGGGCCATGTCGGCGGTGGAGAGGGTTTCCTTCTCCATCAGCTCGAGCACGAGGTTGTCCAGGACGTCCCGGTACTCGACCAGGATCTCCCAGGCCTCGTCGTGCGCCAGCTCGACCAGGGCCCGCATCTCGCCGTCGATCTCCGCGGCGACCGAGTCGGAGTAGTCCCGCTCGTGGCCCATGTTGCGGCCGAGGAACGGTTCATCACCGGTGGTGCCGTACTTGATCGCACCGAGCTTGGAACTCATGCCGTACTGCGTGATCATCGCGCGGGCCAGTGCGGTGGCCTTCTCGATGTCGTTGCCGGCACCCGTGGTCGGCTCGTGGAACACCAGTTCCTCGGCCGCCCGACCGCCCAGCGCGTACGCCAGCGTGTCGACCATCTCGGCCCGGGTCTGGGTGTACTTGTCCTCGGTCGGCAGCACCAGGGTGTGGCCGAGCGAGCGTCCCCGGGACAGGATCGTCACCTTGTGCACCGGCGCCGAGTGCGGCAGCGCCCAGGCGACCAGCGCGTGCCCACCCTCGTGGTACGCGGTGATCTTCTTCTCCTGGTCGCTCATCACCCGGGTACGCCGCTGCGGTCCGGCGATGACCCGGTCGATCGACTCTTCGAGCTGGTCGTTGGTGATCGCGCGCAGGTTGCCACGGGCGGTCAGCAGCGCCGACTCGTTGATGACGTTGGCCAGGTCGGCACCGGTGAAGCCGGGGGTACGCCGGGCGACCGCGTCGAGGTCGACGTCGGGCGAGAACGGCTTGCCCTTGGCGTGCACCCGCAGGATGGCCTTGCGGCCCTCCATGTCCGGGGTGTCCACCGCGATCTGCCGGTCGAACCGGCCCGGCCGCAGCAGCGCCGGGTCGAGGATGTCCGGCCGGTTGGTCGCGGCGATCAGGATCACGCCGCCCTTGGTGTCGAAGCCGTCCATCTCGACCAGGAGCTGGTTGAGGGTCTGCTCACGTTCGTCGTGGCCACCACCCATGCCCGCGCCCCGGTGCCGGCCGACGGCGTCGATCTCGTCCACGAAGACGATCGCCGGTGCGTTCGACTTGGCCTGTTCGAACAGGTCACGCACGCGGCTCGCGCCGACGCCGACGAACATCTCGACGAAGTCGGAACCGGAGATCGAGTAGAACGGCACTCCCGCCTCACCGGCAACCGCCCGGGCGAGCAGCGTCTTACCGGTACCGGGCGGGCCGAAGAGGAGTACGCCCTTGGGGATCTTGGCGCCGAGCGCCTGGTATTTCGCCGGGTTCTGCAGGAAATCCTTGATCTCGTGCAGTTCCTCGACAGCTTCTTCGGAGCCGGCGACATCGGCGAAGGTGGTCTTCGGCGTGTCCTTGGTGATCACCTTCGCCTTGGACTTGCCGAAGTTGAGCACCCGGGAACCGCCGCCCTGCATCTGCGACATGAACAGCAGCAGCAGGATGACCAGTACGGCAATGGGGAGCAGGTTGACCAGCAGCGTGAGGAAGACGTTGTCGCTGGAAACCTTGACGTCGGCCGGACCGGTGATCCGGTTCGCCGCCTTGGCCGCGAGCACGTCGTTCCACACCTCGTCGCCGACCTCGGCCGGGAACTGGGCCTGGATGCGGTCGGTTTCGGTGTCGCCGAACTTGGCCTTGTTGGCCAGGTCGAGCTGGAGCGTCTGCTCCTTGTCCTGGAACACCGCCTTCTTGATACTGGCCGTGTGGAGCTGATCAAGGGCGACTGACGTGTCGACCTTGTGGTAGCTCGGGCCGCCGGTGAAGAACGAGCTGAGCGCGATCGCACCGATGATCACCAGGATGATCCAGACCACCGGGCGGCGGAAGAAACGCGTACGTTCCATACTGTTGTCGAGCGCCGCGGCGCCCGGACCCTCCTGATCGACGTCCTGACCGTCTGGCTTGGCTTGTCGCCGCGGTAGCGGCGGCCGGGGCCGCCTTGCGGGCCGGCCTCGACCTCGACGCGAATATCTCGCCGGGGTGATTCGACGGTACACCGTGACCGCGAGGAGTGAGCTTGCGAGCCCCGCAGTCGCGAACCGGTGCCGCTCCGTGAGCGCTGGAGGAAACCCTCCGGGGACGCCCGCGGCTCGCCCGTCGTGCCAGCGTGACGGCGGATTCGCGCCCGGTTCCCGACCTGTCCGGTCAAACAGGGCGGAAAGACCCGGCGCGGAAATACATCCGCGCCACCACGCATACCGTAGCCGGTGTTGCTGAGAGCGCGCTGTACGTCCGCTCGATATTTCCTTACGCCAATGCGCAGGATCGGTCCCCAGGGCCGCCCGACAGCGGGGCAAACCGGTCTCGATCGGGCCGGTGGGCCGCCCGGATCAGGCGCGGGCGTAGACCTCGGGCTTGAGCACCCCGACGAAGGGGAGTTCCCGGTAACGCTCGCCGAAGTCGAGGCCGTACCCGACGACGAACTCGCTCGGGATGTCGAAACCGACGTACTTGACCGGGACGGTGACCTTGATCGCGTCCGGCTTGCGGAACAGGGCGACCACCTCGACGCTCGCCGCCGAGCGGGATTCGAGGTAGCGCAGCAGCCAGGAGAGGGTCAGCCCGGAGTCGACGATGTCCTCGACCACCATGACGTGCCGGCCGGCGATGTCCCGGTCCAGGTCCTTCAGGATGCGCACCACGCCCGAGGAGGTAGTGCCCTGGCCGTACGAGGAGACGGCCATGAACTCCAACTCGGCCGGGGGGCCGTGCCGGCCCAGCGCCCGCGCGAAGTCGGCCATGAACATGACCGCGCCCTTCAACACGCACACCAGCAGCAGCCCGTCGGTCACCGAGGCGTAGTCGGCCGCAACCTGCTTGGCCAGTTCCTCGGTCTTCTCGCGGATCTGCTCCTCGGTGATGATCACGTGGTCGATGTCGGCGTCGTACCAGGAGGAGCCATCAGCCATGCACCTAGCCTGCCGTACGCCGGTAACGGCCTGTCGCCGGGGCGGCCAGTTCGTGACGTGACCACCCCGGCGGAGTCGCCGAGCATCGGACAGACCGGTCAGTAGGTGCGGGAACGGCGACCGTGGCCGGCGCTCGCCGGCTCCCTCGGACCCCACTCGCGGGACTCGTGGGTGTCGGCGGTCAGCCCGAACACCGACGCGAGGGCGATGGCCAGCAGGAACAGCATGATGAAGATTTCCATGGCGGCGTGGACCTTTCGGAGAGTCTCGGTTGGTCTGCCGCCGGTGCGCACCGGACGTCCTATTCAGTTTCCGCCGGCCGCGAACAGTCGGACAGTGGCAGAAATGACAGACATCCTCGATTTCCTGCCACTATCGGGTTACCCTCGCCACATGCTGAGCAAAGTCGCGGTGATCGCCCTCGACCCGGTGGCCGCGTTCGAACTGGGCGTGCTCTGTGAGGTGTTCGGCACCGACCGGAGCGCCGACGGCTTCCCCACCTACCGCTTCGACGTCTGTTCCGTCGACGGCAAACCGGTACGCAGCCGCTCCGGGTTCGACGTGGTCCCCCACGCAGACCTCACCCCGACCGAGGACGCCGACCTGGTCGCCGTCCCGGCGTACGGGGACAGCGGGGGCTTCCCGGAGCCCGTGCTGGAGGCGCTGCGCCGGGCACACCAGCGCGGGGCGTACGTGCTCAGCGTCTGCTCCGGTGCCTTCGTGCTCGGCGCGGCCGGGCTGCTCGACGGGCGCGAGTGCACCACCCACTGGAAGTACGCCGACCAGCTCGCCGCACGCCACCCGCTGGCCCGGGTCCGGTGCGACGAGCTCTACGTCCAGGACGGCAACCTGCTCACCGGTGCCGGCACCGCCGCCGGCATCGACGCCTGCCTACACCTGGTACGCCAGGAGCACGGCTCCGCCATCGCCACCAAACTCGCCCGACGGATGGTCGTACCCCCGCACCGCGACGGCGGCCAGTCCCAGTACATCGAGGCCCCGATCCCGCGTACGCCGGACGCACCCACCCTCGAGCCGGTGCTCGGCTGGCTGGTCAGCCACCTCGACCAGAACCTGACCGTCGACGAGTTGGCCGCCCGGTCGCACATGGCACCGCGTACGTTCGCCCGCCGGTTCCGGGCCGAAACCGGCACCACCCCGCACGACTGGCTCACCAACCAGCGGATCCTGCTCGCCCGGCGGCTGCTGGAGGAGACCGAACTCGGCGTCGAGGCGGTGGCGACCCGGGCCGGGTTCGGTGACGCGGCCACCCTGCGCCACCACTTCACCCGCCGGGTCGGCACCACCCCGCACGCCTACCGCACCCTGTTCCGCGAACGGGTCTGACCGGCGACAGTTACAGCCCGGTCAGTAGACGACCGCGCAGCCGTCGGCGCGGGGATCGGAACCGGCGACGTAGCCGCCCTCCGGCAGCCGCCAGATCGCCTGGCCGTAGCCGAACGGCGGGGAGTCGTCGTCGTCCGCCACCGCCAGCGCGTGACCCCGCTGACGCAGCTCCCCGATCGCCATCGGCCCGGACCGCAGGGTGAGCAGGTCCGGCTCGACCAGCACCGAGCGGTCGCTGTGCCAGTACCAGCGGGGCGCGTTCAGCGCCGCCTGCGGATCCAGCCCGTCGTCCACCGTGTGCGACACCAGTTGCAGGTGCCCCTGCGGCTGCATGTGCCCACCCATCACCCCGAACGGGCCGACCGGTGCGCCGCCGCGGGTCAGGAAACCCGGGATGATCGTGTGGTACGGGCGCTTGTTCGGCGCCACCACGTTCGGATGCGCCGGGTCGAGGCTGAAGCCGGTGCCCCGGTTCTGCAGCCCGAAGCCGAAGCCGGGCAGCACCACGTGCGAGCCGAAGGCCAGGTAGTTGGACTGGATCAGGCTCACCATCATCCCGCCCGAGTCGGCGGTGCAGAGGTAGACCGTGCCGCCCCGCCCCGGGGTGCCCGGCTCCGGCGTACCGGCGCGGTCGCCGACCAGCGCCCGGCGGCTGGCCGCGTACTCGGGGCTGAGCAGTTGCTCGATCGGTACGGACACCTTCTCCGGGTCGGCCACGTACGCGTGCGCGTCGGCGAAGCCGAGCTTCATCGCCTCGATCTGCCAGTGCAACCGGTCCGCCAGCGACATGCCGGCCAGGTCCACCCCGTCGAGGATGTTCAGCGCCAGCAGCGCCGCCACCCCCTGCCCGTTCGGCGGCAACTCCCAGACCTCGTGCCCCCGGTAGTCGGCCCGGATCGGCTGGACCCAGCTCGACGAGTGCCCGGCCAGGTCGTCGGCGGTGAGCAGGCCACCGGTCCGGGCCGCGTACTCGGCCAGAGCCTGGGCGATCTCCCCCCGGTAGAACGCGTCCGCGTTGGTGGCGGCGATCCGGCGCAGGGTCCGCGCCGCGTCCGGGTTGCGCCACCGCTCGCCCGGCCGGGGCGCCCGCCCGCCGTCGACGGTGAAGACCCGCGACCACTCCTCGAACTCCGGGCCGGTCAGACCGGCCTGCACCTCGACCGACCGGGCCCAGCCGGCGGCCACGTTCGGCGAGACCGGATAGCCGTTCTCGGCGTACCCGATCGCGTCGGCGAACAGGTCGGCGAAGGGCAGCACCCCGAACCGGTCGTGCAGGTCCCGCCAGCCCGCCGGGGCACCCGGCACCGTGACCGGCAACCAACCCCGGGCCGGCATCCCCGGGCCGGAGCCCTGGGCCCCGCCGAGCGCGTCCACCGGTTCCGCTCCCCGGCCACCGGTCGCGGCCAGCACCGCGTCGAGGGTCAGGGCGGACGGTGAACGCCCGGAGGCGTTCAGGCCGTGCAGCCGCTCACCGTCCCAGACGATGGCGAACAGGTCACCGCCGATGTCGTTGGAACCGGGTTGGACCACGGTCAGGGCGATCGCGGTCGCCAGCGCGGCGTCGACCGCGGTGCCGCCCTTGCGGAGTACGGCCAGCCCGGCCGCGGCGGCAAGGGGCTGGCTGGTGGCTACCGCACCGTGCGGCGCGAAGAGAGGTTGACGGGGATGTGCCATGCCCCCTGTCTACCCCCTGCTCAGAGCGTCACCGCGTCGGGCCACCGTTATTGCCCCGGGCAGGTGTACCGGCCCCTGCCCGTGCCAGTCGGTGAGCAGCGCGTCGAGGGCGGCCACGTGCCGGGCGGACAGCGCCGCCGCCGGTACGCCCAGCTCCAGCGCCCACCGGTGCAGCACCCGCGTACGCACCGCGCCCGGTAGTCCGACCAGCTCCGGCACCGCCAACCGTGCCGGGTTCTCAGGATCCGTACGCGCCGAATCCAGGGCTTCGGCGGCCAACCCGTCCAGTACGGCGGTGTCCTCGGCGATCAGCCGCGCGGTCCGGGCGAGGTTCGCCACCACACCCGTACCGAGGGTGGCGACCAGGGCCGGCATCAGGTCCGCCCGTACGCGGGCACGGGCGTAACCGGGGTCGGTGTTGTGCGGGTCCTCCCACGGGCTCAGCCCGAGCGCGGCGCACGCCTTGCGGGTCTGGTCCCGGTCGACGTCGAGCAGCGGCCGGAGCAGCGGCACGCCGTCGAGATCCCGCCGTACCGGCATCCCGGACAGGCCGTGCGGGCCGGCGCCACGGGCGAGCGCGAGCAGCACCGTTTCGGCCTGGTCGTCCCGGGTGTGCCCGAGCAGCACCGCCGCCGCGCCGTGCCGCCGGGCGACCTCCACCAACGCCTGGTAGCGGGCCTGCCGGGCAGCAGCCTCCGGCCCACCCGGACGGCCGGCGACCACCACCGTGGCGACCTCGACCGGATCGAGCCCCTGCCCGGTCGCCCACCTGACCACCTCCAGGGCGCGTTCCGCCGAACCCGGCTGGAGACCGTGGTCGACCGTGACCAGCCCGGCGGTTAGCCCCAGCCGGGGTGCGACGAAGGCGGTGGCGGCGGCGAGGGCGAGTGAGTCGGCTCCCCCCGAGCAGGCGACCAGGATCGGACCGGGTGGGCGTACCCCGGTCAGAGCCTTACGGACCGCGGCCCGGACGGCCGCGACCGGCGGGGCGAGCGCGGCCATCGGGCTGGGTCAGCCGGCGGCCGACGAGCGGCCGACCGAGCCGTGCACCCGGGCCACCCAGGCGTCCGGGTCGGCCAACTCCTCCAGCCGGGGCAGGGTCAGCGGCGAGCTGAAGACCCGGTTGAAGCCGTCCATCCCTACCCGGTCCACCACACCGTGGACGAACTTGCGTCCCTCGGCGTACTGCCGCATCTTCACGTCCACACCGAGCAGTTTGCGGATCGTCTTCTCCAGCGGGTTGCCCGACTCGCGGCGACGGTTGAACTTGGACCGGATCCGCTCGACGCTCGGGATCACCTCCGGGCCGACCCCGTCCATCACGAACTCCGCGTGCCCTTCCAGCAGCGTCATCAGCGCAGTCAGCCGGTCCAGCACGGCACGCTGGCCGGGCGTCTGCACGATGTCCAGCACGCTCGCCCGGCTGTCCGGGTTGCGCACCGAGTCGGCCAGCGTCGCCACCCCCCGGCGCAACCGGTCGGCGAAGTGCTCACCGCCGGCCTGCGAGGCGTCGACGAAGGCCTGGACCTCGCCGAGGAAGTGCCCGCGCATCCACGGGACGGCGGTGAACTGGGTGCGGTGGGTGACCTCGTGCAGGCAGACCCAGAGCCGGAAGTCGCGGGGTTCCGCCTCCAGCTTCCGTTCCACCTCGACGATGTTCGGCGCGACCAGGAGAAGCTGTCCCGGATCGGCGGAGAAGACCTCGTACTGGCCGAGGACCCGCCCGGAGAGGTAGGCGAGCACCGTACCGGCCTGCACGCCGGTGAGGCGGGAGCCGATCGCGTCGCTGATCACGCCGGGCTGCTTGTCACCGGAGAGCCGGGTGACCAGCGGGGTGATCACCTCACGCAGGCCGGCGATGTTGGTCGCGGCCCAGTCCCGGCGGTCGACCACCCGTACCGGCGGGTGCGCCACCTGGGACCGCAGCCCGGTGTACGCGACCACGTGACCCGCCGCCTCGTCGGTCAGCTGCCGCAGGTCGCCCACGACCTCGGTGGCTTCGTCGTACGAGACCTTCGGTCCCGACTTTCCCAGCGCGCCCGCGGTGGCGGCGGCCAGATCCCAGTCCACGAACTGCGCCATGGCACCCACCGTACCCGCGCCCGCACAACCTCACCCTTGTCGTACGCGGATGGGCGGATTGTCGTACGCGGATGGGCCGGTGCCGTCTCCGGTCAGCTACCGCAGCCGCAGGAGGCGAGGGCGGCGGCGATCCGGTCCAGCGGCGGCTGCGCCTGTTCGCTGTCGACCGGCACCTGGTCCGCGAGTACGGAGAACGCGAGCAGCCGGCCCTGTGCCGTGGTCACCACCCCGGCGATCGCGTGCACCCCGGTCAGGGTGCCGGTCTTCGCCCGTACCACTCCGATCGCGGCGCTCGCGGCCTGGCCGCCGAACCGTTCGGTGAGCGTGCCGGACCAGCCGGCCACCGGCAGTCCGGCGAAGATGCCGGCCAACTCGGGGCGGCTCCCGTCGGCCGCCAACGCCAGTACGTCGGTGAGCAGTTCGGGACTGATCCGGTTGTTCCGGGACAGGCCGCTGCCGTCGCTGAGGGTGCTCTGGTCGGCGGGGAGCTTCAGCTCGCCCACCACCGCGTCCATCGCGGCGGCGGCACCGTCGAACGAGGCCGGCTGGTTGCGGGCCAACGCCACCTGCCGGGCCAGCGCCTCGGCAACCACGTTGTCGCTGTCCGCCAGCATGAACTCGACCAGCCGGCCCATCGGCGGCGACTCGACCCGGCCCAGTTCGGTGCCGGGGGTGGCCTGTCCCGTAGCGGGGCTGGCCTGGTCGGTGCCGGGGCTGGCTTCGGAACCGGCGGGCGGGGCGGCCGCGTCCGGCGGTGCACTGCCACGGGCCACCGCGTTCACCGCGGCTGTCGGCAGTCCGAGTGCCCGGGCGAGGGCGCGGCCGGCGGCGATGTCGGGGTTGGCGTACCGTTCGGCGCCCTTGACGTTGTCCTTGGGGTCGACCCGGCCGCCGTCGGTCATCAGCGCGGTGATCGGCCCGGCGAAACCACCGGTCGGGATGTCGGCGTCCCAGCCCGGCCCGTAGACCGGCTTCGGGAACAGCGACGAGTCGACGGTGACCTTGGTCGGCGCGACCCCGCCCAGTGCCTGTTTCACCTGGGCCGCGAGCTGGTCGAGCCGACCGGCGCCGGGGTAGATGCCGGTGGCGTTGATCGCGAGCGTCGGGTCACCGCCGCCGACCAGGACCACCTCGCCCGGTGCCGCCCCGGCCACCGCCCGGGTCGCGATCCGGTACGCCGGGCCACGGGCCGACAGCACGGTCGCCGCGGTGATCAGCTTGGTGGTGGAGGCGGGCACGGTCAGGGTCTGCGGACCCTGGCCGTAGAGCAGTTCACGGGAGGCCACGTCGACCACGGCCACGTGCACCGAGGGGCCCAGCACGTCGGCGCCGACCAGCGGGTCGAGCACCGTACGCAGGCCGTCCGGGGTGGGGACGGGGGCGCTGGTCCCGGCGGCGGCGAGCACCGCGCCGGGCGGCGGCTCCGGCGGGTCGGCGGCGATGGTCGGCGCGGGTTCGGTCTGGCCCATCCAGCCGGCCACCGGCCCGGGCTTGACCACCACCACCCCTGCGCCGGCAAGCGCCAGCGCGACGACGGCGGTGAGCCCGACCAGCAGCCCGGTCCGCCGCCGCGCCGGACGGGCCGGTGGCGGCGTGACCGGATCCGGCGGACCGGCCGCCGGGGGTGCCGGCGGTGTCGGCGGGATCCCGGCCCGACCGGAAGCACCGTCTTCCGGGGACCGCATCGCCGGTACGCTCGCCCGTCCGGAACCACCGTTCGCCGAAGGTGGCGCGGGCGGCACGGTCGCCCGACCGGCGCCGCTGTTGGTCGAGGGCGGCGCGGGCTGGACGGTCGCCCGACCGGCGCCGGTGTTGGGCGGCGTCACGGTCGGGTACTGGGCCGACGGGTAGGTGGTGCCGGAGACTCCGGCGGGTGGCACGACCGCCCGGCCCTGCGAGGCGGGCTGGACCGGCCGCGCCGCCCCGGAGGCCGCTGCCGGACCGGAGAGGTACGCATCCGCCGGGCCGCTCTGGTTCGGCGCGGGCGGCGGAACACTCGCCCGGCCCGGTGCCGACCGGCCACCCGGTGGCACCTGGGCGGCTTGCGGGTGATGGGGTAATGGCTGCTCGGGCCAGGAGGGCCCGGCCGGTGGTGGCTCGTTCACCCACCCCGAGTGTGAATCTTCACTCTCCACCGGCCCCTCCTCCCAATCGGTAAATGGCTCTAGGTGACACTACTTCCGTCCGAACACTAAGCGGCGCCCGGATCGAGCGAGTGGGACAACACTCCTCCCGGTACACGCCGCCTAGATTCCGTTAGCCAGCGTCGGCGAACGAGGGAGCGTGGAAGATGGATTTCGACGTCACGGTTGAGATCCCGAAGGGTCACCGCAACAAATACGAGGTCGACCACGCGACCGGCCGGATCCGGCTGGACCGTACCCTCTTCACCTCGACCCAGTACCCGGCGGACTACGGCTTCATCGAGGGCACCCTCGGTGAGGATGGCGACCCGCTCGACGCATTGGTGCTGGTACCCGAGCCGACCTTCCCGGGTTGCCTGATCCGCTGCCGGACCATCGGCATGTTCCGGATGACGGACGAGAAGGGCGGCGACGACAAGGTCCTCTGCGTGCCCTACGAGGACCCGCGCCAGGAGCACCTGCGCGACATCCACCACCTCGGCGAGTTCGACCGGCTGGAGATCCAGCACTTCTTCGAGGTCTACAAGGACCTGGAGCCGGGCAAGTCGGTGGAGGGCGCGACCTGGGTCGGCCGTACCGAGGCCGAGGCGGAGATCCGGGCGTCGTACCGGCGCCAGCAGGAGGCCGTGGAACGCGGCGAGGGCCTGCCGCACTGATCACGTACTGAACCCGCCGGCCGGAGCCCGGCCGGCGGGGAGCAGGCCGGCGGGTTTCAGCCGAGCAGGCCGCGTACCTGGGCGTAGAGGCCGAGGACCGCGCAGGCCACCGGCACCACCGAAACCACCATCAGGGTGTCGACCAGGTCGGCCGCCCGACCGAGGTACGGCGACGGGGCGCGGTTCGCGTACGTCGCACCCGCACCCACGGTCACCAGAGCGAGTACCAGCCCCGCCCCGGTCAGCAACAGCAGGCCGTTCGCGCCGGAGCGGGTGACCAGCGCCAACCCGAGCACCACGAAGCCGAGGATGCCGGCGACCACCATCGGCAACCGCTGACGGAACGTGACGAACAGCCGGGAGCGCAGCAGCAGGGCCGCCGCGGCGACCGCGACCAGTAGCCGGCCGGCGAAACCACCGGCCACCACCAGCAGCCCGGACGCCACCGTGGCGAGCACCGCATGACCGATCAACATGCCGGTGAGCAGTTCCTCCGTACGGGCCACCGCGGCGAAGACCCGGTTGCGTTCCGGCCGCTCGCGGGCCCCTTCGAGCGAACCACCGGCCGCGGTGAAGCCCTCGCTGCCGTCGGTGCCGGCCGGCAGGGTGATCGGCGGCATCGGCAGCTTGCCGAACCGGATCGCCAGCAGCGGCAGCACCCCGATCCCGCAGACCAGCACCGAGAGCAGGACCGCGGCGGCGCCACCGGCGCTGAGCACGAACCCGCCCAGCGCGGTCAACGCACCGAGCAGGCCGACCGTGGCACCGGCCGCGAAGACCCGCAGGCCCGCGGCCACCCCGACCGCCCCGAGTACGGCGACCAGCAGCACCGCCACCGACCCGGCCAACGCCTCCGGCGCACCGAGCCAACGCACCGGGCCCAGCACGCCGGCCGGGTCCCCGGAGGCGATCAGCATGGCGCCGCCGAGGAACGCGTACGGCAGGGCGTAGCCGCCCAGCGCGGCACCGGCCGGCGCGTCCCCGTACGCGCGGGAGGCCACCACCCCGGCGAGCGCCAGCAGCACGGCGATGCCGAGCGCGGCGACCGAGGCACCCCGTGCCCCCGGCCCACCGGCAAGTACGGCGAACAGCCCGACGGTGAGCAGGGCACCCGCCCCGGCGAGGCTCGCCGCCCTGGTGGCCGCACCGGACCAGGCGGCACCCCGACGCCTCGCCCCGTCGGCGATCGCCTCGACCACGTCGTCGTACTCCAACTCGGGCCACTGCGCCCGGGCGGGTACGAGATGCAGGACGTCGCCGTCGCGTACGCCCTGGGGTAGCAGGGCCTGGCCGGCGAGCAGCGCGGCGCCGTCGGTACGCCGCAGCACCCAACCGCCGTGGCGTTCGCCGTCGTCGGCGAGCCCGTCACCGGCGTGTCGCAACACCTCGGGCAGCAACTCGGCGAGCGGAAGGTGTTCGGGCAGGGCGACGTCCACCCGGCGTTGGGGCGCGCTGATGGTGACCCGGGCGAGCCCGCTACTCATCGACTTTCCTCCATCACCGGCCGGCCACGGCTGCGCGGACGACCGCACTTTACCTACCATGGGCCGGGCTTGGTCGACCGAGCGTCAGGGGGAGATCGGATGAGCGGACTCGGCGAGGCGGGGGCATGAGCACGATCGTCATCAAACGGCCGCCCCGACGGCCGGCACCGGACATCCCCACGGGCGAGTTGCCGGTCGACCCTCCACCGGAGATCCCGGCCGCCGCCGGTGGCCGGATGCAGCAGCTCATGATGGTGCTGCCGATGCTCGGCGGCTCGGTCGCGATGGCGATGATGTTCGGTCGCGGCGGTGGCGCGTACTCCTACGTGGTCGGTGCGATGTTCGGTGTGTCGTCGCTGGCCATGCTCGCCTCCTCGTGGGGCAGTGCGTCCGGCAGCCCGAAGAAGGCCGAGATGATGGCCGCCCGCCGGGAGTACCTGCGGCACCTGGCGACCCTGCGCCGCCGGGTCCGGGAGACCGCCGGCAAGCAGCGCGCCGGGCTGTTCTACCGGCACCCCGACCCGGCCCGGCTCTGGTCCACGGTGGGCAGTCACCGGGTCTGGGAGCGCCGGCCCGGTGATCCGGACTTCGGCGTGGTCCGGGTCGCGGTCGGCCCGCAGACGCTGGCGACCCCGCTGATCCCGCCGGTCACCCGGCCGCTGGAGGACCTGGAGCCGATGACCGCCGGTGCGCTGCGCCGGTTCCTGGACGCGTACGCGGTGGTGCCGGACCTGCCGGTCGCGCTCTCCCTGCGCGCCTTCGCCCGGGTCTTCGTACGCGGCGAGGCGACCCGGACCGAACTCGGCCGCCCCGAACTGGGCTGGACCGACACCGGCCGGACCGACCCCGGCACCGGCGCGGAAGGACCGCAGGCCCTGGCCCGGGCGATGCTGACCCAGCTCGCCGTCTTCCACGCCCCGGACGAGCTGCTGATAGCGGTCTGCGCCGGGCCGGAACGCCGGCCGCTGTGGGAGTGGCTGAAGTGGCTGCCGCACGCCCAGCACCCGGACCGCTCCGACGCCCTCGGCCCGGTACGCCTGGTCGCCAGCTCCGCCACCGAACTCGAAGCACTGCTGGAGGACGTGCTCGGCAACCGGTCCCGGTTCAGCCCGGCGGGTCCGGCGACCGACGGGCCGCACGTGGTGGTGGTCCTCGACGGGGGTGACCTGACCGGTGCCGCCGCGTTGATCAGCGACGGTGGCATCGACGCGGTGACCATCATCGACCTGGACAGCCCGCCGCCCCGGCTGCTGGACCGCTCGATGCTGGTGCTGGAGGTACGCGGCGGCCGGCTGAACACGTACACGATGGACGGGCAGGCCGAGGTTGGCACCGCCGACCGGCTGACCGTGGTCGAGGCCGAGGCGGTCGCCCGGCGACTCGCCCCGCTGCGGCTGGCGGCGGCCGGCAAGGGCGGCGCCGACACCCCGCTGAACGCCGAGATGGGCCTCGCCGAACTGCTCGGCATCGGTGACCCGGACAACTTCACCACCGTGCAGGGCTGGGCGCCGCGACCCGGACGGGACCGGCTGCGGGTGCCGATCGGGGTGGCCGGCGACGGCGGCGCGATCGAGCTGGACCTGAAGGAGTCGGCGCAGGACGGCATGGGCCCGCACGGGCTGCTGATCGGCGCGACCGGCTCGGGCAAGTCGGAGCTGCTGCGTACGCTCGTGCTCGGGTTGGCCGCCACGCACTCGTCCGAGGCGCTGAACTTCGTGCTGGTCGACTTCAAGGGTGGCGCGACCTTCTCCTCCCTGGACCGGTTGCCGCACACCGCCGCGGTGATCACCAACCTGGCCGACGAGCTGCCGCTGGTCGACCGGATGGTGGACGCGATCAACGGCGAGCTGATCCGTAGGCAGGAACTGCTCCGCCGGGCCGGCAACTTCGCCAGCCTCCGCGACTACGAGAAGGCCCGCGGCGGTGGTGCGGCGCTCGCCCCGCTGCCGTCGCTGCTGATCATCTGTGACGAGTTCTCCGAGCTGCTCTCCGCCAAGCCCGACTTCATCGACCTCTTCGTCCAGATCGGTCGGCTGGGCCGGTCGCTCGGCGTACACCTGCTGCTGGCGTCGCAGCGGCTGGAGGAGGGGCGGCTGCGCGGGCTGGACACGCACCTGTCGTACCGGATCGGGTTGCGTACGTTCTCCGCGCTGGAGTCGCGGGCGGTGCTCGGTGTGCCGGACGCGTACGAGCTGCCGCGCTCACCGGGGCACGGTTACCTCAAGTTCGGCACCGAGCCCCTGGTCCGGTTCAAGGCCGCGTACGTCTCCGGCTCCTTCCGCCGGGCCGGGCTCGGCGGTGCCGGCGGCGGCCAGTCCGGTGCGCCGCGCCTGCTGAACTACTCGACCCACTTCGTGCCGGTGCCGGACCCGGTGACCACCGCCGAGCCGGTGCCGCAGGAGGTGCCGGCCGGGCAGAGCCTGCTCGACGTGATGGTGTCCCGACTGGTCGGCCAGGGCCCGCCGGCCCACCAGGTGTGGCTGCCGCCGCTGGCGCAGGCACCGGCGCTCGACGAGCTGCTCGGCCCGGTGGTCACCGACCCGGTGCGCGGGCTGACCTTCGGCAACCCGGAACTGCACGGTGGCCTCCAGGTGCCGGTGGCGCTGATCGACAAGCCGTTCGAGCAGCGCCGTGACCTGCTCTGGCTGGCGCTGGACTCGGCCGCCGGGCACGTCGCCGTGGTCGGTGGGCCGCAGAGCGGCAAGTCGACGCTGCTGCGGACGCTGATCTGCGGGCTGGCGCTCACCCACACCCCGGCCGAGGTGCAGATCTACTGCCTCGACTTCGGTGGTGGTGCGCTCGCCGCGCTGCGTGACCTGCCGCACGTCGGTGGGGTCGCGGGCCGGCTCGACACCGCCGCCGTACGGCGCACCATCGGCGAGATCTCCACCCTGCTCGCCGAGCGGGAGCGGCGCTTCGCCGACCTCGGGGTGGACTCGATGGTGGCGTACCGCAAGCGTCGGGCGGCCGGTGGCGTCGGGCCGGGCACCGATCCGTTCGGTGACGTGTTCCTGGTCGTCGACGGCTGGCCGACGCTGCGCGGCGAGTACGACGACCTGGAGCCGATGATCACCGACCTGGCCACCCGTGGCCTGTCGTACGGCGTACACGTGGTCGGTGCGGCGCCACGCTGGATGGACTTCCGGCCGGCGATCCGGGACCTGTTCGGGTCCCGCCTCGAACTGCGCCTCGGTGACCCGACCGACTCGATCGTGTCCCGGCGTACGGCGGCGAACGTGCCGGAGAAGACGCCGGGGCGCGGGATCACCGCCGAGAGCCTGCACTTCCTGACCGCGTTGCCGGGGCTGTCCAGCCTCGGTGGCGACACACCGTCACTGGTGAAGGCGGTCGCGAGTTCGTGGACCGGTGCACCGGCTCCCCGCGTACGGCTGTTGCCACCGGTGTTGCCGTACGGCGAGTTGGACCTGGCCGGGACGTCCGGCCTGCGGCTGCCGATCGGCATCTCCGAGGCGGACCTGCGGCCGGTCTCGATCGATTTCGCGAGCGAGCCGCACTTCCTGCTCTTCGGCGACGCCGAGTGCGGCAAGTCGTCGTTCCTGCGGGCGCTGGCCACCTCGATTACCGGCCGGTTCAGCCCGGAGCAGGCCCGGGTGATCCTGGTCGACTACCGGCGCAGCCTGCTCGGCACGATCCAGACCGAACACCTGATCGGGTACGGCACCGCGGCCGCCGCCACGGTCGAGCTGATCGAGTCGGCGGCGGGTTACATGTCTCGTCGACTGCCCGGCCCGGACGTCACCCCGCAGCAGCTCAAGGACCGGTCGTGGTGGACCGGACCGGAGCTGTTCGTCCTGGTCGACGACTACGACCTGGTCGCCACCGGCCCGGCGAACCCGCTGCGTCCGCTGGAGGAGTTCCTGCCGCAGGCCCGGGACATCGGCCTGCACCTGGTGCTGACCCGCCGCTCCGGCGGCGCCTCCCGGTCGCTGTACGAGCCGATCATCCAGCGGTTGCGTGAGCTTTCCTCACCCGGCCTGGTGATGTCCGGCGACAAGGACGAGGGCGCGTTGGTCGGTGCGGTACGCCCGGCACCGATGCCACCGGGACGGGGTCGGCTGGTGACCCGCAAGGAGGGAACACGCCTGATCCAACTCGCCCATCTGCCTCCGGTCTGATCGATTCGTCGCGAACGCCCCGCCACCACAGTGAAAAGGGGTAACCTCCGTGCATCACGTGTCCACCGGGGTGAAATGGCCAAGCTGTGACAGGGCTGGTGTACCGAGACCATCGGGCCGGGCCACGGGCTGCCGTGGCGGCGCTGCTCGCCATGCTCGGGATCGGGGTGACGCTCGCCGGGCCGGCGGTGGCCACGGCCGCGCCGCAGGATCCGCTGACTATGCTGCGCGCCCAGCCGGCGGCGCTGCCGATCCGGGCCGACTCGATCCGGGACGAGCAGTGGCAGCTTGACGAGTTCGACGCCAAGTCCCTGTGGAAGGTGTCCACCGGCAAGGACGTCACCGTCGCGGTGATCGACTCTGGTGTGGACGGCACCCACCCGGATCTCGTCGGCCAGGTGCTGCCCGGGCTCGACCTGGTGCAGCCGGGCGGCGACGGGCACACCGACCCGGTCGGCCACGGCACGACGGTGGCCGCGCTGATCGCCGGGCGCAACGACGACAGTCGCGGCGTCGCCGGGCTCGCCCCGCAGGCCAGGATCCTTCCGGTACGGGTGCTCGACGCGCAGAACCGCTACGACGACGCGATGATCGTGGCGAAGGGTCTGCGCTGGGCGGTGGACAACGGCGCTCGCGTGGTCAACCTGTCGCTCGGCGGTGCCGGGAACAGTCCGGCGCTGGCCGCCGCGCTCGACTACGCGTTCGTCCGGGATGTGGTCGTCGTCGCCTGCACCGGCAACCGGGGTGTCTCGCCGTCGACCGAGGTCTGGTACCCGGCCCGGGAGCCGGGGGTGGTGGCCGTGGCCGGCATGGAGCGCGACACCGACGGGCTCTGGTCCGGGTCGATCAGCGGCCCGCAGACCGTACTGACCGCACCGGCCACGGGACTGCTCGGCGCCGGTCGTGACGGCGGCTACTGGCGGGTGCAGGGCACCAGCTTCGCGGCCCCGCTGGTGACCGCCACTGCGGCGCTGGTCCGGTCGAAGTGGCCGCAGATGTCCGCCGCCAACGTGGTGAACCGGCTGATGATGACCGCCCGCGACCTCGGCCCCGCCGGGCGCGACGACCGGTACGGTTTCGGTCTGGTCAACCCGCTCGCCGCCCTGTCGAACCCGGTCGGTCCGGTGGCCGGCAACCCGCTCGACAACAACCCGTCACCCGGTGAGGCCGGCTTCGGTCCGGCTCCGGGTGTGAGCGCGGCGAGCGGCTCCGGCAGCCAGCAGACCGATCAACTCAAGGTCGGCCCGCCGGGTGACCGGATGCGCTGGTCGGCCCGCCCGGCCGGTGGCCTGGAGGGCTCCGCGGGTCAGCGGGGCGTCTGGACCGGCACGGTGGTCCTGCTGGTCGTACTCACCGGCAGTGTGCTGTTGGTGAACCGGGCCCAGTTCGCGCACGCCGTACGGAACCGGTCGTGGCGGGTGCGCCGCCCGTGGGATCGGGTGGCCGCGCCACCACCATCACCACCTGCTGGCACGCAGACCGACGACCAACCGTCAGGACAATCCTGACACCGCTCCGCCCGTACGGGGACTACTGTTCGCCTCGTGGTGGAGATCGACACTGAGCGGCTGGTCCTGCGCGACTGGCGGAAGTCCGACCTGGCGCCTTGGGCGGCGATGAACGCCGACCCCGAGGTCCGGGAACATCTCGGGCCGGTGCTCAACCCCCACGAGGCCGCTGCCTCGATCGAGAGCTTCCAGCACGACCTGGACCGCAACGGCTTCGGTTTCTGGGCGGTGCAGGTCCGGGCGACCGGGGAGTTCATCGGGTTCACCGGCCTGGATCCGGTGGACGAGAACATGCCGTTCACCGGGGTCGAGGCCGGCTGGCGGCTGGCCCGTACGGCATGGGGCCACGGATACGCCACCGAGGCGGCCCGCGCCGCCCTGGCGTACGGCTTCAACACGGTCGGCCTACCGGAGATCCTGGCCATCACCACCAAGACGAACCTGCGCTCCCAGGCGGTGATGCGCCGGCTCGGCATGACCACCGACCCGGCGGAGGACTTCGACGACCCGGATGCCGAACCAGGCCCGCTGCGCCACCAGGTCCTCTACCGAAAATTGCGCGGCTCCGACGCCTGAGCGCGCCCCGGCTCACACGTCCGAGCACGGCAACGGCTTGCCCAACTGAGCACGGCCCGGCTTACGCGAGTGAGCGCGGCCGGGTAGTCGGCGGGTCAGGTGCAGGCGCCGGTGTCGGTCGATCGGGTGCGCTCGGTGCCGGCGGTCGCCGTCGACCTGGCCTCGTTCGCGGTGACCGCGAAGCCGGTGTTCGGGTCGTCCGCCGCCGCCGCGAAGATCACGCCGAGCACCTGCCCGTTCGGCGCCACCAGCGGGCCGCCGGAGTTGCCGCTGCGGACCAGCGCCCGGATCGTGTAGATCTCGCGGGTCACGTCCCCGGAGTCGTAGATGTTCGGTCCGGTGATCTTGGTGACATCCCGAACCCGCGCCGACTGCGCGTTGTACGGACCGTCCAGCGGGAAGCCGAGCACGATCGCGTCCGCCTCCGGCTCCGCCTGCCGGGGGGCGAACGGCATCACCGGCGCCGACAGCCCCGGTACGTAGATCACCGCCAGGTCCCGTTGCGGGTCGTAGACGACCACCCGACCGTTGTGCCGGTCGCCGTCCAGTTCGACCGAGACCGACCGGGTACCGGCGACCACGTGCGCGTTGGTCATCACCCGGTCCTCGGCGTACACGAAACCGGAGCCCTCGATCCGGCGGGAGCAGGCCGGCGCGGAGCCGAGCACCTTCACCACCGACCGCTTCCCGTTCACCACCACCTGCGACCCGGCCAGCGCCGGATCGGGCGGGGAGACGTCCCGGGCGCGGGTCGGCGCCAGGCCGCCGAACACGTCCGGGAAGCCGTTGGTGTCGACGGTGTCCCGCAACTGGTTCGACAGCGCCTGGGCCTGGGCCGGCAGGACCCGGTCGACCACGTTGATCAGCGCACTGTTGCGTACGGCGCTGGCCAGTCCGGGCAGTGAGGACGAACCGAGCGGAACCGCCACCAGCCAGGCGACCAGCAGCACCGCGAACAGCGAGATGAAGGCACCACCGATGTCGTCGGCCTTGCGGCCCACCGGACTGTTGATCGCGTGCCGCAGGTGCGAGCCGACCCAGCCGGAGAGCGTCTGGCCGAGCACCGCCAGCCCGAAGATCGCGATCAGCGCGACCAGGACCCGCATCGCCTCGCCGGAGAACTGCTCCGCGAGCAGCGGACCGAGTTGCAGCCCGATCAGCGCACCGACGAAGAACCCGGTGAAGGAGAGCGCACCGATGACAAAACCCTGCCGGTAGCCGGTGATGGCGAACACCAGCATGAGCAGGATCAGCACCACATCCACCACCGACACGACCCCAGCGTACGGGGGCGGGGCTCCCGAGATGACAGGCCGCTCACACAGAATCGGAATAAGCGCCCTGAATCAGCGCCCGGGGGTGACCTTCCCGCTCCCCGAACCGGGCTCGGCCAGTTCCCCGTCGTTGCCCGCGTACGGCGCCGGGGTGGTGCGTACGGGCGGAAGTTCCACCACCCGGTCCTGCGGCCACGGACGGTTCCAGCCGCCCATGCCGAGCAGGGCGTCGAGCACTCCGGCGGTAAAGCCCCAGACGAGCATGCCGCGGACCTGGAACGCGGGACCGACCCAGCCGCTCGGGTGGCGGACCCGTACCCGGTTGGCCGGGTCGACCAGTTCGGCGATCGGCAGCCGGGCCACGTGCGCGACCTCCTCCGGCTCCCGCGCGTGCACCGGGTGCGGCTCGTGCCACCAGCCGAGGATCGGGGTGACCACGAAGTCGCTCACCGGGATCCAGAGCGGCGGGAGTTGCGCCAGCACGGTGACGCTCGCCGGGTCGAGGCCGACCTCCTCCTCCGCCTCGCGCAGGGCGGTCGCCGCCGCGTCGGCGTCGCCGGGGTCGGCGGCGCCCCCGGGGAAGGCCGCCTGACCGGCGTGGGTACGCATGGTCGCGGCCCGCTGGAGCACGAGCACGTCTGGCCCGTACGCCGGGTCCTCGCCGAGCAGCACCAGCACGGCGCTGGGCCGACCGCCGCTGGTGGGCGTACGGAGTCGGGTGAAGTCCTCGGTACGTGCGGTGCGTACCCGGCTGACCAGCGGCTCGCACCACGGGGGAAGTTGGCTGCTCATGCCGGCACCACCACCCCGAGGTGCTGCTCGACCAGGGCGGCGAGCTTGTCGTCGTCGAGTGCGCCGGTCACGTCCAGGTGCCGGACCCGCCCCTGGGCGTCGACGAAAACGGTGGCCGGCAGGCCGGGGGCGGCGACCCCGGCACGCAGCTTCTCACCGGGGTCGAACAGGGTGGGGAAGGTGAGGCCGAGTTCGCCGGCCAGGTCGCGGGCGTCGTCCCGGTCGTCGCGGGTGTCCACCCCGATGACGTGCAGTTGCCCACCGGCCCGTTCGGCGAGCCGCTGGAAGGCCGGCAATTCCTTGCGGCAGGGCTGGCACCAGGCGGCCCAGAGGTTGACCACGGCGGGTCCGCGTACGGCGGCCAGCGACACCTCGGCGCCGCCGGTGAAGCAGGGCAGCCCGACGTCCGGTAGCGGCCTGGTGGACCCGTCCGGTTTGCCGCCGCTGTCGGCCGGGCCGGCGCTCGGGGCGGTGGTCAGTGCGGCGCAGTCGGCGAAGGGTGCCGGCGGCTCGGGTTCGGGTGCCGGATCGGAGCGGCCGCATGCCGCGACCGTGAGCAGCAGCAGGGGCAGGAGCAGCCCGGCGAGCGGACGCTTCACGGTGCCTCCGCGGCCACCGCCGTGGCCGGCACCAGCACCGGGTCGATCCCGGCCGCGACCGCGAGTTCGCGGGCCCGTGGTCCCTTGAGCAGTTTGGCGGCGGCTTCGGGGGTGGTCGGGCCGAGGCCGTACGAGGGGCAGAGCGGGGCGAGCGTGCAGGCGCCGCAGGCGGGCGTACGGGCGTGGCAGACCCGCCGGCCGTGGAAGATCACCCGGTGCGAGAGCATGGTCCAGTCGCGCTTCTCGTAGAGCGCGCCGACCGCGTGTTCGATCTTGACCGGGTCGGTTTCGGTGGTCAGCTTCCACCGGTGCATGAGCCGCTGGAAGTGGGTGTCCACGGTGATGCCCGGTACGTCGAAGGCGTTGCCGAGGATGACGTTCGCCGTCTTGCGCCCGATTCCGGGCAGCTTCACCAGGTCGGCGAGCTTGCCGGGCACCCGGCCGTCGTACTGCTCGACCAGGGTCCGACCCAGGTTGATCAACGAGGTGGTCTTGTTCCGGAAGAAGCCGGTCGGCCGGATCAGCTCCTCCATCTCGGCCCGGTCCGCGCCAGCGAAGTCGGCGGCGTCGTGGTAGCGGGCGAAGAGCTTGGGCGTGACCTCGTTGACCTTCTTGTCGGTGCACTGGGCGGAGAGGATGGTGGCCACGGCGAGTTGCAGCGGGCCGTCGTGGTCCAGCTCGCAGTGGGCGTCCGGGTGCGTCTCGGTCAGCACCCGGCCGATCCGGCGAGCCCTTCGCTTGCGGCCGAGGTCGGTCTCGGCGGCGGGGGCAGGGGTACGGCTCACGTCGGTCAGCCTACGTCGGCCCACCGACCTCCCGACCGGTCCTGCCGCTCAGACCGGCGGGCTGATCTTCCCGGCCGTGTCGAGTGTCGCGGCGGAGTTGTCGAAGTCGGCGGTGGACAGCTCCTGGACCGCCTTGAGTCCGCGCTTCTGCGTATCGAGTGTCGGCTTGCCCGCGCTGTTCATGTACGTCGAGACGAACTCGCCGCCGGACCAACCGCCGTCGGCGGCGAGGGACACCTTCAGCACCCCGCCCCAGCCCAGCCGGCCGCTGTTGTTCAGCGCCCCGGCGCCACCGGCGAAGTTGCCCAGGCTGTACGCGATCAGTCGGCCCTGGTAGAACTCCATCCCGCGCAGCACGTGCGGCCCGTGCCCGACGATCAGGTCGGCCCCGGCGTCGATCATGGCGTGGGAGAACTTGACCGGGTCGCCCCGGTTCTCGCCGAGGAACATCTCGGTGCCCGGCTTCACGTGGATCTTGTCGGTGCCCTCCCCACCCATGTGCACCTGCACCACGACCAGGTCCGCCTGGGTGGCCGCCTTCTTGATCACCTCTGCGGCGGCGGGGATGTCGACCAGGCTGTTGTTCCACGGGTACGAGGAGAACCCGACGACCGCGACCTTGACCCCCTTCACGTCGACGACGGTGATCTGGTCGGGCGCCCCGGTGTTCGCCAGTCCCTGCTCCTCCAGGTGCTTCTGGGTGTTGCGGTAACCGGCGGCGCCGTAGTCGTAGCCGTGGTTGTTGGCCTGGTTCAGCAGCCCGAATCCGGCTTCCTTGAGGTGCCCCGCGTACGACGGCGGAACCCGGAACTGGTGACACTGGGTGGATCCGGCGCCGCACTTGGAGGTGCCGGTGTCGTCCGTTATCGGCTCTTCCAGGTTCCCCATCACCAGGTCGGCGGCGAGTGCCGGCTTGACCGAGTCGAAGAAGCCCTTGCCGCCGTTGGCGGGCAGCCGCGCCGGGGCGTTGCCCATCACGATGTCGCCGGTGGCCGAGAGCGAGATGACCTGTGCCGCCGTCGGACCGGCGCTCGGTGACTCCGAGCCGGGTACGCCGCCGCCACCGCTCGGCTCGGCCTGCCACTGGGACTCGGCCGGGTCGTCGCCGAGCAGGCGGGTGGCGGCCACCCCGGCCAGACCCACGCCCAGCAGGAGGGCCACGACCGCCCCGATCACGAGGACTAGTCGACCGGGACCGCGACGTCGGCGATCCGGGCGGGGCGGGGGTTGGCTGCTCTCGTACATCGCACGCGACGCTACATAACCCGTTCACCTGGCGATGTCGGCCGTTCGGCTCGGGAAAACCGGTCATCGCGCCCAGACGGGCCGGAAGATGCCCGATGTGAGGCCGCTGAACTGCTCGATCGGGGGTGGTCTGAGGGGTCGGGTGGACGCGACCGCCTGGCGCGCGGATGATAGCCGCTGTCATGGTCGGACGGGTTACCGTGCCGGATCAAGTTTCCAGGGGTGCACCCCCGGATCCCGTTGACGTGCGCTTAGACTTGGCGGCGCGCGACGGATCATCGGCCGGCGGACCCGGCCGACGGAGGTGCGCGCAGTCGGAGGTGCGCGATGGACGAGGTACTGGCCCGCAGCGGGATCTTCCAGGGCGTAGACCCGGAAGCGGCCGAGGCGCTCGCCAAGGAGATGGAGACGATCGACGTCCGTAAGGGCGAAATCGTCTTTAACGAGGGCGAACCCGGTGACAGCCTCTATATCCTACTCACCGGCAAGATCAAGGTTGGTCGACGCGCCGCCGACGGTCGACAGAATCTGATTGCCGTGATGGGTCCGTCGGACATGGTCGGGGAGCTGTCGCTCTTCGACCCGGGTCCGCGTACGGCCACCGCTACCGCGGTCACCGACACCAAGTTGGTCCGGCTGCGCAAGCAGGCGTTGCGGCCGTGGCTCAACAACCGCCCGGAGATCGCCGAGCAGTTGCTGCGGGTGCTCGCCCGCAGGCTGCGCCGGACGAACGACTCGCTGGCCGATCTGATCTTCACGGACGTGCCGGGCCGGGTGGCGAAGAACCTGCTGCAGATGGCGGGCCGCTTCGGCACCCGTGACGGCGGCGTCCTGCGGGTCACCCACGACCTGACCCAGGAGGAGATCGCCCAGCTCGTCGGCGCCTCCCGGGAGACGGTGAACAAGGCCCTGGCCGACTTCGCCTCGCGTGGCTGGCTACGGCTCGACGGCAAGAGCATCATCATCCTCGACCCGGAGCGTCTCGCCCGACGCGCTCGCGTCTGAGCAACAGGCACCGAAGCGGGGGTCGCCGACCGGCGGTCCCCGCTTTCTGCTGTCCGCCGGCTGAGGCGGGCCCACGTTCTGCCCTGCGCTAAGGGCCTCGACCCGGGCGGTACGCACACGCGAGGCTGGACGGCATGCCGCAGACCATCGCCGTACTCTCCGACATCCACGGTGTACTGCCAGCGCTGGACGCGGTGCTGGCCGAGCCGGACGTCCGCGCGGCCGACCGGATCGTGCTGACCGGTGACATCGCCGCCGGCCCGCAACCAGTCGAGACCCTGGACCGCCTGACCGCGCTCGGCGACCGGGTGATCTGGGTACGCGGCAACGCCGACCGCGAGCTGGTCGAGCTGCGCGCCGGCAAGGAGCCCTCGATCCCGGACCCGATCGCCCCGTGGGCCGCCGCGCAGCTCCGCGACGACCAGCTCGACCTGCTCACCTCGCTTCCCGGGACGGTCACGCTCCCGGTCGACGGACTCGGCACGGTGATCTTCTGTCACGCGACCCCGCGCGACGACGAGGAGGTCGTGCTGGTCGACTCCCGCCTCGACCGGTGGACAGAGGTCTTCGACGGGCTGCCGGACGAGGTCGACACGATCGTCTGCGGCCACACCCACATGCCGTACGTCCGGCTCGCCCACCGTCGCCTGGTGGTCAACCCCGGCAGCGTCGGCATGCCGTACGGCCGCGCCGGTGCCCACTGGGCCCTACTCGGCCCAGGCGTCCAGCTACGCCGCACCCCTTACGACATCGAGGCAGCCCGCACCCGCATCGCCGCCGAGTCGACCTACCCCGACACCCCCACCTGGACCGACTACTACCTCCACTCCCGCGCCAGCGACACCGAAGCCCTAACCACCTTCGCCCCCCGCGACCGCCGCTAACCCCACCCCCCCTCCCCACCCCCCCACCCCACCCCACCCCTCGGTCGATCTTGCAGTTGTGGCGCCTGAATCACGTGAGTAGTCCAGTTTGTCCACCGCCACAAGTGCAAGATCGACGGCCTGGAGGTACGGGACGGCGAAAAAGTCAGGCTTGACTGTTTGTTTTGCCGGCGGGAGGCTGGGTGGGTGTCCGCCGTCACCCGCGTGCCGCAGCAGGAGCGCAGCCGCGCGACCCAGGCCCGGTTGCTCGAAGCCACCGTGGAGTGCCTGGTCGAACACGGCTGGTCCGGCACCACCACCACCGTCGTCGCGAACCGGGCCGGCGTGTCCCGGGGCGCCCAGCTACACCACTACCCCACCAAAGCCGCCCTGGTGATGGCCGCGGTCGAGCACCTGGCCGAACGCCGGGCGGAGGAGATTCGGGCCGAGGCCGTCGTGCTGCCGTCCGGGCCGGACCGGCTCGACCGGGTGATCGACATGCTCGCCACCTCGTTCACCGGGCCGCTCTTCGTCGCCGGACTCGAACTCTGGCTGGCCGCGCGTACGGACCCGGAGCTGCGGGACGCGCTGGTGCCGCTGGAGGCGCGGGTCGGGCGGGAGATGCACCGACTCACCGTCGAACTGCTCGGCGCCGACGAACGCAACCCCGGCGTACGGGAAGCGGTGCAGGCCACCCTGGACCTCTTGCGCGGGCTCGGGGTGGCGAACCTGCTCTCCGACGACTCGGCCCGCCGCGCCCCGCTGCTGGCCCTCTGGAAACGCCAGCTCGCCGCCATCGTCAACCCGCCGTGCACCTGAGGCACCCCGAGCGAATCATCGGAGGCACCGTGGTCGACCTGAGTCAACTGCTGACCGACCTGACCGACGAATCGAGCGAGCTGGACGCGCTGGTCGCCGAGCGGCCGGCGGTCGACTGGGCCGAGCCGACACCCGCACCCGGCTGGACCATCGCCCACCAGATCGCCCACCTGGCCTGGACCGACCACCTGGCTCTGCTGGCCGCCACCGACGTACCGGCGTTCTACGCCTGGCTCGAACACGCGGCGACGGACCCGGGCGGTTTTGTCGACCGGGGCGCGAACGAGTTCCTCGACCAGGTGATGGCCGGTGCACCCGACTGCTCGGCCGACCCGCACACCGCTCCGACGGCCCTGCTCGACCGCTGGCGTACCGGCCGGTCGGCGCTCGTCGACGCGCTCGCCGCCGCCCCCGCCGGGACCAAACTTCCCTGGTACGGCACCCGGATGTCGCCCGCCTCGATGGCCACCGCCCGGCTGATGGAAACCTGGGCGCACGGGCAGGACGTGGCGGACACGCTCGGTGTCGCGCGTACCCCGAGCGGGCGGCTGCGGCACGTGGCGCACCTGGGCGTCCGTACCCTCGGGCACAGCTTCGCCACCCACGGCCGGGCCACGCCCGACGTGCCGGTCCGGGTCGAACTCCGCGCCCCCGACGGCGACGAGTGGACCTTCGGGCCGGTCGATGCCGCGGACCGGGTCGCCGGGCCGGCACTGGACTTCTGCCTGCTGGTCACCCAGCGTCGACACCGGACCGACCTGTCCCTGGTGACGACCGGCCAGGTCGCCGACGAGTGGCTGGACCTGGCCCAGGCGTTCGCCGGGCCGCCGGGCGCGGGCCGGGAACCGCGCGCCGGCCGCGACCGGGCTGCTCGCCGCACCAGCACCGGAACCCATTCATGAGTACGCACACCACCCCGCCCGTGCTGCGGATCGGCAACGCGTCCGGTTTCTACGGTGACCGGTTCAGCGCCTGGCGGGAGATGCTCGACGGTGGGGAACTCGACGTGCTCACCGGCGACTACCTGGCCGAGTTGACCATGCTGATCCTCGGCCGGGACCGGCTCAAGGACCCCGGTCTCGGTTACGCCAGGACGTTCCTGCGCCAGCTCGAATCCTGCCTCGGCACGGCGGTGGAGCGCGGCGTCACCATCGTCACCAACGCCGGTGGGCTGAACCCGGCCGGGCTGGCAGATGCGATCCGCGCGCTCGGTACCCACCTCGGCATCCCGGTCAGCGTCGGCCACGTCACCGGTGACGCGGTCGACCGGCCGGACGCGTTGACCGCCAATGCCTACCTGGGCGCGTTCGGGATCGCGCGCTGCCTGGCGGGGGGCGCGAACATCGTGGTGACCGGTCGGGTCACCGACGCGTCCCTGGTCGTCGGACCGGCGATCGCCCGGTTCGGCTGGACGTACGCGGATCTCGACCAGCTCGCCGGGGCGACCGTCGCCGGGCACCTGCTCGAATGCGGCACCCAGGTCACCGGGGGCAACTTCAGCTTCTTCACCGAACTGCCCGACGGCGGGCGCCGACCCGGTTTCCCGGTCGCCGAGGTGCACCACGACGGCTCCTCGGTCGTCACCAAGCACCCCGGCACCGGCGGCGGTGTGACCCGCGAAACCGTTACCGCGCAACTGCTCTACGAGATCGGCGCCCCGGACTACCTCGGCCCGGACGTGGTGACCCGCCTCGACACGGTGACGCTCACCGACGACGGCCCGGACCGCGTACGGGTCTCCGGGGTGCGGGGGCTGCCGCCGCCACCGACGCTCAAGGTGGGCGCCAACTCGCTCGGCGGGTTCCGCAACACCGCCACGTTCGTCCTCTGTGGACTCGACGTCGAGGCGAAGGCGAAACTGGTCCAGGCCCAGCTCACCGAGGCGGTCGGCGCGACCGGGCTGGAGTTCGTCCTCGCCCGTACGGACCATCCGGACGCGGTCGACACCGAGTCGGCGAGCGCGCTGCTGCACGTACACCTGCGTGACGGTGACGCCAAGCGGGCCGGGCGGTTGTTCTCGGCCGCCGCGGTGGAACTGGCCCTAGCCTCGTACCCCGGTTGCACGCTGACCGGGGTGCCCGGCGACGCCAGCCCGTACGGCGTCTTCACCGCCACCGACCTCCCCCAGGACGCCGTCACCCACCTGGCCGTCCTCCCCTCCGGCGAACAGGTCCCCGTCCCGCCCCCGCCCCTCACCGCCACCCCGCCCACCCATGCACCCTCACCGACCCGGATGCCCGCGCAGCCAGGACCGTCCCACCGTGCTCCACTGGGGACGGTCGTGGGAGCCCGCTCGGGCGACAAGGGTGGCGACGCCAACCTCGGGGTGTGGGTGCGGGCGGTCGACGGCTACGGCTGGTTACGTGACTGGCTGACCGTGGAACGCCTGCGTGAACTGCTGCCGGAGACGGCGGACCTCGACGTCGAGCGGTACGAGCTGCCGAACCTGGCCGCGGTCAACTTCGTCATCCGAGGCCTGCTCGGTGCCGGGGTGGCCGCGTCGACCCGGTTCGACCCGCAGGCGAAGGCGCTCGGCGAGCTGCTCCGGGCCCGGATCGTCGACCTGCCGACGGCCGCCGCCGCCAATCGTCCGGCCCTGATCAGCCACTCCACGGTGGCTACGCCATGACCCCGTCGGCGTGTCCGTCTCGCACACACGTTCGGCCGATGTCGATCCGTATCGCCATCGGTGAGCTGCTCGTTACGGAGGTGGCGATGGCCCAGTCCATCGCCTTCGTCATCGCGAAGGGCATGGGAAGCTGACGTGGCCGTTCTGGAGACCGCGGTGCAGCCGCGGCAGCCGGCGTACCAGGGGAACAGGGCGGCGATGCTGGAGCGTCTCGCCGAACTGGACGCCGCCGTGGCCACCGCGCGTGCCGGCGGGGGCGAGAAGTACGTGACCCGCCACCATGCGCGCGGCAAGCTCCTGCCGAGGGAGCGGATCGAGCTGCTGGTCGACCGGGACTCGCCGGTGCTGGAGCTGTCCCCGGTGGCGGCGTGGGGCACCGACTATCCGGTCGGGGCGAGCGTGGTGACCGCGATCGGTGTGGTCGAGGGTGTCGAGTGTGTGATCGTCGCCAACGACCCGACCGTACGCGGCGGCGCGGTGAACCCATACACGCTGCGCAAGACCGTACGGGCCGGGGAGATCGCACTGGCGAACCGGTTGCCGCTGGTGAACCTGGTCGAGTCGGGCGGGGCGGACCTGCCCAGCCAGGCGGAGATCTTCATCCCCGGTGGGCAGGTGTTCCGCGATCTGACCCGGCTGTCGGCTGCCGGTATCCCGACCGTGTCGGTGGTGTTCGGCAACGCGACCGCGGGCGGGGCGTACGTCCCGGGCATGTCCGACTACACGATCATGGTGCGGGGACGGGCGAAGGTGTTCCTCGCCGGCCCTCCCCTGGTGAAGATGGCCACCGGTGAGGTGACCGACGACGAGTCGCTGGGCGGCGCGGCGATGCACGCCTCCACCTCCGGTCTGGCCGACTGGCTCGCCGAGGACGAGCGCGACGGGCTGCGGCTGGCCCGGCAGTGCGTACGCCGCTTCAACTGGCGCAAGCAGGGCCCGGCTCCCCGTACGGCCGTCGCACCCCCACCGAAGTACGACGCGGAAGACCTGCTCGCCATCGCGAGCGCCGATCCCCGTACGCCGTTCGACCCGCGCGAGGTGCTGGGCCGGATCCTCGACGGTTCCGAGTTCGACGAGTTCAAGCCCGGTTACGGCAGCGCCCTGGTGACCGGTTGGGGCGAACTGCACGGCTACCCCGTCGGGGTGCTGGCCAACGCCCGGGGTGTGCTCTTCTCCGAGGAGGCGCAGAAGGCGACGCAGTTCATCCAGCTCGCCAACAACGCCGACACCCCGCTGCTCTTCCTGCAGAACACGACCGGTTACATGGTCGGCGCCGAGTACGAGCAGGGCGGCATCATCAAACACGGTGCTTTGATGATCAACGCGGTGTCGAACTCGACCGTGCCGCACCTGACGGTGAACCTCGGCGCGTCGTACGGGGCCGGCAACTACGGCATGTGCGGCCGGGCGTACGACCCGAGGTTCCTGTTCACCTGGCCGAACGCGAAGTCGGCGGTGATGGGGCCGACCCAGCTCGCCGGGGTGCTGTCGATCGTGGCGAGGCAGGCGGCGGAGGCGAAGGGCCAGCCGTACGACGAGGACCGGGACCGGGTCATGCGCACAATGGTCGAGGGGCAGGTCGAGTCGGAGTCCGCCGCGCTGTTCCTGTCCGGGCGGCTGCTCGACGACGGGGTGATCGACCCCCGCGACACCCGTACGGTGCTCGGTCTCTGCCTTTCCGCGATCCACAGCGGCCCGGTCGCCTCGTCGCTCCACAGTGCACGAAGCGCCGGCTTCGGCGTCTTCCGGATGTGAGGGAATCCCCATGATTCGCAGGCTGCTGGTCGCGAACCGGGGCGAGATCGCCCGCCGGATCTTCGCCACCTGCCGGTCGGTCGGCGTCGAAACGGTCGCGGTCTACTCCGACGCCGATGCCGACGCACCGTACGTGGACGAGGCGGACTTCGCCGTACGCCTGCCCGGCCATGCCCCGGCGGACACCTACCTGCGCGCGGACCTGCTGGTCGCGGCCGCCCGCCGGTCGGGCGCGGACGCGATCCACCCCGGTTACGGCTTCCTCGCCGAGAACGCCAACTTCGCCACCGCCGTCACCGACGCCGGCCTGACCTGGGTCGGCCCGCCGGCAAAGGCGATAGCGGTGATGGGTTCGAAGATCGAGGCGAAGGCGTTGCTGGTCGACGCCGGGGTGCCGATGCTGCCCACCGAAACCGAACCCGACCGGGTGACGGACTTCCCGGTGCTGGTCAAGGCATCAGCCGGCGGCGGCGGGCGCGGCATGCGGGTGGTCCGCGACGCGGCGACGCTGACCGAGGCGATCGCCTCGGCCCGCCGGGAGGCGGCCAGCGCGTTCGGCGACGGAACCGTTTTCATCGAGCGGTACGTGGAACAGGCCCGGCACGTCGAGGTGCAGATCTTCGCCGACAGCCACGGCACCGTGCTGCCGCTCGGTGAGCGGGAGTGCTCGATCCAGCGCCGGCACCAGAAAATCATCGAGGAGACACCGTCGACCGCGGTCGGCCCGCAACTGCGGGCGGCGCTCTTCGACGCGGCGACGGCGGCGGCCCGCGCGGTCGGTTACCTCGGCGCCGGCACGGTCGAATTCCTGCTCGCGCCGACCGGCGAGTTCTTCTTCCTGGAGATGAACACCCGGCTCCAGGTCGAACACCCGGTCACCGAGGCCGTCACCGGCCTGGACCTGGTCCGCTGGCAACTCCTGGTCGCCGAGGGCGGGGTGCTGCCGGTGCCGGGCGAGCCGACCGGTCACTCGATCGAAGTACGACTCTGCGCCGAGGACCCGGCCAACGTTTGGTTGCCGGCGACCGGCACCCTGCACCGGTTCTCGGTGCCGGAGGTGGTGACCGAGTTCGAGCCGGTACCGACCGGTGGCGCCGGCCGAGCAGGGCTGCGCCTCGACTCCGGCGTACGGGACGGGTCAGTGGTCGGGGTGCACTACGACTCGATGCTGGCCAAGCTCGTCGCCTGGGCACCGACCCGCTCCGAGGCCGCCCGACTGCTCGCCAGCGCCCTGTCCCGGGCCGAGCTGCACGGCGTACGCACCAACCGTGACCTGCTGGTACGCGTACTGCGGCACCCGGAGTTCCGTACCGGCGCGATCGACACCGGGTTCCTGGACCGGCACCCGGAACTCTTCGCCCCGCTGCTCTCCTCGGTCGATGCGGTCCGGATCTCCTGCCTCGCCGCGGCGCTCGCCGGTGCCGCCGAACGCCGACGCACCGCCCCGGTCCTCGCCGGCCTCCCCTCCGGTTGGCGTAACGTCCCCGCCGGTGCCCAGACCAGCGTGTACGACGGACCGTCCGGCCCGGTCGAGGTCGGCTACCGGCTGGACCGGACCGGCGCGCTCGCCACCTGGTGGGTCCGCCCCGTCGACCCGGACGAACTCGACCTGGCCGGTCTGTACCCGTCCGCTCCCGCCCCGGCCGAGGAGCCGCCCGCGGTGACGATCCTGTCGGCCGCCCCGGACCGGGTGGTGCTCGACGTCGCCGGGGTGCGGACGGCTTTTGCCGTACACCGGGTCGGTTCGGAGTCCTTCGTGGACGGCCCGGACGGTTCGGTGACGCTGTCGGAACTTCCCCGTTTCCCTGAGCCGGCAGCCGACCTGGCCGAAGGTTCCCTGGTCGCACCCCTGCCCGGTGCCGTCAGCCGGGTCCTGGTCGTGCCCGGCCAGCGGGTCGCCGCCGGTGAACTCCTGCTCACCCTCGAAGCGATGAAACTCGAACACCCCGTGCACGCCCCCGCCGCCGGGATCGTCGCCGAGTTGCCGGTCACCGCCGGCAGCCAGGTCGAAACCGGTGCTGTGCTCGCGGTGCTCACCGCCGCGTAAAAGGAAGGCCACCCCTCATGGACTTCGATCTCACCTCGGAACAGGAACAGCTCCGCGACGCGGTACGCGCGCTGGGCCGCCGCTACGGGCACGAGTATTACGTCAGGAAGGCGAAGGCCGGCGAGCACACCACCGAGCTGTGGCAGGAAGCCGGCCGGCTCGGCTACCTCGGCGTCAACATCCCCGAGGAGTACGGCGGCGGTGGCGGCGGCATCACCGAACTGGCGATCGTCTGCGAGGAACTGGCCGCGACCGGCTCCCCACTGCTGATGATCGTGGTGTCGCCCGCGATCGTGGCCACGGTCATCACCCGCCACGGCACCGAGGAGCAGCGCAAACGCTTCCTGCCCGGGATGGCCGACGGCACCCTCAAGATCGCGTTCGCGATCACCGAGCCGGAGGCCGGATCCAACTCCCACAAGCTCGGCACGATCGCCCGCCGCGACGGCGACGACTGGCTGCTGTCCGGGCGCAAGTGCTTCATCTCCGGGGTGGACGACGCCGCGTACGTGCTGGTCGTCGGGCGTACCGAGGACGCCACCACCGGCAAGCTCAAGCCGGCGCTGTTCGTGGTGCCGACCGACGCCCCCGGCTTCACCAAGTCGAAGCTCGACATGGAGATCCTGTCGCCGGAGAGCCAGTGGATGCTCTACCTCGACGACGTCCGGCTGCCCGCGGACGCGCTGGTCGGTGGCGGGGTCGACGTCGGCCTACAGGCACTCTTCGCCGGGCTGAACCCCGAACGCATCCTGGTCGCCGCCCTGGCCGCCGGCTCCGGCCGCTACGCGATCGAGCGCGCCTCGTCGTACGCGGCGAACCGGAAGGTCTGGGGCGGCCGGAGCATCGGCTCGCACCAGGGGCTTTCGCACCCGCTCGCGCACGCGGCCGTACAGGTCGAACTGGCCCGACTGATGATCGCGAAGGCGGCTGCCCTCTACGACGCCGGCCGGGACCTGGACGCCGGAGTCGCCGCGAACATGGCCAAGTACGCCTCGGCCGAGGCCGCCGCACTCGCCGTCGACACCGCCATCCAGATCCACGGCGGCAACGGCATGACCACCGAGTACGGCGTAGCCACACTGCTCGGAACCGTACGCGCGACCCGGATCGCCCCGGTCAGCCGCGAGATGATCCTCAACTTCGTCGCGCAACACGTACTGGGGCAGGAGAAGTCGTACTGAGCGAAGCCGGCGAGGCGCAGCCGCATGGGCGGGCCGCACTACTGCGACCCGCCCACTAACCTACGCACCTCAGCCGGTCTGGCCGACCTGATTGACGATGGCTTGGTTCAGTACGGCTGTTGTCGTCCCCATGCCGAGGTAGGCGTAGGTCTCGGCGTGGAAGACGAGGACGAGTTCACTCGGTCCGACGCTCGTCATCGACGGCCAGGCGACCCCGACGCCCGGCCGCCCCGCGCCGTCCTGGAGGTTTTCGACCGCACGCAGACCAGGCTCCTGTGCCGCGGCTTCGTACAGCGCCGCCCGACCGCTCGATGATGGTTGCGTCGTCCTCTGCTGGGCTGATGTCGGCTGCCTCGACGTGTTCCGATCGATTCATGCAGAGCCTTCCACGACCCGGGGATCATCACCCTGTTATCCGTGGACCGTGGGAAAAAGGTTCACGCCCGCTGCGGCGGGCTCATGACTCGATGGTTTCGCGACCGGAAACCGGCCGGCGGACAGCACACTCCGGCTCGTCGCGCGGGCGGCCGGTTTGCCCGACCGCCCGCGCGAACAGAACTCAGAGCCGGCCGAGCACCGCGAACGGGTCGGAGTCCGTGCCGCTGTCGACGGCCGCGATCCGCCGACGCAGGGTGTACGTCTCACCCGGTGCGAGCATCACCTGACGCTGGCTCATCACCCAGTTGTACGCGGCATACGCGCCGAACCCACCCTCGTCGTAGAGCAGTCCGTACGTCTGACGGTCGGTGCCGGTCATGCCGATCCAGGGTGCCGTCGGCGGGTAGTCGGCCGGGTCGCTGGCCTCGATGGTCCCGTGCCCCGCGATGCCACTGCGCTGACCGGCACCATCGTGGTCGAGCGCGTCACCGACCCAAAAGGTGCTCGGTGCGGTGCCACGGTTGGTGAAGGCGCTCTCGGCCGCCACCCACGGCTCGTTCGGCCGGATCGTGTACGTCGTGACCACCGCAAGGTTCGCCACGGTGGTGCTCGCCCCGGTCGCCCGTACGGTCGCGGCCGGGCCGCTCGCCGACAGCACCTCGATCGAGTCGGTCCGTACGGTCCGCTGCTGCCAGGCGTTGCCGCCGCGCGGCTGCGCAGGTGAGGCGTACGGCAGGTTGATCCAGTCGAGCTGGTCCAGCCGGCCGACCATCGCCATGTCGAGTGGCTTGCCGACGGCAACCGGGGTGAGCTGCGAGTCGTCCGTGCCGGCGGAGACGGCCAACGCCACCAGGTCGTTGCTGAGCACGATGTCGGTGGTGGTGGCGGACGCCTGCGGGCCGGGCACCGTACGCCCCGTTCCCGCCCGGGTGGCCGCCCGGTCGAGCCGCAGGTCGAGCTTGGCCGGCGTACCCTCGACGACCGTGACCGGGCGACTCGCCGGCTCGTAGCCGACCCCGTTGACCGCGACGGTGTAGTTCCCGGGCGGCGCGAAGGCCAGCACCTCGCCCGACGGGTCGGTGGTGCTCGCCACCAGGCGGCTCCCGTCCTGACGGGTCACGATCACCTCGACGTTCGGCAGGGCCTTCCCGGTCGCCGCGTCGGTGACCTGCCCGACGATCCCGTCCCCGGCGTCGACCCGCTGCGCGCCCGGCTTGCCGTCACGGACCGCGAAGGCGGCGATCGTGTACGCCGGAGAGGCAGCGTCCCGCGCGTCGAGCACGATCCGCAGGTCAGACCGCCAACGCTTCTGATTGACGTCGCAGATGACGTAGCCCCGGTAACTTCCGTTGTAGAACTTGACGTGCGGGTTCGCCGCCAGACCCGCCCGTACGTCCGGGTCCCAGCTCGCGCCCGACGAGATCGAGGTGCCGACGAACTCGCTGGCGACGACCATGGCGCGCGGGTCGTCAAAATCGGTTTTCAGGTCGTTGACCCAGTGGGTGTGCCAGTCACCGCCGAGCACGATCGGGTTGCCGATCTGGTGCTTCACGATGTGGTTCAGGATCCGGTTCCGGGCCAGCGGGTAACCGTCCCACTGGTCCAGGTTGACGATCTTCGTCGGGCCAAGATCGTAGTCGAACTGCGCCATGATGGTCTGCTGGGCGATGACGTTCCACTGGGCAGTCGACGCGCGCAGCCCGGTGAGCAGCCAACGTTCCTGGTCGGGTCCGGTCATCGTCCGCGCCGGGTCGAAGACCTCACCGGTCGGTTCCTTACGCCCGTCACCGAGCGCCTGGTCCGATCGGTACTGCCGGGTGTCGAGCACACTGAACTGGGCCAGCTTGCCAAAATCGAACCGCCAGTACATCAGCATGTCGGCACCGTCCGGCTTGTGCATGGGCCGCAGCGGCAGATGCTCGTAGTACGCCTGGTAGCCGTTGGCCCGCCGCTCCAGGAACGGCCGCCCGTCACCGGCGTTCGGCGGAATGTCCCCGGCGTAGTTGTTCTGCACCTCGTGGTCGTCCCACGTCATGATGAACGGGAACCGGGCGTGCGCGGCCCGCAGGTCGGGCGAGGTCTTGTAGAGCGCATGCAGCCGCCGGAACTCGGTCAAACTGCCGTTGGTGGTCTCGTAGATGTAGTCGCCGAGGTGCACGACAAAATCCAGCTCCTGGGCGGCCATGTCGCGGTAGGCCGGGTAGGGGCCACCCACCCACGACTGGCAGGACGCGAAGGCAAACCGCATGTGTTCGACGTTCGCGCCAGGCTGAGGGAACGTCCTGGTACGACCGGTGCGGCTGTAGACCCCGTTGGCCTTGAACCGGTACCAGTACCACCGGTCGGGCGCCAGGTCAGAAACCAGAATGTGTACGGAGTGCGCCGACGCCGGGTCAGTCATCCGCCGACCCGACTGCACCACCCGCCGGAACTCCGGATCGGTCGCGACCTCGAAGTTCACCGCGACCGGCGCCGCCGGCATCCCACCGTCCACGGTGTTGAGCGGGTCCGCCACCAGCCTCGTCCAGAGCACCACACTGTGGTCGTCGGGCTCACCCGAGGCAACCCCGAGGGTGAACGGCGCCGGGTCCAGCTCGTCCGCGTACGCCGGGGGAAGTTGCGCGATCAGTTGGCTGACGGCGACCGCACCCGCGGTCCCTCCGGCCAGGGTCAGGAAATGTCGACGGCTGATCGGGGAAGCGTCCGACACGGGGCACACCTGCTTCGGGTAGGCACAAAGTTGTGCCAGACACCCTGTTCACCCCGCCTGCCCACCATCTGAAGCCAACATGAAGCCCGGCCGTACGCCAGGAGTCAAGATCGCCGTACGCGCATGAGCCGGGGAATACGTCGGCAGGTTGGCGTCCGCAGCCGTGCGGCTGCGCGATCTGACCGGCCGGATTCTGCCGGCAGAGTTGGTGTCCTGACCGTGAGCCGCAGGCACTCCACTGTACGTAGCCGAATTTGCTTGTCAGTATTGCGACGTCGGTCGGTGAAGGTAGGAACCGTCGAACCGGACTGTTGTTCGTGTTCTAGGCACCACAGCAGCACGGGCGTCCAACCCAAGGTGCGGCTGCACAGCAACATCTAGGCGGGCTTGCGGAAGCAAGATCTTTGCGGGAGCTAGGAGGAATCTTCACATCAGACCGGATTGCAACTACTGACTTAAGATCCAGGCACGACCTTGCTGATATGACCGAAAGGTGATAGGAGACGGCAACCATGTGAAGTACGATGTGAAGCATGGCCCCTCTGACCTGGCGACCTACCAGCCCATATGATGACGAACCACTCGAAGAGGTTCATCTCGGTACAGCACCGTTGATTCGCGCGCTAGCCCAGGTGCGACACCCCGCCCTTCGTGTCCTCGCCAACGGAGAAGAGGGCAACGAGGCTGCATTAAAGGTAGCCGCTCGCTTGGCCAAGCATTATCCCATTTTCGAAGCCGGACAGGAATCCGCGATCCTCGTAACGCCAGAAGGCGTAAAGGAAGCGAAATCCGAGTCCTCGTGGATCTGGCACCTCCGTAGCCCCGACGAACTATGGCAGGTTAGCTTTACGCGTAGTTTTATCGCCCTCGAAACAAGCCAATATCAGGGCCGAACCGACTTTCTCGCACGACTAACACAGGTCCTGACCACGTATGCAGAAGAAATTGAGCCGCCGTCATATTCCCGGGTAGGTGTTCGCTACACAAACAGAGTGAGCAAAGCTGAACACATAGGGAAGCTAGCTCAGCTAGTCAGGCCCGAGCTACTAGGTCTGGCCGGCACCCAGACGCCGAACACAGCCAGGCTCGCTCAGTCCTTCGGGCAGGCGCAGTACGTAACCGATTTGGGAGGATCGACCCTAAACTGGGGCTTGCTTCCACCTAACGGCATCTTCGATCCGACCTTGAAACCAAGCAAAGATACTTCCTGGATTCTGGATATAGATATCTTCAACGGCAAAAAGGGGCCATTCGACGCAACTTCCCTCAGTCACCTAGTCCAGGAATTAGCTACCCGTGCCTATACACACTTCCGGTGGGCTGTAACCGAGGAGTTTCTTCGCGCGTTCAAGGAGGCGTAATGACAATAGTTTCACCCTTGACGTCGGAACCAATTACAGCCTTCACCTCCGCAAGGAGCACAGGAACCTCGTCAAGCACGATCACGGGGACATCAACCAGGTGGACAAACTTTGCGGTTGCCCTTGCTCTAGCCACTAGCGCAGGCGCAACCGCGAGCACGGGAAGGCCGATCTTTGCGGAGGTCCGCGGTTACTCGGACCCGTCCGCCAACGGAGCTGTCTTTTTGGTATCAGAAGCTCCCGTTCGCGAAGAAACTCCCGATCAGCGCTCCGTCAGTCAAGCCGTTCGTGAGTTGTACAGTGAGGCCGGTCTCACCTGGGAACAGCTGGCAAGATTGTTTGGCGTTAGCAGACGAGCTGTCCATAACTGGGCGAACGGTGGCAAAATGACGGTTCGGCACATAGATATCCTTTCACAATTAACGCGCGCAGTAGCAGAACTTCCGGCTACAACGCCCACAGAACGACGAGACCTTTTGCTCGCTCCCAATTCAAACGGCCACAGTCTATACGACCAGTTTCATTCACATGCGAACGAAGGGCGCACCTCAATCAATCGTTCGCCACTCACCCCTGATCAGCTACTCGGAGTTTCTGACGAGGATGATTGACAAACTCCCGTGAATCACCCCTCCACCTCTCAAATAAACGTTGGCGGCGCGACGTCGCGACTTGATGTTCTGCGGCAGGGCGACATCGTAGAACTCTCATCAATCCCCGTGCTGTCGGAATTGGACCGATGCGAGTGGGTACCTACGCCACACGGGGTGGTTGTCCTGTCTCAAACATGCGACCTAGTTAGATTGGATCCTCCTTTCGCTACAGTTGCCCCTTTGGTCTGGCTGCCCGACGATAAAGCGAGCCCTGCACGGGAAGGCAAACAGCCGAACTTGGTTCACGTGTCAGCACGCGGGGACAACTGGTTTGCCGACCTTCGGTATACCGCATCAGTGAAGAAGGATTTGCTCGCCAACCGAGGTCCTACCCGCGGATTTACAGGGGAGGCGAACGCTAGCCATTTTAGCAAGCTAGTAGGCCGAAAGTTCTCACGCTTCGCATTCCCCGATAAAATCGTTTACTGGCTACGACCCTTGCAAGAGGTAGTTGGATCAAAGTATTCGAAGCCGAATACCGCCGAGGGTCGCTTATTCAAGAAGGTGTCAGAGTTCAGAGTCGAAGTCACTACTCCTTGGGAGCAGGTTCCCTGTGGAATTACCCTAATAACGATCTTACGTGCAGACACATTACAGCCCTACGGCCAAGACCTACCCGATCTGCCTCCGACCTTGGGCGATTGGATGCGCCCGAACGGCAACCTCCGCCCCACAGACCAGTTAGCAACGAGGCTTGATGAGGCCAGAGATGCCGTAACGAAATACTGGCTCTGGCAGGCCCTAGGTGAGTCCTGGGCAGGAAGGTGCAAGCCAAGGGATAAAGATCTTAAGAGGTTGAAGGACCATGAGCGCGAGGCAGTTATGGCGGCAGTCCTCGGTGGAGAGGTCGCTTCCGATGTAACCACCGAGCACGAATTCTCCATGCACCAATATCTCCACAGTGAAGCGCTTGACCTAAGCCACCTGTCTCCTTCCACCCCTTTGCTTAACACCGAGCAGCGGCAGCCTACGGTGAACTAATCCAGCCAGGAACGGGCCGTCCCACCTAAGCTCGAGGATCCTAACCAGAAAGTAGGTACACGCAGACAGTCGATTTGAGGACCATGGCGCGTACGTCACGCGCAGCCATATCTCATGCACTTATCACCATGACGAAAGCGTGTAGCGATTTGGTGCTGTACTTCCGCCTTCGCTTGCAGTCGCGTTAATCGACGCTCGCCCCCAAATCGTTGGTGAGCAATTGACGCTAGAGCATCCCCAGATGCCCCTGACAAGAGGAACTTGAACTGATTCCGGCACTGCAGCCTCAGTCAGCTGCAGTCTTGCATCGCTGGTGCGGCTAACAACTCCGCTACTTCTGCTCCGCGACAAACACGCCTACGCCGTGGGTGCTCTCGACCAGACCCTCGGTACGCAGCGCGTGCATCGCGTACCGGATCACGCCGTCCCCGACGTTGTGCTCGGCCTTGAGCTGGGCGGTCGACGGCAACTGGTCGCCAGGCTTCAGGGCTCCAGACCTAATCTGCTCGCGGATGTGATCAGCGAGCTTTTCCCACTTCGTTGCAGGCACGAGCACTCCTCGGTCTGCATCAACCTGAGATCACTGCCCTAGACTCAGGGCCCCTGGGCTGCCAGTCAGCCTCGCGTACCGCCGGTCACGTACGTGCCCTTGCCCTGATGACCCTCGATGAGGCCCTCGGCCTGCAGGATCAGAAGCGCGGAGCGGACGGGCTCGGCGGACACGCCGTAGTGCACGATCAGTTCGCGGAGCGGCGGCAGCTTGGCGCCAGGTGCGTACTCACCGGAGGCGATCCGGTCGCGGATGTCCTGGGCGATGCGTTGACGGTCAGAGATACGGGGCATACGGGCGGCTCCTGGTAGGCACCAAGATCCTCCCACTTCGACCGGTTCGCGGCAAGACTTCGCCTGCTTACCATGCAGAGGCTTGCACTTTGCATGGTAAGCATTGTAGCTTTTGGACGGACCTCGGCAGCGGAGCGCCTGGTAGGCAACCGGCCCCGGTTTCGGCGTCCACAAGGGCTGACGCGGCTGACCAGCACATACAACAGCCGCGTCAGCCGCCCTCACCACGACTCACGCAGAGAACACCTCTCTACCAGCGACTTTGTCGGCGTACGGCGACCCGAAGGGCGTACGGCGGCAGAGGCGGGGATGGTCTGTCCGTGCTCAGCACGCGGGCAGGCCATCCCCGGTCACCTCGTACCCGAAAGGCAGGTCTGCCCGTGCGTACGTTCCTCCGTCGCCTCTTCGCGTCCCGCTCGCGCCCACCGACCCCGACCCCCACCACCAGCACCCCACCCACACCCCGCCCCGACACCGACCCGTTCCACCGGAACTCCCGCGCCTCCACCTACCGAAGCACCGCCCAGCTCCCCCTCCGCCCGTGGCACGTACGCAACCAGCGCTTCCACCCCACCCGCCTCGGCCGCCGTGGACTCGACCCCGCCGAGGTGAACGTCTTCCTCAACCGGGTGGCCGATGACCTGCAACGGGTCTACGCCGAGCTGGCCGCGAGCCGGGACGAGAACGTACGCATCAAGACCGCTCTGCGGCAGTGGCAGTCGACGCAGGCGCCGCGTCCCCGTGACCTGGCGAGGCACCGGTGAACGGCAACCGCCGGCAGTTCACCGTCCACCTGCCGATCCGGGCCGCGAACCCGCAGACCGCGGCCGTCATCGCCCGCACGATCGGGCACACGATCGCGGCGGCGTTCCGCGCGCTCGACACCCGGGACATCACGCTCACCTCGCCGGACGAACCTGAGGTCGTACACCGGGTGTTCTGCGGTCGGGCCTTGACCACCGGGCGGCGTTGCGTGCTGCGGACCGACCACTCCGGCGACTGCAACCCCCGGGTCGCCCGATGACCGGACCACCAGCCCCGGTCGAGTGCCCGGACTGCGCCGGCACCACGTTTCTCCTGGTCAACTGCCGGTGCACCCGAGGCGGCAACCGTCTCCTGGTCGACACCACCAACCCCACAACCCATGAGGCGTACGTCGACTGCCTGCTCTGCCACGGCATCGGTACGGTCGCGGTCCCCTGCCACGACTGCCGGCAACTCGGCACCCGCCGCCCCCAGCTTGTGCTGACCGTCGTCAACCTCGACACCGGGGCGGTCGCCTCCGCGAGCGTGGTGCCCGGCAGCGTCGAGCCGGGCTTCGACCGCGACGGTCATCCCGCCCTCGACCTGGCCCCGCTCGTCCTGGACCTCGCCACCCAGGTCGGCGTCGCCTCCGTCCACGAACTGACCACCCCTGACCGGCCGTTCGAGGAGCTGACCGTCCTGCTCCCGAACGCGTGGCGACCGGACCTGCCAACCGAGCAACGACGCAGCCTCGAAGCCACCGGCCTGGCCCGCCGCTCCGGGGACCCGTGGCTCGTCCACGTCGGCCGCAGCACCCCGGCCCCGCCACCGCCCACCGTCCAGGAACGACTGGCGCACCTGGCCATGCTCGCCGGTCAGCTCTGCCTGGACCTGGTCATCGAGGCCCGCCGCCAATCGTCAGGCGAGCTGACCTGGGCGATCCGGTACGACACCCCGGCAGCGCCCGTACCCGCCGAGCAGCATCGTCGGTACGACAGCCTGACCGCCGCCCTCGATTCGACCGCCGTCACCGACGCCCTGCACGGGCTGCACGAACGTGCCCTGACCGCGCCGGCCTACCTGGTGGTACCGAACGGTCCACCGCGGCCGCCCACCGCCCTCGACCTGGATGTGGACCGGCTCGAACAACGGATTCGCGCCGGCTGTGCCGACGTTCGCACGGACAAGCCGCTGCTCGGTGCGCAGGCGATCTGGCGGGACGGCCGCTGGTGGCACACCGGGCTGCGGCAGGCCGGGAGTTGGGAGACGTACACCGCCTCGGACACCGGCCAGATCGTGCGCCGCAGTCAGACGCGGGCCGAGCGTGTCTGCGAGCCGCCGGATCCGAGCTGGCAGGGGCCGGCGGTCCCGAGCCTCGACTGCCCCAACTGCACCGGCTCGCAGTCACCGCTAGCGAGCTGCCGCACCTGCCGGGGCAGCCGCCGCATCTACCTCGGCGCGGTCGTCACGATCACCGACCTCGACAACCAGGTCCTGCACCTCAACTGGCTTGCCGACGCCGAGCGGCGGGTGCCCGCGCCGCCGGTCGCCCTGCAACCCGACGGCACGCCGGTAGTCGCGCTCCCCAGCCACTACCGGCTCGCGCACTGGGCCAACATCCTCGGCGTACGACCGGAGCACCTGACCGAGCTGGACACCCGTGCCCCCGTCGATCCGGGCAGCCGGGACGGGCTCATCCCGCTGCACCACCCCGACGATGACGCGCTCACCCGACACGTCGCCACGCTCACCGCCGGCCGCCCCGCCGCCCGCCTGCTCGTACGCACCAGCCTCCCAGCCTCGCCCCCGCTGGCCGAGCTGATCCGGCTGGTCCACGGGCTGCACCTCGCCCTGGCGGTCACCGTCGAGTTCGACCAGCCCCAGCCCGACACCTCACTGCGCGAGTACGCCGAAGCGTGGCAGGTCGACGTGCTCGGGCCCGATCAGGTTCCGCACTTCACACCCCAGCGCCCGTTTCACCCGAGCCTGGAATCGGCGGTTGCCACCTGTCGGGCGTACCTCGGAATGTCGATCTGTGCGGCCGTGCCCACCGACCCACGCCGGGCGATCCCGGTGCCGCAGTCCCCGGCGCTGTCGACCGGAACCGACGACGACCCGGAGGAGAACGTTCGCCAGCTCGGTCGTCGCCACCCCGGGCAACCGGTCGCCGCGCTCCTCACACCCAACGGGTGTCACGTCCACCTGCGGATACCCGACGGCGGCGGCACCTGAGAGGCCGGTCAGTCAGCGCTGCTGGGTTCGCGTTGCCAGACCTGGCCCTGGCGCTCGTAGATCGGGGCGAAGCCCGAGCGGACCAGGTTGTTGTAGGAGGTGACGGGCGCGTCCGCCGTCGGTTTGGCGGTGACGGCGGTGAGCCAACGGCAGCCGGCTTCGGCGGCAGCCAACGCTCGGGCGGTCACCAGAGCCGACTGGGCACCACGATTGCGGTGGGTCGGCTTGGTGATGCCCATGTTGAACGAGGCGCATTCGCCGTACACGAAGAGGGTGGCGACGGCGACCAGCTCGTTCCCGTCCCACGCGGCGAACGCACGGACCCGGGGGTTCGCGACGAACGCGGCGAGCATTTGGAGCATGTACGGGTCAGTCGACCGGAGCACGGTACCGACCAGCCTGGTCCAGTCGTCCACGTGCGCCGGCAGGACCGGGCCGACGCGCAGGTCCGACGTGGCCGGCTTGAAGTCGTCGACGGCGCAGGCGAGCTTCACCTGACGGTCACCGGGGGTGAGGCCGTACGCCGAGCAGATGCTCTCCCAGTCCGGGGGCAGGAAGTCCGGGGCGATGGTGATCTCTGTCCTGGGGCTGCCGTGCTGGCGGTGGAATTCGACGACCCGGCCGATCAACTCGTCGGTGACCGGTTCGGTGACACCGAACGCGGCCGACTTGTCCCAGAAGCCCCCGGTCGGGTCGTTGCTCATCGCGAGCACCACACCGCCGCCGATCCGGTCCACGGTGGTCCCGAGAGCCGACCGTACGGACTCCGGGGCACTGCTTCCCAGCTCGTACCCGAATTCGGCCTCGGTGAGTTCCGCGAGGGCGATCAGTTCCGGTGCTGGCATCCAGTCCCCCGTGAACGTCGGTCGTCGTACGGTCAGCCTGCGGTGGTGTTGCCTTCCGGGCGCCAGATCCAGCTCTGGTTGTCGTACATCGGGGTGAGCCCCGAGCGGATCATGTTGTTCAGCGACGGGTTCGACTCGCCCTCGGCCGGCTTACCGGTGTCGCTGAACAGCCAACGGACACCCGATTCAGCGGCGGCCTGCGCCCTGGCCGTCAGCAGAGCCGACTGTGCGCCACGGTTGCGGTGACTTTCCCGGGTCGCCCCATTGTGCAGCGAGGCGAACTCGCCGAACAGGAAGAGGCCGGCACCGGCCACCATCGTGTCCCCGTCCCAGGCCGCGAACGTGAGCATGTCCGGGCGTCCGACGGCGGCGACCAGCGACGAGTTGAACTGCTCGGGCAGGCCGAAGACCTCTTCGAGCATGCTCGCCCACTCCTCGGCGTCCTCCACCCCGACCCGGCCCACCCGCAGGTCGGTGTGGCCGGGCTTGAAGTCGTCCACGTCGCCGACGAGCTTCACCGTGGCGTCACCCGCGGTCAGCCCGTACGCGGCGCAGATGTCGTCCCAGTCCGCCGGCAGGACCTCCGGGGCGAGTTGGATCTGCGCCGACGGGCTGCCGTGCTCCCGGTGGAAGTCGACAACCTCGCCGATCAGCTTCTCGGTGACCGGTTCGGTGAAACCGAGGCCGATCGTCTTGTTCCAGCCACCGCCGGTGGGGTCGTTCCGCATCGCCAGCGCGGCACCGCCGCCGATCCGGGCGCCAGTCAGACCGAGTTCGGCTCGGCCGCGCTCGGACATGATCTCGACGTACTGGAAGTTCAGCTCGGCGGTGATGAACTCGGTGGTCCTGGTCAGGTTCTCTGACGGCACGGGGCATCCCAATGAATATTCGCGGATTCGCGAGGCTTTCGCGGAGACGCCGCAATTCAACCGGCCGGTCCCGGTTGCGGGTAGCCGCGGCGGTCGATTGTGACCTGGATCGCGGGACAAACGGGCAGTTCAGTCACGTCGGGTCAGCAGCCCGAGGGGCGGCTCACCGAACCGGACGTCGAGATTCGGGTGCCGGTGATCATGTCGCCGTTGACCCACACCTCCAACTCCCAACCCGCCGTAGCCGACGTCAGCTCGTGGTCGGGACCGAAGGACTTCGGTACGGTCCCGGAGAAGCTGGTCGAGCCGTCGCCGCTGATCGGGTAGCCGTAGATGGTGCCGTTCTGGTGGTCGACGCCCCCGTGCGGGTCGTACCCGACCGACGCGTTGTGCAGCGACCCCGAGATGGAGAAAGCCCAGCTCCCACCGCCCCGGCACACGGTGCTCACCGAAGCGGTCAGGTACGGCGTGGCCGCCGGTTTCGGCTTGGGTTGCGGTGCCGGCGCTCCCACCGGCTCGTTTCCCCCGGCCGGGGTCGTCGGCGCGGTGGTTCCCGGCCGAGCTGTCGTACGCCGTACCGCGGTCGGGCTGACCGGGGGGCGGGTGGAGGTGGCCGTGACCGGGGTCGGCGTGACGGTCGGCGCGGGTGCGTTCGGGGCGGGATCCGGCGTGCCGTCCTGCACCGGTACGTCGACGCCCTCCTCCTCCCCGGGCGCCTCGTCCAAGGCGTACGGGTCCTCGATGCCGGGCTGGTGGCCGTCGTCGGGTCCGGGACGCAGGTACCGCAGCACCCCACCGACACCGATCAGCAGGAGGATCAGCACCAACGCCCCGGAAAGCACCCGCGACGCCCAGCCGGTCCGGTACATGATCGGCGGAATCAGCCAGCGCAGTCCCGCCGGCCTCGGCACGTCCACCGCCGGATCCCGCCGATGTACGCCCGTCCAGCGGTAACGCTCCTGGAGAGCGGTCGCGGCTGCCAACGGCCGCTGCGCGGGCTGCGTTGTCGGCCACCCGTCCCCGACCTCGCCCAGCTTGTCCCCCGCCGACTCGTCGGCCGCCTGTTCTGCTGCCTGTTCTGCTGCCGGTTCTGCTGGCTCCTCGGCCGCCCGCTCGTCCTTCGGCACCTCCACGGACACACCCGCCCGCAACTCCGCCACGGGTTCACCATCTGCCGATGGCACGGGTTTGCTGTCCGCCGATGGCACGGGTTTGCTGTCCGCCAATGGCGCGACCGGCGGGGGTCCGGCGCCGGCAGGGGACTCCTCCGCGACCACGGTCGCCAGTTCCGCCACCGAGGAAAGCCCCACCGCAAGAACGGGAGGATCTGCCGCCGGCAAAGACTCCGCCCGCTCGGCCTCGGGTTGCCCGGCCTCGGGTTGTTCGGTTCGGGCGGCGATGGACTTGCGGATCGCCACCCACTGCTCGACCGCCGACTCGGAGCCGCCGCAGGCGCGTAGGAACGCGCGCAGCAGTTCCTCTCGGGGCAGGGTTCCCCGGCCGAGCACCGCAGCGAGGGTGCTGTGCGGCAGCACGTCTCCGGCTGCCTGGGCCCGGCCCTGCAACTGCCGGTACGTGAAACCCGACCATTGTCGTAACGCGCGCATAGCCCTGACGAACGTCGCCGCGGACGCTGTCGCCTCCGGTGGCCCCGGCAGGGCGTCACCTTTCTCGGGCGCACCACTATCGTGCGTCGACACGATTACCTCACCCCCGTGATGGTCCCGCTCGACTGCCGTTCGTACGGTCAGGGAGCGGCTTCGATGCCACGCAACAGTTCACCCTGCCGGGTCACCGCTGTAAAGGACCGATCGGCCGACGCCGGCCGGCTGGACCGTTGGCACCGCCGGCAGTTTCACCGCGCTTCGATGACAAAAACCTGGTGTTTACCGCCATCGCAGCGGGTCTGGATCAGTTGCACGCCCACGTCGCCGCTGCCTTTGTAAACCCCGATGCAGTAACTGCTGCCGGCCACGGCACGTATCCGGTGACCGGCCGCCGGGGTGCTGACCGGTTCCAGGGTGAACTGCTGGTCCTTGCGGCTCGCGCCGCAGTTGGCCCCGGCGAGCAGCAGGCCGTCCCCGGCCGCTCCTTCGTCCACTGTGGCGCAGCCGGTGCCGTGGGTCGGGTGGTCGAGTTTGATCCGGTAGACGCTTCCGCTGACCTGTTCGAGAATCGTCGGCGGTCCCGCCGATCCGCAGTTCTGCTGCCCGAGCACGGTCCGCCCGGACGACTTGTACAGCTCGGGCCCCTCGCCGACGCAGAGTCCGGTGTGCGCCGGGCGGATCCGGTAGACGCCAGCAAACGTACCGGCGTTGCCGTTGGCAGCGGCACCAGTGGCGGTGGCGGGTTTCGGGGTGGTGGGCTTCGGGGCGGGCGGTTTGGCCGGCGGCTGGGCCGGTACGCCACCCGGGGCCGGAGTCGGCGTGCCTCCGGTGGTCGGGGCCGGGGGCGTGACGGTTCCGGCGCCGTCGTCGAGGGCGTCACCGGTCTCGGCGGGCCCGTTCTCCTCGGGTGCCTCGGCCAGGGTCGACGGGCTCGCTCCGGGGTCGTCGCCGCGTACCTCGCGGATGATCCGTACCGTCACCGCCGCGGCGACGAACACGAGGACGACCACGAGTCCGGCGGAGAGGACACGGGTCGCCCAACCCGTCCGGTACATGATCGGCGGCACCAGCCAGCGCAGCCCGGCCGGGCGCGGCACCTCCACCGCGGGGTCGTAGCGGTGCGTGCCGACCCACTCGTCCTTCTTCCGCCGCGCGACCGTCGAGGCCAACGCTCCCGTGGCGAAGGACGGCACGGCTGGTTCGACCTCGGCCCGTTCCCGCACCGGCTCGTCCGGCGGGGCGACGTCCTGCACCGCCTCCCCCGGTGACGGCACGTCGTCCGCCGCCGGCTCTTCCACCGGTACGGCCACAGCCCGCACGACCTCCACCGGTACGGCCACAGGCCCAACCTCAACCGGTACGGCCGCAGCCTCCACGGGCTCGGCCACGGCGGTGCGGGGCGGCGGTTCATCCGTACCCGGGTCCGATGTCAGCTCGTCGGCGGCCGGCGCCGCCAAGCCGGCGGCGATCCGCTTGCGTACGGTGAGCCAGCCGGCGGCGGTCGCCTCGTCCTGGCCGCAGGCGCGGACGAAACCGGTCACCAGTTCCTCGCGCGGCAACGTGTTGCGGCTGAGTGCGGCGGCGACCGTGCTGTGCGGGAGCAGTTCGTCGACGGCCGCCGCCCGGCGCTGGAGCTGCCGGTAGGTCAGGCCCGACCACTCCTTCAACGCCCGCATGGCGGCGACGAACTCACCCGGAGAGGTGGCGCCGTACGGATCCGGAGCCCGCATCACGTCGCTCGCCGGGTTCACCTCCCGACTGTCGATCCCCCGCATAACCGCCTCTTTTCCCCGTACCTGCCGGCCGTTTGCCTCCGCACAGGTTAGGGTCGCCGCTCCATTGTGGCTAGCCGAGTCGGTCAAAGGCATTGCTCGATCGCGCAATGGTGTGATCAGGGGTGGCTGCCGGCGGGTCGGCCGTGGAATAGTGCGCCGCCATCGGTGGACAAACGATTCCGCGTACGTGCGGGGGATGGTTAGCGAAACGGAGCCGGCGACGCGTTCTCCTTGGCGAAGAAGCGTCAGGGGGTGCCGACGACCAGCAGCCCGCCGAGCGACGTGGCCGCCAGCATGACCGTGCCGACCGCTCCCGTCGCCAGGGCCCGTCCACTGCTGCGGGTGACCGTACGCAGGTCGACCGAGGTGCCGACGGCGAACATCGCCGCGGCCAGCAGCAGACCGGCGGCCGTCGACACCGAGGAGACCACCTGGTGCGGCAGCAGGCCGGTGGAACGCAGCGCCATCGCCGCCAGGAAGCCGACCACGAACCAGGGCAGCACGGGTGGCCCGGAGCGGTGCCCCTCGGCCGTCGGCGTCGCGGTACGACGACCGATCGCGACCAGCGCCACCAGCGGGGCGAGCAGTACGACGCGGCAGAGCTTCACCACGACCGCGGTGGCGAGCGCGGCGGCACCGATCGCACCGCCGACCGCGACGACCTGGCCGACCTCGTGGATGCTGGCACCGGCCCAGAGGCCGATCATCGTGTGGTCCAGGCCGAACAGCAGGCCGAGGGCGGGAATGAGCAGCATGCAGAGCGTGCCCAGGACGGTGACAACGCCGATCGCGGTGACCACGTCCTCCTCCTCGCCGTCGGCGACCTCGTTCATGCCGAGCACCGCGGACGCACCGCAGATCGACACACCGGTGGCGACCAGCAGCGACGTGGCGGGGCGCAGGCCGAGTCGGCGTCCGACCCACCTGGTGGTGAGCCAGGCCGCCGCGACGCTGACCACCACCACGCCGATCGGGCCGAAGCCGAGGTCGACGATGTCGGAGGCGACGAGTTGCAGGCCGAGCAGGACGATTCCCGCCCGGAGGAGCCCCTTGGCGGCGAAGGTCAGTCCGGGGCGCATCCACTCCCGGTAGCCGCCGAGGCTGCGTACGAGTACGCCGAGCAGGATCGCCACGATCATCGGGCTGACCGGGGTGGCGAGTTGGTTCACGCCGTACCCGATCGACGCGACGGCGGCGGCGAGGGCGAGACCGGGCAGGGTGGCGGTCGGTACGGGCGGGGTCGGGGCTGGTGCCTGCCCGCTGACTCGTACCCGTTCCGCTACCGCCACCCTGTCACCCCCCGATACCGGTCCCACCGGCCCAGCCTGCGCGGACAGCTCCGTCGGCAGTAGTCCTCGATCACGATCGACGTCATAGCCTGGGGCTATGAGTGGTCTTCCGGATCTCGAAACGCTGCGGCTCCTGGTCGACGTCGCCGAACTCGGCAGCATCGGCCAGGCGGCGCGGGCGGCCGGCATCGCCCAGCCGTCGGCGACCAAGCGGCTCGCCGCCCTGGAACGTTGGGCCGGGGTGCCGCTGCTGCTGCGCACCCACCGGGGATCACCGCTCACCGACGACGGCAGGGTGGTGGTCGGCTGGGCCGTACGGCTGCTCGGTGCGGCGGACGAGTTCCAGCACAGCCTCGTCGCGCTGCGGGAGGCGCGGGCCGCCCAGCTGCGGGTGGCGGCGAGCATGACGGTTGCCGAGGCGCTGCTGCCCCGGTGGCTGCACCACCTGCGGTTGACGTACCCCGACATCCGGGTCGGGCTGACGGTGATCAACTCGACCGAGGTGGCCCGGTTGGTCCTCGCCGACGAGGGCATCGACGTCGGTTTCGTGGAGGGACCGACGGTGCCGGAGGGGCTGGACAGCCTGATCGTCGGGCACGACCAGCTCATCGTGGTGGTGGCGCCGGGGCATCCGTGGGCGCGACGCCGCCGGCCGCTGGAGCCGGCCGAGCTGGCCGGGACCCGGTTGGTGGTCCGCGAGGTCGGTTCCGGCACCCGGGAAACCCTGGAACTGGCGCTGGCCGACCTTCACCCGCTCCCGCCCGAGTTGGCCCTCGGTTCCAACGCCGCGGTCAAGGGCGCCGCCATGGCCGGCACCGCCCCGGCGGTGCTCAGCCGGAACGCGGTGGAGATGGAACTGTCCGCGAAACTGCTGGTCGAGGTGCCGGTACGGGACCTGCGGCTGGCCCGTACGCTGCGCGCGGTCTGGCCGCGCGGACGGCGACTCACCGGCTCGGCCACGGCGCTGCTCCAGGCGATCGACCGGGCCGCGCGGACGCCCCCGCCCGAGCATCGTCGCGCCGACTGAACCGGCCGGGCCCGACCGGCTGTCGGCCCGACCCATAAGCCAGGCTTTGACCCGGCCAAGAAATCGCGATTGGTACGCAGACCGCCCGGTCCGCACACTGACCCTTGGGCGTCCGAGTCATCGCAACTCGGGCCGGAAGGGGGCCGAAGATGTCAGCGGAGCAGCTCAGCAAGCTGGTCGACAGCGTACGGGTCGCCGCCAGCCGGGTCTGTCCACCAGAGGAGACCGCCGCCCTGGTCAGCGCCGCCCTGCAGGCTCACCTGCCGAGCCGGGACATCCTCACCCCGGAGCAGTTGGCCGGCGACCCGGACGGCTACGTGCAGCACGTACTGCACGTCGAGCCGGACGGCCTCTTCTCCGTCGTCGCCCTCGTCTGGCGCCCCGGGCAGGTCACCCCGATCCACGACCACCTCTGTTGGTGCGTGGTCGGCGTGGTCGACGGGGTCGAGTCCGAGGTCCGCTACGAGGTCACCGAGCGTGAGGGGAATGTGTTCCTGTCCCGCGCGGAGGTGACGGAGAACCCGACCGGCAGCGTCTGCGGCATCGCCCCGCCCGGAGACATCCACGAGGTACGCAACGCCGGCACCGCCACCGCCGTCTCGATCCACATCTACGGTGCGGACATCTCCCGCGTCGGCAGCAGCATCCGCCGCCGCTACCACCTTCCGGTCCTGGTCGGTTAGCCGTCCCGTCCGGCCGTTCCTGAACCGGGCCGGGTGTCCCGTTTCGGCCGGTGCGGGCGTCGGGGTCGTCACAGCCCGTGATCGGACCAGCGGGGAGGTCGATAAGCAGTGGTTATGCTTCCGCCGTGATCGACCTGCGCCAGCTTGTGATGTTCCGCCAGGTGGTGGAGAGCGGCTCGTTCTCCGCCGCCGCCCGCGCCATGCACTGCACCCAACCCGCGGTGAGCCAGCAGATCAAGGCGCTGGAACGTACCGTCGGCGGGCCGCTGTTCGCCCGGGTCGGACGTACGCTGCGGCTGACCGAGGCGGGCACCACGCTGGCCCGGCATGCCGTCGAGATCCTGGACAACATGGCCGTCGCCCAGCAGCAGGTCAGGGCGGTCGCCACCCTCGAAACCGGCACCGTACGGGTCTGCGCCTTCCCCAGCGCCAACGCGACCCTGGTGCCGTACGCCGCCGCCGCGCTCAAGGAACGCCACCCGCAGGTACGGCTGGAGCTGCTGGAGGCCGAGCCACCCGAGTCGTACCAGGTGCTCCGGCGGGCCGAGTGTGACGTGGTGGTCGCCTTCACGTACGAGTCCGACCTGGCACGTCCGGCGGAAACCGGTCCGGCCGAGGCCGGCATGCTGGAGGTGCCCCTGCTGGTCGACTCGCTGGTGCTGCTGGTGCCGAGCGGGCACCGGCTCGCCGAGCGGCGGTCCGTGCAGCTCTCCGACCTGGCCGAGGAGACCTGGATCGCCGGGTGTCCCCGGTGCCGGAGCAGCTTCGTCGACGCCTGCGCCGGCAGCGGCTTCATACCCAGCATCGCCTGCGCCACCGACGACAACCTGGCGTTGCAGGGCCTGGTCGCGGCGGGACTCGGCGTCGCCCTGCTGCCGAGCCTCGTGCTCGCCTTCCTCCAGCACCCCGACGTCGTGGCGGTACGGGTCGAACCGGTGCTGCGGCGTACGGTTTCGGCCTACACCTGGCCCGACCTGGCAAGAACGAGCGCCATCACCGCGATGCTGGAGTCGCTGCGTTCCGCCGCCAACTCGATCGGCCCCACCGCCTTCGCGACCGCCCCCTGACCCAAGCGCTCGGGTAGGGGCGGGACCAGCCCGCTCAGCGGCCGAGGGTGGGACCGGTGAGGCTGTTGGTGCCCTTGCCGGCGAGGCAGCGAAACGTACGCTCGCCGGGGGCGAGTTCGGCGCCGTTCGGTGGCAGCACCTGGAGCTGCCAACCTCCGGTGCTGCCCAACTGGGTGGCGAGCCGGAAGGTGTTGGCGTTGCAGATCTTCTGCACGGTCGAGTCGCGCCAGATCGCCTGGTGGTCCGCGGCGTCGACCTCGGCCGGCAGGTCACCCACCGCGTACGCCTCCCAGGTGTGCCGGCCGCCGCAGGCAACCGGGGTGGCGGAGGCCTCGGTGCCGTCGATCCGCATCGGGCCGAAGCACTCCAGTTCGTCGGTGCAGCGACCGCCGCCGGGCAGCGGGGCCCCGCAACCGGGCAGCGCCCCACCAGCCGGCAGGTTGGCCGTGGACCCGGTCGGTGGCGCGGGCGGGTCGGTCGTACGGACATCGCTGCTCGCCGACATCGGCGGGTCGGAGCGGGCCACGTACCAGGATCCGGTGGCGGCGGCGACCATCAGCGCGAGTACGCCGAACCCGCCGAAGAACCAGCGCAGCCGGCGGCGGCGCGGGTTGGTCCGTACGGTCGGGTGGTCGTCGTCGTAGCGGGCGGCGGACGGCGGACGCGGCGCGGGTGGGCCGTCGGGATGGCCGCGCTGACCGGAGCCGGCCGGGGTACGGGCGCCCGGGATCGTGACGCCGCCGCTGTCGTGCGGGTGCGGTGCGGTCGGGCCGGTGAAACCGCTGCCGAACGCGGGCGACCCGGATGCGGGTGACCCGAAGCCGGGCGGGCCGGAGGTCGGTGGACCGTAGCTGGGCGGGCCGGAGACCGGTGAGCCGGTGTCGGGCGGGCGCGGGGCCGGGGTGCCGGTGGTCGGGGACGCCGGGAACGGGGACGAGGGGTACGGGGAACCGGAGATCGGCGCACCGGAGGTCGGGATGCCGGAGACCGGTGCGCCGGAGATCGGCGCGATCGGGCCGAGCGGCAGCGCGGCGAGCAGGTCCCGGAACTGTTCGGCGGACGGCCGGGCCTGCGGATCGTTGGCCATGCCGAAGCGGAGCACCTCGACCAGCTCGGGCGGGATGCCGGGCAGGTCGGGGATGGGTTCGCTGAACAGTTCCATCAGCGTGATCAGGCTCGGGTTGCGGTCGGCCCGCCAGCGCGGCGGCTTGCCGTGCATGACCGCGTAGAGGGTGGCCGAGAGCGCGTAGACGTCGACCGCCGGGGAGGGCGGGCTGTGCCGGAACATCTCCGGCGGCGCGTACGCCGGGGTGAGCACCTCCAGGGTGACCGACGAGTCCCGGACCTCGGCCAGTACGGCCAGCCCGAAGTCGGCGAGCACCGCCGGGTTGAAGTGCGAGTGCAGGATGTTGGCCGGCTTCACGTCGCGGTGCAGCACACCCATCGCGTGCGAGTGGGCCAGCGCGTCGGCGATCTTCACCCCGAGGTCGCGGGCCTCGGCGGCGCCGAGCGGCGAGGTACGCATCCGTTCGGCGTACGAGCCGTCGCAGAGTTCCATGATCAGATACGGGTGCTGGTCGGCGGTGACCCCGGCGTCGAAGAGGTCGACGACGTGCGGGTGCGAGGACATCCGCCCGGCGGCGCGGGCCTCGCGGAGGAACCGGCGCTGGTCGCGTTCGCTACCGAGGGTGCGGTTCTCGACCTTGACGGCGACCTCGCGCCCGACCGATCCCTGCGTGGCGCGGTAGACGGTGGCGTATCCACCCCGGGCAAACACGTGCAAATCCGTCAGACCGGGCACCACTGGTTTCGGTAGCGCGCCTGGCGGGGTGTTGGTCACGGTAACGAAAATACCGAAGAGGGCGGACGCGTCAGCGGCCCGCATCGGTCGACGACCGGACAACACCGGTCGCCGGGGAGGTCAGAGGCACACTCGACCGCCGCGAATCAATCCAGAGGCCGACCCCCGTGGCCACCGCACCCAGCCCTTCCCAGGCGGCCACGCCGAAGAACTTTCCGGGCGCGGAGTCGGTCAGCACCAGGATGGTGAAGACGCTGAACGTGACCAACCGGAAAAACACCGTGAAACGGAAGAACGCTCGCCATTCAGTGTGCACCGCGACCAGGTAGTAGACCCCCATGTTCACCGCCGCCATGGACGACGCAGCGATGTACGTACGGGTGTAGTCACCACTCGCCCGGTCGGCCGCGTCGATCACCTCGAAGCCCAGCAGACGCAGCAGCGCCTCCGGCCGGATCAGCCCGACCAACCCCAGCACCAGGGCGAGTACGCCGAAGACGGCGATCGTCCAGCCCGCAGCCGAACGCGGCAGCTTCATCCGTTCCTCCAGACACCCGGCGTACGCAGACGGCCCGACCCGCGCACCCGACCCGACAGCCGGACGCGCGGAGCTGTGCCGCGGACGTCCGGTGTGGACCGTGGAAGATCTACGCTAGCGGCTGTGCGGCCGACCCGGACTCGGCCAGACCGGCAGAGTCGGCCAAACCGGCAGCACGCGCCAGACCGGCGGAGTCGGTGAGACCCGCCGTGCCGGCTGCCAGACCGGCGGCGTCACCCAGACCGGCGGCACGCGCCACCGCGGCCGAATCCGACAGGGTGCCGCCGCCCGAAGTCCCGTCGGCCCTCGGGGCGGGCAGGTGCGCAGCCAGTTCGGCGCAGAGCGCGTCCACCCCGGCCCGCTCGCTCGTCTGCTGCGTCGAGTACGCCAACCGCACCGCCTCCGCGGCGGCCACCCCCGCCTCGGCGTACTCGCCCATCGCGGCCAGCGTCTCGGCCAACGTACGGCGGGCCAGCACCACACTGCGTACGTCCTCGGCCGGTGCCGCCACCGCCCGACGCGCCCAGTCCAGCGCCTGCACCGGCTGACCCTCGGCGAGCAGCGCCGAGGCGTACCGGGCCAGGGTCTGCTGGCGGGAGAAAAGCAGCGACGGGGTGCTCGCACTGGTCGCCAGCGGGGCCAGCAGCCCCACGGCGGTGCTCGGATCACCCGCGGTCAACCGGGCCGTGGCCAGTAGCACCCGGGGACCGACCTGCACCGGCGCCAACGCGTTGTGCGGCTCGACCGCCGCCAGCACCGCCCGCGCGTCCCGCTCGGCCGTCTCCACGTCACCGCGCTCCAGCGCCACGAAACCGCGCAACGTGCCGGCCAACCCGGTCAGCAACGGATGCGCGGTCCGATCGCCGTACGACAGGGCGTCGGTGAGCAGGTCCGCCGCGTGCTCCGGCTCGCCGAGCCCACGCGCCACCACACCGCGTACGACCAGGGCGAAGCCCCGGCCCCAGTCGTCGGAGACGGCGGCGAAGTCCCGGTACGCCCGACGGGCCGCCCGGTCGGACTCGGTCAGCTCACCCAGCTCGGCGGCGGCGAACGCCTCCACCGCGCGCAGCGTGCCGACCGCCCACGCCTCGCCGACCCGCTCACCGAACGGCAGGAAGACCCGAGCCAGCCGACGGGCCTCCGCGAGCCGGCCGGCGAGCAACCGGGCGAACGCGGTGGTGCCGCGCAACCAGGCCTGGCCCACCGGATCATGGGTTTCGGCGAAGAGTCGGGCCGCGCGGCCGAGCACCGCATCGGTGCCGGCGAAGTCGCCCCGGGTGGTGGTCACCCAGGCCAGGTTCTGCAACGACCAGGCCTGCCCGCGCCGGTCGTCGGCGGCGAGGTTGACCTGGTACGCCCCGGCGAACCGGCTGCTCGCCTGGCTCAACCGGCCGTTGAAGAAGTCGCTCATGCCGAGCCGGCGCATCGCCGACGCCCGGGGTGCCGGCAGGTCGGCGGCGGTCGCCACCTGCAACGCGTCCTGCCAGGTGTCGACCGCCCGCCGGTGGTCACCGATGGCCTGGTACGCCTGCCCGGCGATGAGCAGCGCACCGGCTCGCCGGATCGGGTCGTCGGCCGCGTTGGCGCCGATCTTCTCCGCGAAGGTGAGCGCGTCGGCGGGCCGCCCGATCTGCAACAGGGCGCGGGCGTGCACCAACTGGTCGGAGCCGGGCATGTCGTCACCGGCGAGCGCGGCGGCGCGTTCGGCGTACTCGACCGCGAGGGACGGTTCCCCGGCGGCGATCGCCTTGCGGGCGGACCGGTTCAGCGCGCTCACGCCCAGCGGGGCAACCGTACGGGCCACCGAGTCGGTGCGCAGACCGACGGCGTCGGCGAGCGCCACGGCCCGTTCGACGTGCTCGGCGACGAACGCGTCCCGGAGTTCGTCCGGCAGCCCGGACCGGTCCCGGACCACGCCGAGCGCACCGTCGACGGTGATCGCACCGTCGTCCGGTCCGAGCCCGTCGGCCGTACGCAGCAGCCCGTCCGCCGGTCGGGGCAGTTCGCTCGGTGCGGCCCAGCGGGCCAACGCGGCGTGCCGTTCGGCGAGGTCGGCCTTGCCGATCCCGGCGTACGCGGCCTCGCGCATCAGCGGGGTGGCGAAGGTGTAGCCGTCGCGGGTGCGATGCAGCATCCGGCGTTGCAGCAGCCCCTCGACGGCCCGGTCCAGTTCGCCGGTGTCGACGGAGGCGGGACCGCCGTCGCGTCCGGCCCGCCGCTCGCGCAGTGCCTCGAGCGCACCGGCCGGCACGGTGTCGCCGATGACGGCGGCGTCGCGCAGCACCGAGCGGGCGTCGGCGGGCAGTGCGTCGATCCGGGCGGCGAGCACCGCGGCCAGGTCGCGGGAGAGCAACCGGCTGCCGAGCGAGCCCGGCACGAGCCGCCAGGTGATTCCGGAGCCGCCGCCCGGTTGGTTCGCCTCGATCGCCTGTTCCCGCTCGCCGACCTCGACCAGGGCGCCGCGTTCGATCAGCAGGGTGACGAGTTCGGCGAGGTAGAACGGGTTGCCCTGGGCGGTGGCGAGCAGCCGGTCGGTGTCGGCCTGCGGCAGTCGGCCGCCGCCGAGGTAGGTGGTGAGCAGCCGGGCCGCGTCGGCGCCGCGCAGCGGTGGCAGCGCGTTGACCTCGGCGTCGGCGACCCCGGTCAGGGCTCCGGCCGTACGGACGAGTTCGGGGCGGCCGAGCAGCAGCGCCAGCACCGGTCCGGTGAGCCGGGACAGGGTCTGGCCGAGGGCGTCGATCGTCTCCGGGGTGGCGTCGTGCAGGTCGTCGACGATGACCACCATCGGCGTCTCGGCGGCGAGCGCGCTGAGCAGGTCGGAAACCGCGGCCGGCACGGCACCCGCGTCCGGGACCGGCCCGCTCGGCGCCCACTCGGCGGCACCGACCGGTACGCCGGCAGCCGGCGTCAGGTCGCCGTAACCGAGCAGGGCGAGCAGCAGGTCGGAGGGGATCGGTGGCTGGTCGGGACGGAACCGGGCCAGTCGCTGGCCGAGCCGACGCAGCCGCTCCTCGACCACCGGACGGGTGAGCGCGGGTGTTCCCCCGCTGGGCAGGCCGACGGCCGCGCGTACGAGGTCGGCCAGCGGCGCCAGCCGGCGACGTTCGCCGAAGGCGGCACAGCGTACGGAAAGCACCCGGGCGCCGGTGTGGGCGGCGAACCGCCCGGCGCCGACGTCGTAGCCGGCGGCCAGCCGCTCGACCTCGGCCGCGAAGCGGGACTTGCCGACCCCGGCCTCGGCCGTCATCAGCAGCACCCGCGACTCGCCCCGGTCGATCACCTCGGCGAGCCGGCCGGCGACCCGTCCGATCTCGGTTTCCCGGCCGACGAAGGGCGCCTCGTCGCCGAGCCCGGAGCGGGTGCCGGGCGCGTCCAGCAGACCGAGCAGTTCGTACGCCTCGACCGGCTGGCGCTTGCCCTTGAGCCGCAGCGGGCGCAGCTGCCGCCAGGAGGAGACGTGCCGGGTGACCGCGGCGGTGCTGGCACCGGCGTAGACGGCGCCGATCGCGGCGGCGTCGGCCAGCCGGGCGGCGGTGTTCACGGTGTCGCCGATGACGGTGTACTCGATGGCGGCCTGGATGCCGGCGACCACGTCGCCGGTGTTGAGCCCGACCCGCAGGCCGAGCGGGGCACCTCCGCCGCGTTCGTCGTCGAGCACCCGGCGGACGGCCCGCTGCATGGACAGCGCCGCGCGTACCGCCCGTTCGGCGTCGTCCTCGTGGGCGACCGGGGCGCCGAAGACGGCCATGATGCCGTCACCGGTGAGCTTGTCGACGTGACCGCCGAAGGTCTTGACCGCGCCGGCCAGGGAGGCCAGCACCCGGTCGGTGACGGCTCCGACCCGCTCGGGGTCGAGGTCCTCCGACCAGGAGGTGAAATCGGACAGGTCGCCGAAGAGGACGGTAACCACCCGGCGTTCGGCCGCCGGCAGGGTCGCGGCAGCCGGCAGCGCGGCGCCACAGTTGTGGCAGAACCGCGCGCCGGGCACGGCGACGGTTCCACACACCGGGCAGGTCACGGGAGGTCCAACCCACCGGCCCCCGGCGCAGATTCCCGAATTTCGGGATCGGCGCCGTTTTCTCGGGCGAGCTGGTCGACGGGGCCGTTCTCTCGGGCCAGATAGTCGAGTTGAGCGCGGACCGACCATTCGGCGGCCCACCAGAGCGACCGGTCGACGTCGGCGTACACGCTGGCGACGACCTCGGGCGCGGTGATCGCACCGGCGGCCACCGCCTGCCGTACCTGGTCCAGCCGGGCCCGCCGGTGGGCGAGGTAGAACCGGGCCGCCACGGCGCAGTCGGCGAGCGCCGGGCCGTGTCCGGGCAGGGCCGGCAATCCGTCGTACGCGGTGAGCAGCTCCAGGCTGTCGAGGTACTGCCCGAGGTTCCCGTCGGGATGGGCGACCACGGTGGTGCCCCGGCCGAGGATGGTGTCCCCGGTGAACACCGCCGCCGGTGGTTCCGTTTCGACCAGGTTGGATGGTTCGACCAGGTAACAGATCGAATCGGCGGTATGTCCCGGGGTGTCCAGTGCGGCGAACTCCAGCCCGTACGCGTCGAAGCTCTCGGTCGCCACGAGCGGGTCGGTGCCGACGCAGTGCGCCGGGTCCGCCGCGAGTACGCGGACGCCGCCGAGCAGGTCAGAGAGCCGGCGCGCGCCCTCGACGTGGTCGGGATGCCCGTGGGTGATCAGGATGAGGCCGATCGGCCCCTGTGCGGCGATCGCGGCGAGGTGTCCCTCGTCCAGCGGTCCCGGGTCGATCACCACCCCGACTCGCTGGGCGGCCGCACGCAGGAACCAGGTGTTGGTGCCGTCGAGGGTCATCGGACCCGGGTTCGGTGCCCGCACCAGCGTCACCCAGCTCGGCAGCTGGTCGGCGAGCGCCGCAGCCGGCGCGATCACGTGGCCAGTCATGGCAGGAATGGTACGACCCAGCGATGTCGCCCCCGTGTCGCCTTTCCTCCACCCCCTCCCTCCCTCCCCTCCCTCCCCACCCCCCACCCGCGCGATCTTGCAGTTGTGGCGGTGGACGTACCCGGGCATCGGGAACATTTCCTGGCACCCAAATTGCAAGATCGCCCGGGTGGGGGGTGGGTGGGAGGGAGGGGGGTGGGGTGGGGTGGGGTCAGGCGACCTCGACGATGACCTCGACCTCGACGGGGGAGTCGAGGGGGAGTTCGGCTACGCCGACGGCGCTGCGTACGTGGCGGCCGGCCTCGCCGAAGACGGCACCGAACAGGTCCGAGGCCCCGTTGAGTACGCCAGGCTGGCCGGTGAAGCCCTCCGCCGAGGCGACAAACCCGGTCACCTTGACGATCTTGACGACGTTCTCCAGTCCGACCAGCGAGTCGACGGCCGCCAGCGCGTTGATCGCACACCGCTCCGCGAGGTCCTTCGCCTGCTCGGCGGAGACCCCGTTACCGACCTTGCCGGTGGCGAGCAGCTTTCCGTCCACGACCGGGAGCTGCCCGGAGACGTAGACGTGGTGGCCCGACTGCACCGCCGGGACGTACGACCCGAGTGGCTGCACCACGTCGGGCAGGCTCAGCCCCAGCTCGGCGAGCTTGGCGTGTGGTCCGTTGCTCACGACTTCGGCCGCTTGAGGTACGCGACGAGCTGCTCCGGATTCGGGCCCGGCACCACGCCCACCAGCTCCCAGCCGTCCTCGCCCCAGTTGTCGAGAATCTGCTTGGTCGCGTGCGTGAGCAGCGGCACCGTGGCGTACTCCCACTTCTGCATCGCTGGCTGGCTCCCTCGTTCTTGGCTGCTTCGCCGGACGGCGTACGGATGTGCCGGACAGCCTACGGGCAGCGTCCGGCCCCTCCCGGTGCCGCCACCCCCGAAGGGTGCAACTGACACCGGGCGGCCGGGGCAACGCCGGACGGAGGTATCCATGCACGGAGTCGTATCCGGTCCTCACCTATGGCCGTGGCCGGTCCTCAGACGTGGCCGTTGTCGGTCCTCAGATGTGGCCGTGGCCGTTGCTCCCATGTGGCGGTCGCGGTTGCTCGCACGTCGGCCGCACATCGGTCGCACGTCGGTCGCACGTCGCAGTAGCCGGGAGCTGACGGCTGGTGCACGACGGCTACCCTCAGCCGCGGGCGGGCACGTATGCTCTCTCGCCAAGCCTGATCACTGCGCCAGCTCTGGGCGGCCCTGCCGGTGAGCGGTAGGGCTGTCGTGGGACCGACGTACCGAGGCCCTACGGGGGAGACGATGACTCAACCGCCCAACGGCGGCGCCGAACCGCAGGGTGGTCAGCCGCCCCACGACGACGAGGCCACGCGGCCGACACCGGTGTCCCCGGATCCCGGACCCGCGTCGGCCGACGGCACGCCGACACCGGCGGTCGAGCCGGACACCACCCCGGACGCCCCCGCAACGGACCAGACACCGCCCCCGCCACCACAGACCGCCGAGCAGGCAGCACCGTCGCAGGCAGCACCGTCGCAGGCAGCACCGTCAGCAGAGCAGGCAGCACCGTCAGCAGAGTCGGAGCCGGCCGGTGCACCGCCCGCGAAGTCGGAACCGGCTACGGCGTCGCCAGCCCAGGCGCGACCGACGGCAGCTTCGCAGGAGACCGCAGCTTCACAGGAGACCGCGGCACAGCCGGCGACCGCGGCACAGCCGGCGACCGCGGCACAGCCGGCGACCGCGGCACAGCCGGCGACCGCGGCACAGCCGGCGACCGAACAGATCGCGACGCCGAAGACGGAACAGGTGGCGACGCCGTCCGAGTGGGCCCCTCCCCAGCCCGGCACTCCCGCCACCCCCGGGGAGCAGGCAACCGCGGCCGTACCAACGCCCGCCCTCACGCCGCCGCCGGTACCACCGGACGCCGACCAGGCCCCGCCGACCCAGCCGATCCCGGGCCAGGTGCCACCGACCCAACCGATCCCAGGCCACGCTCCGCCGACCCAGCCGATCCCGGGCCAGGTGCCACCGACCCAACCGATCCCAGGCCAGGCCCCGCCGACCCAGCCGATCCCGGGGCAGGCCTTGCCGATCCCCGGCCAGCCCTGGTCGGGACAGCCCGTGTCGGGGACGCCGTATCCGGGACAGCCCGTCTCCGGGACCCCGTACCCGGGCCAGCCCGTGCCGGGGCAGCCGTACCCGGGGCAGCCGATGCCGGGGGCAGCGGAGTTCGGCCAGCCGGGCTATCCGCTGCCGCCGGGCTACCCGCTGCCGCCACAGCCGCCGAAGAAAAGGCGTGGCCTGCTGATCGCCTCGATCGTGCTGGCGGTGGCGGTGGTGCTCTGCGGTGGCGGCGGACTCGCGGCGTTCCTGGTGCTGCGCAACGCGGAAACCGGCCAGGGCGCGCCCAACCCGGCCACGGCGGTGGACAGCTTCCTGAAGGCGGTCTACACCGACAAGGACGCGGACAAGGCCGCCGCGTTGGTCTGCGCACAGGCGAACGACAAGGCAGCCGTCGCGGACAAGGTCGACGAGGTGAAAAAACTCTCACAGACGTACAAGACGCCCCGGTTCAAGTGGAACCCGCCGAAAGTTGACGAGCAGGCCGGTGAGCGGGCAATTGTCTCGGTGCAGCTCACCATGACGACCGGTGACGAGAAGACCGCGGAGCAGCAGCTCAAGTTCACGGTGATACAGAAAACCGGTTGGCGGGTCTGCGAGGTGGGCTAGCTCGTGGCGTAGCCACTACGGCTGGTTACGCTCGTATACGTGCGAGCAGGTGAGGGGTCGGTCGGTCAGCCCGGTAAGGGCTGGCCGTCCCGTCTGCATGTGGTAACCGGCAAGGGTGGCACCGGGAAGACCAGCGTCGCCGCCGCCCTGGCCCTCGCGCTCGCCGCCGAGGGGCGACGCACCCTGCTGGTCGAGGTCGAGGGCCGGCAGGGCATCGGCCAGCTCTTCGGGACCGGGCCGCTGCCGTACGAGGAGCGGCGGATAGCCGAGCTTCCCGGCGGCGGCGAGGTACGCGCGCTCGCCGTGGATCCCGAAGAGGCGCTGCTCGAATACCTCGACATGTTCTACAAGCTCGGCGCCGCCGGCCGTGCGCTGCGCAAGCTCGGCGCGATCGACTTCGCCACCACCATCGCCCCCGGCCTGCGAGACGTGCTGCTCACCGGCAAGGTCAAGGAGGCGACCACCCGGACCACGGACAAGCGCCGGGTGTACGACTCCGTGGTGCTGGACGCGCCGCCCACCGGCCGGATCGGTCGTTTCCTCAACGTCACCGCAGAGGCTGCCCGGCTGGCCAAGGTCGGCCCGATCAAGACGCAGAGCGAGGGTGTGGCTGCCCTGTTGCGCTCACCCATCACCTCCGTGCACGTGGTCACGCTGCTGGAGGAGATGCCGGTCCAGGAGACGATCGACGCGATCGGCGAGCTGACCAAGCTGCGCATCCCGGTCGGCAAGGTGATCGTCAACAGCACCCGGCCGGCGCTGCTGGCGGCCAAGGTCAGTCAGGCGGAGCTGCGCCGGGGGCTCGCCGCGGCCGGGCTGCCCGCCGACCGGGCCACCGTCGCCGGCCTGCACACCGAGGCCCGCGACCAGCTCACCCGGCGGGAGTTGGAGGAGTCGCTCCGGTCGGACCTGGTCGAGCTGGGGCTGCCGTTGGTCGAGTTACCCCTGTTGCCGGATGGGGTGGACCGAACGGCTCTCGACCGGCTCGCAATGGTCTTGGCCAGCGCCGATTGACTCACACCTGAGCGCTGCCCTGGGCAGTGGGCGGGTCAATCCCGATACGCTCGGATCGTGCCTTCCGATCAACCAGCGCCGCAGCTGGACGTCGACCAGATCCTCGCCGATTCCGGCGTACGGATCGTGGTTTGCTGTGGCTCGGGCGGGGTGGGAAAGACGACCACCGCGGCGGCGCTCGCGCTGCGTGCGGCCGAGGTACACGGACGGCGTACGGTCGTGCTCACCATCGACCCGGCCCGCCGGCTGGCCCAGTCGCTCGGCCTGACCGAGCTGGACAACACGCCCCGGCAGGTCAAGGGCATCGACGTGGAGGCCAGCGGCGGCGAGTTGCACGCCATGATGCTGGACATGAAGCGGACCTTCGACGACGTGGTGCTCGCGCACAGCGACCCCGCGAAGGCCGCGGAGATCTTCGCCAACCCGTTCTACCAGGCGATGAGTTCGACCTTCGCCGGTACGCAGGAGTACATGGCGATGGAGAAGCTGGGTCAGTTGCACGCCCGGGGCGAGTGGGACCTGATCGTGGTCGACACCCCGCCGTCGCGGTCGGCGCTGGACTTCCTGGACGCACCGGCCCGGCTGTCCCGTTTCCTCGACGGGCGGATGCTGCGCCTGTTGCTGGCCCCGGCCCGATCCGGCGGACGAAGCATGTTCAGCCTGGTCACGGCGTCGTTCGGGATGTTCTCGCGGGCGGTACAGAAGGTGCTCGGCGCCCAGTTGCTCACTGACCTGTCCGGCTTCGTCGCGGCGCTGGACTCGATGTTCGGCGGCTTCCGGCAGCGGGCGGAGCAGACGTACCGGATCCTGCAGGCCAGGGAGACGGCGTTCCTGCTGGTCGCGGCGCCGGAGCCGGATGCCGTACGGGAGGCGGCCTATTTCGCCGGGCGGCTCGGCGAGGAGCGGATGCCGCTGGCCGGGCTGGTGATGAACCGGGTGCACCGCACGGCGGTGGACGAACCGACGGCGGCGGAGAGCATGGCGGCCGCGGATCGGTTGGCCGAGTTGGGTGGTCACGAGACCACGGTGGAGACGTTGCGGGCGCACGCCGCCCTGGCCCAGCAGGCGGCCCGGGAGCGGCGGGTGGCGTCGGCGTTCACCGAGGCGTACCCGCAGGTGCCGACGGTGGCGGTCACGGCGCAGCCCGCCGACGTTCATGACGTCGACGGGCTGCGAACGATTGGCGCCGCGATCAGCCGGTCGTGACCAGAGACTTGTCCTTGTTCTTCAGCGCAGCCTCGAACATCTTGCGCCAGCTGGCCACCTGCGGGTGCCGGCGCAACAGCGCCCGCCGTTCCCGCTCGGTCATGCCGCCCCAGACGCCGAACTCGATACGGTTGTCGAGCGCGTCGGCCAGGCACTCGTAGCGCACCGGACAACTTCGGCAGATCCGCTTCGCCACGTTCTGTTCGGCGCCCTGTACGAACAGCGCGTCAGGGTCACCGTTCTGACACGCCGCCAAAGTGGGCCAGTCTGTGATCATGCCCATCTGTTCACGTCCCCCCTTGCTTTTCCCGCTACCGACTCGTGCCGATCAGCCGGCCACTAACCCCCCGGCCATCCGTCGCGCCTGCCCCCAGGCGGCACGGACGACGTGCGATTTCCCTCGCCGGACCATCATGCTCTGTAGTCGACTGATTACGCAACGTTGTCGGCCAAATTCATTAATCCGGACACTCCGGGCTTCTTGCCCGGTCGTCTGTGCTGTCTACCCGGCTGCGATGTACGAAAACGCTGCGGAGATCCGTCGGATGGAGGAGACTCGGCAGCACGGTGCCCGCAACCGCATGCCTGGGTCCGTGCGTTTAGCACAACGAGACCAGCGCCCGCAGGAAATGGGGAAAGTACGCGGAGCGCGACCTCGATGCTGACTCACGTACCCTGACGAGGTGACCCGGATGCGGAAACGCGACCACAATGTCTTTGCCAACGGCGCATCGCTACTGATCTGTGGCCTGCTGGCCGGGGTGGTGGTCGCCGCGGCCGCCTTCCCCGCGGTGGCGATGTCCGGCCTGGCCGCCAAGGCCGGCGCCGAGACCTTCGACAAGCTACCGACCGAGCTGACGGTCAAGATGGCGCCACAGATCAGCTACCTGTACGCGTCGGACGGCAAGACGGTGCTCGCCACCATGTACGACGAGAACCGGCGGGACATTCCGCTCAAGGACATCTCCCCGATGATGCAGAAGGCCATCATCGCGGCCGAGGACCACGACTTCTACGAGCACAACGGCGTTGACATGAGGGGCATCGCACGAGCCTTCGTCGCCAACAACAGCGCCAACCAGACCACCCAGGGTGCCTCCACCCTCACCATGCAGTACGTCCGGCAGGCGATCGCGTACTCCGCGACGCACCCGCAGGACGTGGTGGCGGCCACTGAGGACACCACCGCGCGCAAGCTGCGCGAGATGCGCTACGCCCTCCAGATCGACAGCGAGCTCTCCAAAGAGGAGATCCTGGAGCGCTACCTGAACATCGCGCCCTTCGGCAACGGTGCGTACGGCATCTTCGCGGCCAGCCAGGTCTACTTCAACAAGCACCCGAAGGACCTGACGATCGACGAGGCGGCGATGCTCGCCGGCCTGGTCAAGGCCCCCTCCGAGTACAACCCGGCCACCACCAGCGGTTACCCGCAGGCGGTGGAGCGGCGCAACTACGTCATCGAGAACATGTTCGACATCGGCGCGATCACCCGGCAGGAGGCCGACACCGCCAAGGCGGTCAAGCTGACCATCACCGGCAAGCGCGCGCCGAACGGCTGCGTGGCCACCAGCAAGAACCACTGGGGCTTCTTCTGCGACTTCTTCTACCGCTGGTGGATGGACCAGGAGACCTTCGGCGCGACCACGTACGACCGGGAGCGGCGGCTGAAGTCCGGCGGCTACAGCATCGTCACCACGCTCGACATCCCGGCACAGGATTCGGCGAAGAAGGCGGTCGAGAAGCATCTCGCGACCGGCAAGAAGGAAGCGTTGATGGTGGCCGGCATCGAGCCGGGCACCGGTCGGGTACGCGCCCTCGCGGTCAACCGGAACTACAAGCTCGACGACCCGGACAAGCCGGCGAACGGTGCCTCCACCAACCCGAAGGCCCGCAAGGGCGCCCGGGGCACCTACCCCAACACCACCAACCCGCTGCTCACCGGCGGTGGCGACATCACCGGCTACCAGGCCGGGTCGACGTTCAAGATGTTCACGATGGTGGCGGCGCTGGAGAAGGGCCTGCCGCTGGCGCACACGATCAACGCCCCGGAGGAGTACGTCTCCAAGTACCCGGTGGAGTTCAACAGCCCGGCGGCATGCAGGGGCACCAGCAAGTATTGCCCGCGCAACGCCACCAAGAGCATGGCCGGCCCGCACAACATGTGGAGCGCTTTCGGCTCGTCGGTGAACACGTACTTCGTCCCGCTCGAGGAACAGGCCGGCGCCCTCAACACGATCAACGCGGCCAAGCGGCTCGGCATCAACTTCCGGGCGAGCAAGGAGGCCACCTACGCCACCGCCGAGGGCGGCGGGGACAACTGGGGTTCGTTCACCCTCGGTGTCTCCGCGACCACGCCGCTGGACCTGGCCAACTCGTACGCCACCCTCGCCGCGGACGGCAAGTACTGCGAGCCGATCCCGGTGCAGGAGATCCGCGACCTGAGCGGCAAGACGCTCGACATCGCGAACCCCCGATGCGAGCAGCGGTTCAAGCCCGAGGTCGCCCGCGCGGCCGTCGACGCCGCCCGGTGCCCGGTCGGTGACAACTCCTCGACCAGCCAGTGCAAGGGCCGGACCGCCGCCGCCGTACGTGGCATCGTCGGCAAGCCGGTCGCCGGCAAGAGCGGCACCACCGACTCGGACCGGACCGCCAGCCTGGTCGTCATGACCAAGCAGCTCTCCGTGGCCGGCATCCTGGCGGACCCGGACTGGCCCGAGACGACCGAGAAGATGGACCACGACAAGGTCAACCCGGCGGTGTACGAGACGCTGCGGGACGCGATGAAGGGCAAGCCCAGCGTCCAGTTCACCCCGCCGAGCGGCAAGCTCGTCCAGGGTGACCAGCGTTCGATCCCGAACGTCGAGTGCCAGTCGATCGAGTCGGCGAAGTCCAGGATCAAGGGCGCCGGCTTCGAGGTCGAGGTGGCCCGGTCGCAGACCAACTCGAAGTGCCCGGCGGGCACCGCCGCCGGCACCAACCCGGACGGCCGCACCACCAAGGGTGGCGTCGTGGTCATCCAGGTCAGCAACGGCAAGGGCGGCGGCCCCACGCCGGGCGGAAACGGCCCCAGCCGCCCCGGTACCGGCCCGGACGGCCCCAACCTGGGTCGACCCCCGGGCGAGTGACGATCGGGTACGGCAGACAGTGATGGGCGGGCACCTCGGGTGCCCGCCCATCGTCGATCCGTACGCCGTCCGTTGTCGATCGGTCCAGCCGTGCGTCGATCGGTCCAGCCGTGCAACGCAACCCCGTTCAGGGGCCGTAGGACCGCTCAGGAGCCGAGCTGGCGGCGTACCTCCGCTGCGACCCTGCCGCCCTCGGCCCGGCCAGCCACCGCGGCCTGGCTCGCCTTCATCGCCGGGCCCAACTGGGCCTTGCCCTCGAAGCCGCCGACGGCGAGCGCGCCACGGACCAACTCGGCCAACTCCTCGTCGCTGAGCTGCTTGGGCAGGTAGCGGTCCAGCACCTCGCCCTCGGCCCGCTCCTTCTCCGCCTGCTCGACACGCCCGGCATCGGCGAACGCGGTCGCCGCCTCACGCCGCTTCTTCGCCTCCTTGGTCAGCACCGACAGCACCTCGTCGTCGGAAAGCTCCCGCTTGGCCTTGCCGGCAACCTCGGCGTTCCCGATCGCGGCGAGTGCCATCCGCAGGGTTGACGTGGTCAGCTCGTCCCGCGCCTTGAGGGCGGTACGCATGTCAGCGGTGAGGAGGTCCTTCAGCGTGCTCATGACTCGTCAAACTACCCTGGTCGCCATGCAGAAGCGCACCGTATTCCGACTGGCAGCCGGCACCGTGGCGGCCGGAGCGGCCACCCTCGCGTACGCCTCCCTCGTCGAGCGCAACCTGTTCACCCTCCGCCGGTTCGACGTGCCGGTGCTCGCCACCGACGCGGAACCGCTGCGCATCCTGCACCTCTCCGACCTGCACATGACCCCGGACCAGCGACGCAAGCAGCGCTGGGTCGCCTCGCTCGCCGCCACCGACCCGGACCTGGTGGTGGTGACCGGCGACAACCTGGCCCACCCCGAGGGCGTACCGGGGGTGCTGCGGGCGCTGCAGCCGCTGCTGGACGTACCGGGGGCGTTCGTGTTCGGCTCCAACGACTACAAGGGCCCGGTCTGGAAGAACCCGCTGAGCTACGTGCTGCCGGAGCGGGACTACGTCCAGGGCGTCGACCTGCCGACCGAGGATCTGCGGGAGGTGCTGGTCGGAGCCGGCTGGGCCGACCTGAACAACGCCCGTACGACCATCAAGGCCGGCGGCCGTACGGTCGAACTGGTGGGGGTGGACGACCCGCACGTCGAGCGGGACGACTACGCCTCCGTGTCCGGGCCGGCGTCCGGACAGGCCGACCTCACCATCGGGCTGACCCACTCGCCCGAGCCGCCGTTGCTGGACGAGATGGCCGCCGACGGCTTCCAACTGCTGCTCGCCGGGCACACCCACGGCGGCCAGGTCTGCGTGCCGTTCTACGGCGCGCTGACCACCAACTGCGACCTGCCACTGTCGATGGCCAAGGGCCTGCACCGGTGGCCCGGCTCGGATTCCTGGCTGCACGTCTCGGCCGGGGTCGGCACCCATCCGACCGCCCCGATCCGCTTCGCCTGCCGGCCCGAGGCGTCGCTGCTGACCCTGATTCCGCGCTGACCTGCCGACCTGGGCCAGCAGCGGTCCAGGTCGGCGCACCGCCGGGATACCGAATTTGACCACCGGGGCGCGTGGGCTACTATTTGTCGGCAGCTCGGGGTGTAGCGCAGCTTGGTAGCGCGCTTCGTTCGGGACGAAGAGGTCGTCGGTTCGAATCCGGCCACCCCGACGAGTTGAGGGGCCATTCCCAGGATTGGGAGTGGCCCCTTCTGCTGTCGGGTCCGAGTGACCATTCCTCGCACCCGAAACGAAGATCCGGCCGGATTCGTCACCCGACCACCGTGATCATGCTGTGAGAGGCACCACACGGGTGGTGGCCGCACCGGATACCGAAGGTGATGAGCGCTGCTCAAAGCCGTGTTCCCAGGCACCTATGATGATCGACTTAGGGCAGCGGTTCCGGACCCGTGGGTAATCTTGGTCGTACGCCGCCCGGTCTGCCGCCGGGCGGTCACCCCTGCCCAGCCCCTCCTGGATCGACAAAGGTGCCCCCGGAACCCGACCGAGTCATCTCCGCCCTGACGGCCCGCTTACCCATGGCGTCGACCGCCCTGGAGGCCTGCCAGCTCACCGTCACCGTCCTCGGGCGGTACGCGCCGGCGCAGGTCTCCGTGCTGCTGCCGTTGCACGACCGGCTCCGCCGGGTCGCCGCCACCGGCTCCTGGCAGATCTTCGCCACCGTCCCGGTGCACACCGGCATCGCCGGCAGGGTCTTCACCTCCGGACAGGTCCTCACCACCGGACAGGACGCGACGTTCGGGGACGAAGCCCACCTTGAGCCGGACGAACCGCCGCTGCGCGCCGGGGTGATCGCCCAGACCTGCGTACCGATCCTCGAACCGGGCGGCACGCCGGTGGGCGTACTGGCATTGGAGTGGACCGAAAAAGTCGATCTGCCCGCCTGGCAGGCGACCGCCGAGCAGGTCGGAGTCCATCTCGGCGCCCGGATCACCGCGCTCGGCGGCCCACCGGCGGAGAGCCGGGACGAGAAGCTGCTCCGGCACGCCACCGCGCTGACCGCCGCCTCCGACGAACAGGACCTGGTCGCCGCCGCGATCGACGCTGCCCGGGACGTGTCCGGGCTCAGTTCGGCGATCCTGGTGCTGGCCCGACCCACCGGCCTGCGACTGGTGGCGCCCGACCCGCGCAGCGGCGACCCCGCCGAGCCCGAGTGCCGGATCCGCACCAGCCTCGCGGCGACCGAGCACTACGCCGCGCTGGACCGACTGATGGCACGGGTGCACGGCTGCGGTTCCACGTACACGCTGGCCCAGGCCGAGGCGACGGTCGCCGACGACGAGTACGACCTGCCGCTGCCGGACGGGGTCGGCACGCTGATCGCCGTACCGCTGGGTCCGGCCGACACCGGCGGCCTGCTGCTGGTCGCCGACGAGCGGGTGCGGCGACCGGATCCGACCACGGTGAACCTGCTGGAGCTGCTCGCCGCGCAGGCCTGGACCTGCCTGGACCGGCTGCGGAGCCTGGCCGGGCTGCGCGAGCGGGCCGGCTCCGACCCGTTGACCGGGCTGCGCCACTACGGTTCGTTCGGCGAGCGGATCACCGAAACCACTCCCGGGCGCACCGCACTGCTCGCCATCGACGTGGACGACTTCAAAATCATCAACGACACGTACGGGCACCAGGCGGGCGACCAGGTCCTGGTGGAGCTGGCCCGCGCGCTGGAACTGGCATTGCGTCAGGGCGACGAGCTGTACCGGGTCGGTGGTGACGAGTTCATCGCGGTGATCGAGGTCGGGCGCCCCGAGGAGGCGGCCGGAATCGCCGAGCGCCTGGTCGCCGCGGCCCGCCGGATCGGCCGCACGATCAGCGTCGGCGTGGCCCTGCAACACGACGCCGAGTCACCCGAACTGACCCTGCGCCGCGCCGACGCCGCCCTCTACGACGTCAAACGCGACGGCCGCGACGGCATCCGCCTAGCCGCCGCCTAACTCCCACCCCCTGACCTCCCCTCCCCGCCCCACCCCTCCCTGCCCCGCCCCTGCGCCTCGTCCGGGCCCTCTTGTAGAGAAAAAGGGGTTATCCGCGCGGAAATAGCCACTCTTTCTCTAGAAGAGGGGACAGCGCGGCGCGCAGCGGCGCGCGGGGGGTGGGGTGGAGGCGTCAGCGGGTGTTGGAGGTGTATTCGGCGGCTAGGAGTTCGGCGATCTGGGCGGTGTTGAGGGCGGCGCCCTTGCGCAGGTTGTCGCCGGTGATGAAGAGGTCGAGCGCGCGTGGGTCGTCCATCGAGCGGCGGATCCGTCCGACCCAGGACGGGTCGGTGCCGACGGCGTCGATCGGCATCGGGAACTCGCCCCGTTCGGGATCGTCGACCAGGATCACGCCGGGTGCGTTGCGCAGTGCCTCGCGCGCGCCCTCAGCGTCCACCTCGGACCCGAAAACCGCGTGTACGGCCACCGAGTGCCCGGTCACCACCGGGACGCGTACGCAGGTCGCGGAGACCTTCAGATCGGGCAGGCCGAGGATCTTGCGGGACTCGTTGCGCATCTTGAGTTCCTCGGACGACCAACCGCCGTCGGCGAGTGAACCGGCCCACGGGACCACGTTGAGCGCCAGCGGGGCGGGGAACGGGCCGAGCTCGTCACCGACCGCCTGCCGTACGTTGCCGGACCGGGAGCCGAGCCCCCGGTCACCGGCGATCTTCGTGAGCTGGTCGTGCAGGGTGTCGACGCCGGCCTGACCGGCACCGGAGACCGCCTGGTACGACGCCAGCACCAGCTCCCGCAGGCCGTACTCGCGGTGCAGGGGCGCGATCGCGACGATCATGCCGAGGGTGGTGCAGTTGGCGTTGGCGATGATGCCCCTGGGCCGGTTGCGTACCTGTTCCGGGTTGATCTCCGGCACCACCAGCGGGACGTCCCGGTCCATCCGGAAGGCCCCGGAGTTGTCGACGGTGACCGCGCCGCGGGACACCGCGATCGGTGCCCACTCGGCGGCGACCTCGTCCGGTACGTCGAACATCGCGACGTCGACGCCGTCGAACGCCTCCGGGGTCAGCGCCCGTACGGTCAACTGCTCACCCCGGCAGAGCCGCTGCTGCCCGACCGACCGCGCGGACGCGATCAGCCGGATCTCCCCCCACACGTTCTTCCGGGACGAGAGCAGATCGCACATCACGGTGCCGACGGCACCGGTCGCCCCGACGATCGCAAGGGTGGGCAGCTGGCCCATGAGGAGTTACCTCCCGGTTCCGGCGTACACGACGGCTTCCTCTGTGCCACCGAGGTCGAACGCGTCGTGCACAGCGCGGACCGCGGCGTCGAGATCGGTGTCCCGACACACCACCGAGACCCGGATCTCCGAGGTGGAAATCATCTCGATGTTCACTCCAGCCTCGCCCAGGGCGGCGAAGAAGCTGGCCGCGACGCCCGGGTGGGAGCGCATGCCGGCACCGATCAGCGACACCTTACCGACGTGGTCGTCGTAGAGCAGCCCCTTGAACTTGACCGGCTCCTGGATCTTGCTGAGCGCGGCCATCGCCGTGGGGCCGTCGGTCTTCGGCAGGGTGAACGAGATGTCGGTGCGGCCGGTTCCCTCGGTGGAGACGTTCTGCACGATCATGTCGAGGTTGATCTCGGCACTGGCCACCGTCTCGAAGATCCGGGCCGCCGCACCGGGCTCGTCCGGTACGCCGACAACCGTGATCTTCGCCTCGCTCCGGTCGTGGGCAACCCCGGTGATCAGTGCTTGCTCCACGGCAGGTTCCTCCATCGATCCGGTGACCATCGTGCCGGTGTTGGTCGAGTATGACGAGCGGACATGGATCGGCAGCTGAGCCCGGCGCGCGTACTCGACGCTGCGCAAGTGCAGCACCTTCGCGCCGCAGGCGGCCAACTCCAGCATCTCTTCGTACGTGATCTGCTTGATGTGACGTGCGTTCGGGACGATCCGCGGGTCGGCGGTGAAGATGCCGTCCACGTCGGTGTAGATCTCGCAGACGTCCGCGTTGAGCGCGGCGGCCAGCGCCACCGCGGTGGTGTCCGAGCCGCCCCGGCCCAGCGTGGTGATGTCCTTGGTGTCCTGGGACACGCCCTGGAAGCCGGCGACGATCGCGACCGCGCCCTCGTTGAGCGCGCCCTGCAACCGGCCGGGCGTCACGTCGATGATCCGGGCCTTGCCGTGCACCGAGGTGGTCAGCACGCCGGCCTGCGAGCCGGTGTACGAGCGCGCCTCGTAGCCCAGGTTGTGGATCGCCATCGCGAGCAACGCCATCGAGATCCGCTCGCCCGCGGTGAGCAGCATGTCCAGCTCGCGGCCGGGCGGCAGCGGGCTGACCTGGTGCGCCAGGTCGAGCAGTTCGTCGGTAGTGTCCCCCATCGCGGAAACCACCACGACGACGTCATCTCCGGCCTTACGAGCGGCGACGATCCGCTCGGCCACCCGCTTGATCCGTTCGGCGTCGCCGACGGAGGATCCGCCGTACTTCTGCACGACCAGTGCCACGACGGTCTGCTCCTTCCCACGGCCGGCTCGCTGCGCCGGCCACCACGCTGCCGACCGGCCGGTTTCGCACCGGTCGTGGGCAGCCTGCTCCATTCAACCCGGAGCGTGCCGACGCCGCCGGCCACTAACCGGCGGCGCCGTATGAACGACCCTCAGGGTACCGGCCCTGCCTGTACCTGGGGCAGCCACGATCCCACCATCCGGCCCACCGTCCGCCGCGCGGCAGCCCGGTCGCGGTGACGCCCGCGACACGCCGAACACCGCTCACCCGACTGACTGATCAGTACGCCCGAACACCCCCGACAATGGCACGATGCGTTCGGAAGCCACCCTTCCCGACACCGACCCGGTCGCCACCCAGCCCGACCGGCCCGACCCGTCGGCACCGGCCACCGGTCCCGGGTTCGTCAGCGGTTCCCGGCTGGTCGTCTGCGTACTGCTGGCCGGGGCGGTGCTGTTGCTCGGCGGGTGCGGGGGCGGTGACGTACCGCCGGTGGAGCCGCCGGCCGTCGACGGTTCGGCCACCCCCGGCGGGTCGGCGTCCGCGCCGGCCGGGGTGACCGACGCGCGGGCGCAGCTCGCCGGACTGGCGGCGGCGGCCGAGGACCGGCACCTGAGCGCGTTCTACACCCTGTCCCGGTCCGGGCAACCGAACCGGACGGTTGCCCTGACCAGCGCCAACGACGGCACCTGGCGGGTCGACATCCCGGGTGGGGCACTCGGCGGCTCCGTCGACGTCGCGATCGCGCAGACCCGCGACGGGGTCTTCCAGTGCGCGCTGACGTCGGCGCGACGCCCGGATCCGCCCACCTGTGTGAAGGTCGCCGCACCCGGCAAGGCGCTGCCCGCGAACATCGACCCGCGGGTGCAGCACGTGTTCACCGACTGGCGCCGGGTGCTGATCGACCGGCAGGCGTCGTTGGCGGTTTCGACCACCAGGGCGCTGCCGAACTCGCGGGGCGCGTGCTTCTCGGTCGACTCCACCGCGGCCTCGCTCAGCGCTCCCCTGGACATCGGCATCTACTGCTTCGACACCGACGGCACGCTCACCGCGGCGAAGGTGTCGTTCGGCACCCTGCTGCTGACCGGCAACCCGACCGCGGCACCACCGACGGTCACCCTGCCCGGTCCGGTGGTGCCCGGCCCGGCCCTGCGTACGGCTGCGCCGCCCACCCCGAGCGCGTCGCCGACGCCCGACATCACGCCGAGCAGATGATCTCCGTTCACGTACCGGGTGCAGTCGAACACAAGAGGTGACCCCGGCGGTCGCACAGATGGTGCGATACGGCACACTCGGGCGCATGGTGGAGCTATCCCCGTTGCTCGCGGCCAGGTGGAGTCCGCACGCCTTCGACCCCGAAGCCACGGTCACCGACACCGACGTGCTGTCGCTGCTCGAAGCGGCCCGCTGGGCCCCGTCCGCGGGCAACAGCCAGCCGTGGCGGTTCATCGTCGGCCAGCGCGACGACGAGACGTACAAGCGGATCTTCACCAATGTCGGCCCGGCCAACCAGCGCTGGGTCGGGAACGCGTCGCTGCTGCTGCTCGGCGCGCACACCGCGACCATCCCGGCCGGCTGCCCACCCACCCAGGCCGCGTACGACCTGGGTCAGGCGGTGGCACACCTCACCATCCAGGCGACCGCCCTGCACCTGTACGCCCACCAACTCTCCGGCATCGACCTGGCCGGGCTCCGGATCGATCTGGACCTACCGGTCGGCGTACGGCCACACGTGGTGGTGGCGGTGGGCCGGCTCGGTGACCCGCTGGCACTCCCGGACGACCTGCGCCGCTGGGAGACCGGGCTGCGCCAGCGCCGCCCGCTGGCCGAACTCCTGCTCGGCTGACCCGGCCGACCAAACGCTGCCAGCCCGGAGCCGGGACCTGCGGGAGTGCGATTCGCATCCCAGACTCCGGACCGAACTTCCCGAACCGGAAATGCTCACGTAGGGTGACCGATGTCATGTGGCAGGCGCTCCTTCTTCGCTGCCGCGACGAGGCCCATCTGGCCGGCACCTCGTCGCGGAGTTGACGCGCGCCGTCCAACCCCGCCGGTTGACCATCGTCGACCAGCCGGTTCCCGCCCGACACCTCGTTCTTTCCGGCGCGAGCAGCGCCTTCAACGTCCGTCCCACGACGCCTGACGCCGCATGACCACGGGAGTCTTCGACCATGCCCAACCCAGCCGACACCGACACTGATCCGATCGCCCGGCAGCGCCCGAGCCGGATGCCGTACCAGCGTTACCAGCCGTACCAGCAGCAGTTCGCCGTCGACCTGCCCGACCGGCAGTGGCCGACCCGACAGGTCGAGGTCGCACCCCGGTGGTGTGCGGTCGACCTGCGCGACGGCAACCAGGCGCTGATCGACCCGATGTCACCCGAGCGCAAGCGGCGGATGTTCCAGCTCCTGGTGCAGATGGGCTACAAGGAGATCGAGGTCGGCTTCCCGTCGGCCAGCCAGACCGACTTCGACTTCGTACGGCAGCTCATCGAGCAGGACCTGATCCCCGACGACGTGACCATCCAGGTGCTGACCCAGTGCCGGGAACACCTGATCGAGCGGACCTTCGAGTCGCTGCGCGGCGCCAAGCGGGCGATCGTGCACTTCTACAACTCGACCTCGACACTGCAACGGCGGGTCGTGTTCGGGCTGGACCGGGCCGGGATCACCGACATCGCCACCCAGGGCGCCCGGCTCTGCCAGAAGTACGCCGAGATCCACACCCCGGACACCGAGATCTTCTACGAGTACTCGCCGGAGTCGTACACCGGCACCGAACTCGACTACGCGCTGGAGGTCTGCGCCGCGGTGATCGAGGTCGTCGACCCGACGCCGGACCGGCCGCTGATCATCAACCTGCCGGCCACGGTCGAGATGGCCACGCCGAACGTCTACGCCGACTCGATCGAGTGGATGGACCGGCACCTGCCCCGGCGGGACAGCGTCATCCTCTCCCTGCACCCGCACAACGACCGGGGCACCGGTGTCGCCGCCGCCGAGCTGGGCCTGCTGGCCGGCGCGGACCGGATCGAGGGCTGCCTGTTCGGCAACGGCGAACGCACCGGCAACGTCGACCTGATCACGCTGGGCCTGAACCTGTTCTCCCAGGGCATCGACCCGCAGATCGACTTCTCCTCGATCGACGAGATCAAGCGGGCGGTCGAGTACTGCAACCAGCTGCCCGTGCACGAGCGGCACCCGTACGCGGGTGACCTGGTCTACACCGCCTTCTCCGGCTCGCACCAGGACGCGATCAAGAAGGGTCTGGACGCGCTCGCGGCGGACGCGCGGGCGGCCGGGGTGCCGATCGACGAGTACACCTGGGGGGTGCCGTACCTGCCGATCGACCCGAAGGACCTGGGTCGCACCTACGAGGCGGTCATCCGGGTCAACTCGCAGTCCGGCAAGGGCGGCGTCGCGTACATCATGAAGGCGGAGCACAACCTGGACCTGCCGCGCCGGCTCCAGATCGAGTTCTCCGGCGTGGTGCAGCAGGTCACCGACCACGCGGGCGGCGAGGTCGAGCCGGGCCGGATGTGGGAGATCTTCGCCAACCACTACCTGGTCGACCACCAGCCCGACCCGGCGCTGTCGCTGGTGTCGTACCGCACCGGCACGGTGGACGGAAAGGTCGAGGTCGAGGCGGACGTCCGGTTCGGCGACGAGCACCGGTCGCTGTCCGCGGTCGGCAACGGCCCGATCGACGCGTACGTCAACGCGCTGCAGAGCCTCGGCATCCGGGTCCGGGTGCTGGACTACCACGAGCACGCCCTCTCCTCCGGTGGCGACGCCCAGGCGGCGGCGTACGTGGAGGCGGAGGTCGACGGTCGTACGGTCTGGGGTGTGGGGCTCGACGCGAACATCGTCACCGCGTCGATCACCGCCCTGACCAGTGCGGTCAACCGCGTACACGGCTGAGCCGTAGTCGTACGGCGAGCAAGTGGGCCGACCGGCGCGTGGCCGGTCGGCCCGCCCTCGCGGCGGGTCAGTCGGAGTTCGGGGAGTCCTGACCGGTCTTCGGCCGGTGGATGAGCACCGCGGCCAGCACCGCGCCGACGACCAGCAGCCCGGCGCACCAGAGCATCGCCGCCCGGAACGCGTTCGACAGCTCGGCGGGCATCCGGTAGGCGGCTCCGGAGAGGCCGACCAGCAGCGGCAGCGCCGCCACCGCCAGCACGCTCCCGACCCGCGAGGCGGCGTTGTTGAAACCGCTCGCCACCCCGGCGAACCGGTCGTCGACCGCGGCCAGCACCGAGGTGGTCAGCGGGGCGACGACAAACGTGAGCCCGAGCCCGAAGAGGAAAACCCCCGGCACCACGTCGGCCCAGAAGGACGCGTGCGGTCCGATCCCGCGCAGCAGCAGTACGCCCCCGGCGGCGATCAGCGGCCCGACCGTCAGCGGCAGCCGGGGCCCGATCCTGGCCACCAGCGCACCGGCCCGGGGTGAGCCGATCAGCAGCAGCGCGGTCAGCGGCAGGTTCGCCAGCCCGGTCTTCAGCGCCGAGTACCCGGCCACGTTCTGCAGCTGCACGGAGAAGAAGAAGCTGAAGCCGCCGAGGCTGGCGTACACGACCACGGTGTAGATGTTCAGCACGGAGAAGAGACGACGGCGGAACAGCGCCGGTGGCAGCATCGCAGCGTTGCCCTTGCGCCGTTCGAGCAGTACGAATCCCACCGCCGAGAGCACGCCGACCGCCGCGCCGACGGCGACCAGCACCGAGGCGCCGCCGCTGCCGCGCTGGGCGGCCTCGATCAGGGCGAAGGTGATCCCGGCCAGCCCGAGCGCGCCGAGCAGGGCACCGGTGATGTCGAAACGCGGTGCGGCGCTGCCGGCGGCACCGATCACCGCCCCTCCGGTGCCGGCCGCCGCCTGGTTGGCCGAGCCGGTGGCCCGGCTCTCCGGCGCCCAGCGCAGGGCGGCGAACACCACGACCACCGCGAGCGGGACGTTGATCAGGAAGATCCAGCGCCAGGAGAGGGCGTCGATGAGCCAGCCGCCGAGCAGTGGTCCGATAGCGGTCGACACCCCGGAGAAGCCGGACCAGGCGCCGATCGCCCGGCCCCGGTCGTCCGGGTGGTAGCTGGCCTGGATCAGGGCGAGCGAGCCCGGGGTCAGCAACGCACCGCCGGCGCCCTGCAGGAACCGGGCGGCGATGAGCCACTCGATGTTCTGCGCGATGCCGGAGAGGACCGAGGCGGCGGTGAAGCAGATCACGCCGAGCAGGAAGATGCGGCGGCGGCCGTACCGGTCGCCGAGCGCGCCGCCGAGCAGGACGAACGCGGCCAGGGTCAGCAGGTAACCGTCCACGGTCCATTGCAGACCGGAGACGCCGGCGTCCAGGGAGCGGCCCAGGTGGGGCAGCGCCACGTTGACCACGGTGCCGTCGAGGAACACCATGCCGGAGGCGAGGACCGCGGCGAACAGCAGTCCCCGGCCGGCGGGGCTGGCGAGCCGGATCGGCGTCGACGGTGGGGCCACGATGTCCAACATGCCTTGCGTGATACGGCGAATGTTACGAAACGCCGAAACCTCCGGTGGATACTGTGCGGATATCCGGATCAGCCCGCAAGCTTGGCTGGTGTCGTATTCGCGTACCAGATCAACAGCCCGACGGGTCATCACGGCCGCGCTCGCCGCGGCGCTCGTGCTCGGCGGCGCCGGCTGCGCACCCACCGCACAGTCCACGCCCGGGGCCGACCCGAGCGGCCCGGCCGGGGTGGACGGCGCAACCGCCCAGCTCGGCCAGTTGACGGTGGCCCAGGCCAGCTCGATGAAGGGCTACACCCGCGAACACTTTCCGCACTGGCGGGACGCGGGCAAGAACTGCGACGTCCGCGACACCGTGCTGCAACGCGACGGTGAGGACATCAAACTCGCCGGCTGCAACGTGGTCGGCGGACGCTGGACGAGCGTCTACGACAAGAAGACGCTGACCGACCCGGCGGACGTCGACATCGACCACATGGTCCCGCTGGCGAACGCCTGGCGATCCGGGGCGGACGAGTGGAGCGACGCCGAACGCGGCGACTTCGCCAACGACCTCACCCGACCGCAACTGCTCGCCGTGTCGGCGGGCAGCAACCGCGGCAAGGGCGACCAGGGCCCGGAGGAGTGGCAGCCGCCGAACCGCGACTACTGGTGCACGTACGCCGAGAGCTGGATCGCGGTGAAGCACCACTGGAAACTGACGGTCACCGCTGCCGAGAAGAGCACGCTCACCGACATGCTCGGCACCTGCTGAACCCGCGCGCAAGGGCCCCTTCCCACCGTTTCCGGTGGCAGAAGGGGCCCTTGTCGACGCTGGGGGACCTAGACGGTGGGGATCAGGTCCCCGGTCTCGCCGGGGGTGGCCAGGTCGGTCGGCCGGATCAGCTCCGGCTCGACGTCGTGCATCCCGATCCGGCCGGCCGCGATGTCCTCGGCGAAGTGGCAGGCCACCCGGTGCCCGGTCGACGTCTCCCGCAGCGCCGGCCGCTCGTCGCGGCAGCGGGTCGGTTGCGCCCACGGGCAGCGGGTGTGGAACCGGCACCCGGACGGCGGATTGGTCGGCGAGGGCAGGTCACCGGCGAGCAGGATCCGCTCGCGGCGGTCCTCGACCACCGGGTCCGGCACCGGCACCGCGGACATCAACGCCTTGGTGTACGGGTGCATCGGCTCCCGGTAGAGGTCGTCGCTGGACGCCTCCTCCACCAGTCCGCCGAGGTACATCACGCCCACCGTGTCGGCGATGTGCCGGACTACCGCCAGGTCGTGCGCGATGATCAGGTACGTCAGTCCCCGCTCGGCCTGCAGGTCCTCCAGCAGGTTGATCACCTGGGCCTGGATGGACACGTCGAGCGCGGAGACCGGCTCGTCGGCGACGATCAGGTCCGGCCCGAGCACCAACGCGCGGGCGATGCCGATCCGCTGGCGCTGACCGCCGGAGAACTCGTGCGGGTACTTGCGCAGCGCCGAGGCCGGCAGGCCGACCGCGTCCAGGGTTTCCCGTAGCCGGCGCAGGGTGTCCGCCTTGTCGCCGGCCAGCCCGTGTGCCTTGAGCCCTTCCACCAGCAGTGACTGCACCGACTGACGCGGGTCGAGACTGGACAGCGGGTCCTGGAAGATCATCTGCATCCGCCGGCGGGCCCGGCGCATCGCCTCGCCCTTGAGCGCGCGTACGTCGGTGCCGTCGAAGATGATCTCCCCGTCGGTCGGCTCGACCAGCCGCAGCAGGCCCCGGCCGAGCGTCGACTTGCCGCAGCCGGACTCACCGACCAGGCCGTACGTCTCACCTGCCTGGATCGACAGGGACACGCCGTCGACCGCGTAGACGTAGCCCACGGTCCGGTCGACCAGCAGCCCGCTCTTGATCGGGAAGTGCACCTTCAGGTCGCGCAGCTCGATCAGCGGCGCCTGCGTCTTCGACTCCTGCGCCTGCGGCGCCTCCGCGATGGACTCGGTCATGCCGCCACCTCCTCCAGAACCGGGTTGTTACAGCGCAGCCGGCCACCGACCGCGGTCGGCTCCAGGGCCGGGGCGCCGTCGAGGCAGGAGTCCACCACCCGGTCGCAGCGCGGTGCGAACGCGCACCCCTCCGTCCACGGGATGTTGTCCGAGACCGAGCCCCGGATCGCGTGCAGTCGCTCGCCGCGCAGCGAGTCCAGGCGCGGCACCGAGCTGAGCAACCCATGGGTGTACGGGTGCCGCGGGCGGGCGAACAATTCGTGCCGTGCGGCGGTCTCCACGATCTTGCCGCCGTACAGGACGTTGACGGTGTCGCAGAGCCCGGCGACCACCCCGAGGTCGTGCGTGATCATGATCAGGGCGGTGCCGGAGGAGTCGACCAGTTCCTTGAGCAGGGTCAGGATCTGCGCCTGGATGGTCACGTCGAGCGCCGTGGTGGGCTCGTCGGCGATCAGCAGCCGCGGCTTGCAGGCGAGCGCGATGGCGATCAGGGCCCGCTGGCGCATGCCACCGGAGATCTGGTGCGGGTACTCGCTCAGCCGCCGGTCCGGGTCGGGGATGCCGACCGAGTCCAGCAGGTCGCGTGCCTCGCGCAGCGCCTGCTTGCGGTCCCGACCCTGGTGCCGTTCCAGCACCTCGGCGACCTGCAGACCGATCGGCAGCACCGGGTTCAGTGAGGAGAGCGGGTCCTGGAAGATCATGCCGATCTCCCGGCCGCGCCGGTCCCGCATGTCGTTGGCGCGCAGCTTGAGCAGGTCGGTGCCCTCGAACAGCACCTCACCGCTGACCGTGTTGCCGCGCTTGGGCAGCAGCCCCATGATCGCCAGGCTGGTCACGCTCTTGCCGCAGCCGGACTCACCGACCAGGCCGACGGTCTGCCCCGGCTCCACCGAGAAGCTGACCTTGTCCACCGCGGTGAACGGTCGTTCACCCCGGCGGTTGAAGACCACGCCCAGATCCCGTACGTCGAGCAGGCTCATGCCGGTTCCCCCTCTTGCCCGTGGTGCCCGGGCGAACCGACCGGGTGTGCGTACGTGTGCATCCCGGTCACCGCCGGTTCTTCGGGTCGATCGCCTCGCGCATCGCCTCACCGAGCAGGGTGAAGCCGAGCGCGACGATGATGATCGCTAGTGCGGGGAAGTAGGCCAGTTCCGGGCGGATCTCGAAGTAGCGCTGGCCGTCGACGCCGAGCATCAGTCCCCACTCGGCCCGGTTGATGTCCGGGTCGCCGAGGCCGAGGAACGACAGCGCGGCGGCTTCCAGGATCGCGACCGCGAAGGTGAGCGTGGCCTGGGCGATGACCGGGGTCAGCGAGTTCGGCAGCATGTGCCGCAGCACGATCGCGCGTTCCTTCACGCCGAGCGCGCGGGCGGCGAGCACGTGGTCGCTCTCCCGTTGGGCGAGCATCGCACCGCGGAGCAGCCGGGCGAAGATCGGCACGCTGACGATCGAGACCGCGAAGATCACCGTCCACTGGCTGGACCGGCTGGCCAGGGCGACCAGGGTGATCGCCAGCAGCAGACCGGGCAGGGCCAGCATGACGTCGGTCAGGCGCATCAGGACGACGTCGACCCAGCCGCCGAAGGCACCCGCGATCGCGCCGATCACCACACCGAAGGCGAGCCCGATCAGGGTGGCCAGCACACCGACCAGGAGCGTCTGCCGGGCGCCGTAGACGAGCCGGGAGGCGAAGTCGCGGCCCAGCGGGTCCGAGCCCAGTACGAAGCCGTCCTGGGATCCCGGGATCGTGTCGGCGGTCAGCCCGTCGAGCAGTTGGTCGAAGCGCTGGTTCGGATCGTGCGGGGCGATCAGCGGGGCGAAGATCGCCACCAGCACGAAGAGGCCGACGATCACCGCACCGGTCACCGCGACCGGGTTGCGGGACAGCCGCCGTACGATGTCGCGGAACATGCTCACGCCGCCGGGTTCGGCGCTCGCTCGCGCCAACTCGTCCAGCCGGGCCTTTTTCCGCTCTGCGAGCGCGGTGACCCCGCGTCCGCTCATGCCGCTGGTGCCGGTGTCCTGCGTGTTCGGTTCGCTCACGTTCCCGCCTTGCTCGCTCATGCCGCCGCCTCGCTTCGCTCACCGACGCCATGAGCTGTAACGCTGTGCCCGATCATTCGCTCGCTGCGCTCGCTCATCGCACACGCACCCTGGGGTCGATGACCGCGTAGGAGAGGTCGACCAGGAGGTTGACCACGATGAAGACCAGGGCGGCGACCAGGATCAGCGCCTGTAACACCGGATAGTCCCGACTGCCGGTGATCGAGTCGGTGATCAACGTACCGAGGCCGCCCCAGTTGTAGACCTTTTCGGTCAGTACGGCACCGGCCAGCAGCGCGCCGGTTTGCAGACCGATCGTGGTGACCACCGGCAGCAGGGCGTTGCGCAGCACGTGCCGACCCCGGATGGTCCGGTGCCGCAACCCCTTGGCCTCGGCGGTACGGATGAAGTCCTCGTTCAGCACGTCCAGCACGCTGGCCCGGGTGATCCGTACGATCACCGCCAGCGGGATGGTGGCCAGGGTGACCGCCGGCAGGATCAGGTGCCAGAGCGCGTCGGCGCTGGCGTCGAACTCCCGGGTGAGCAACCCGTCGAGTACGAAGAAGCCGGTGACGTTGGTGTTGTCCAGTCCGGTGCTGATCCGCCCCGAGGGCGGGAACCAGTGGATGTTCTGGGTGAAGACGTCCTTGAGCAGGTAACCCAGGAAGAAGATCGGAATCGAGATGCCGAGCAGCGTCCCGCCGACGGTCAGGTTGTCCAGGGTCCGGCCGCGGTGCCGGGCCGCCAGGTAACCGAGCGGGATGCCGAGCCCGACCGCGATGATCATCGCGGCGAGGGCCAGCTCGACCGTTGCCGGAAAGGACCGCCCGAGCACCTCGACGACGGAGTCGCCGGTGCGGATCGAGTTGCCGAAGTCGCCGGTGAGCATCCGCTGCATGAACTTGCCGTACTGGACCAGGATCGGCTGGTCGTAACCGAGCGCCTTGGTCAGGAGTTCCCGCCGCTCGGGGGTGGCCCGCTCGCCGAGCAGTGCGTCGACAGGGCCACCGGGCAGGTTCCGGAGCCAGATGAAGATCAGCGCGGTCAGCGCGATCAGGGTCACCACCAGCTGTAGCAGGCGGCGAACTATGACTCGCAACATCTCTCACACACCATGTTCTCGATACCCGCAGGAGCGGCCCGGGCCAGACGATTCGCCCGGCCCGGGCCGCAGCTGTACGCGGGGTGACCGCTGGGTCAGCTGGCCGAAACAGTCACCGTGTTGAACTCCTCGGCCGTCAGCGGGCTGGCAACCAGACCCTTGACGTCCTTGGTGACGACGATCGCCGGCGGCGCGTGCCAGACCGGGATGGCCGGCAGCCACTTGCTGGCGATGTCCCGGTTGACCTGCTCCCAGGCGGCCTTCTTGCCGGCCTCGTCGACGGTCGCGTCGGCGGCGGTGATGGCGGCGAACATGTCGGTCATCTTCTCGTCACCGAACTCCGGCTTGGCCCGCCCGAAGAACGTACCGACGAAGTTGCCCGGGTCGTTGTAGTCGCCGGTCCAACCGAGGATGTGCAGGTCGTGCTTGCCGAACTGCTGCACGTCGTCCTTGAAGCCACCGTTCCACGGGCGAGGCACACCGTTGACCTTGATGCCGACGGCCTGGAGGTCGTTGGCGAGAACGGTGAAGATCTCCTGCGGGTTCGGCATGTACGGCCGGGAGACGTCCGGCGGGTAGTAGAAGTTGAGCGTCATGCCCTCGGCGCCAGCATCCTTGAGGAGCTGCTTGGCCTTGTCCGGGTTGAACTCGTACTTCTGGGCGTCCGGCGCGTAACCGAGCACGGTGTCCGGCAGGAACTGGCTGGCCACACTGGAGCCACCCGGCGCCTTGGTCTGGACCAGTTGCTCACGGTTGAGCGCGTAGGCGAGCGCCTGACGCACCCGCAGGTCCGCGAGCTTCGGGTTGTTCTTCTGGTTGATGCCCAGGTAGAGGATGTTGAAGGCCGGGCGGTTGAGAACCTGGAAGCCCTCGGTCTCCAGCGCCTTACGGTCGGCCGGCGCCGGGAAGTCGATGCCCTGGACGGTGCCCGCGCGCAGCTCCTGCTTACGGGTGGTCTCGTCCTTGATGACCTTGATGATCACCTTGTCGACCTTGGCCTTGTCGCCCCAGTAGTCCGCGTAGCGGTTCAGGGTGATCTCGTTCTTCGCCTTGTCCCAGCCGCCGAAGGTGAACGGGCCGGTGCCGACCGGGTTGGTGTTGGCGAAGGCGCTGTACTCGAACGAGTCACCGCTCTGCGTCACCTTGTCGGCGTCGTACTTCTTCAACGCCTCCGGGCTGGCGATGGAGAGCGAGGTGAGCGCGAACGCGCCGGGGAAGGCCCCCTTGTACGTGTTCAGCGAGACGACCGCGGTGCCCTCGTCCTTGGCCTCGCACTTGTCGTAGATCGACTTACCGGCCGTCTCCGCCTCGTTGGTCGCGAAACCACCGAAGACGTCCTGGTAGTAGAGCATCTGGCTCTGGGCCGCGGCGCCCTTCATGTTGTACCAGCGGTCGAAGTTGTAGCAGACCGCGGCAGCGTTGAAGGCGGTGCCGTCGTGGAACTTGACGTTCTTGCGCAGCTTGAACGTCCAGACCTTGCCGGACGCGTCGTGCTCCCAGCTCTCGGCCAGGCCACCGACCACGTCGGCGGTGCCCGGCTTGTGGGTCACCAGCGTCTCGAACATCTGGCGGACCGGCCGGAACGACTCACCGTCATCGTTGAAGATCGGGTCGAAGTTCTTGGGGTCACCGGCACCGGCGAAGATGAAGGTACCGCCCGATGCGGTTCCCTCTCCGCCCTCTTCCCGGTCACTTGCCGCACATCCCGCCGCGCCGGCGGCCATCACGGCAACGGCCGCGACGGCGATCGCCGACCTGAGCCCTCTCGCCTGCATCTCTCACCTCTGTCATGCGCATGACCAACGCCGGGGTTTTGGCACGGTCCGTGTGCGGCAGGCTAATGGCCCTGGGACCTCGAACGGAACGCCTGCTTTGGAATCTCTACCAAGCCGACACCTAGAAGAGGATCTATAACGGCAGACAGCACACTTCAACCGCCCCTGTCACATCATCGGCCAGACCGGACGTTCGCAGGTGACCGGCGGAACCGGGCCGGAACCCGGCCACGGGGCGGGATCGGGGCTGAGCGCGCGGTCAGCGCACACTGCGGGCGGGGTGTCACGACGGCGGCACTCGGCCCCGCGTACCCCGCCCGGAACGGACGGCCCGGCCGATACGAGACCGCCGACCGGCGAGCAAAGTCGGCCGGTCGGCGGGCTGTCGGGTCCGCGGGCTCCGCGGGGACTTGTCAGACCGTACGGCGGCCGGCGAAGGCGCGGCCCAGGGTGATCTCGTCGGCGTACTCCAGGTCGCCACCGACCGGGAGGCCACTGGCCAGCCGGGTCACCGAGATGCCCATCGGCTTGACCAGCAGGGCCAGGTAGGTGGCGGTGGCCTCGCCCTCGGTGTTCGGATCGGTCGCCAGGATCAGTTCCTTCGTCTCACCGTCGGCGAGGCGGGCCATCAGCTCGCGGATCCGCAGGTTGTCCGGGCCGATCCCCTCCAACGGATTGATCGCCCCGCCGAGCACGTGGTAGCGGCCCCGGAACTCACCGGTCCGCTCGATCGCCACCACGTCCTTGGGCTCCTCGACCACGCAGAGCACCTCGGCACCGCGTCGCGGGTCGCGGCAGATCCGGCACTGTTCGGACTCCGCCACGTTGAAGCAGCTCGTGCAGAAGCGCACCAGCTCCTTGACCTTCCGCAGGGCGGTGGCCAACCGGGTGACGTCGGCCGGGTCGGCCGACAGCACGTGGAACGCGATCCGCTGAGCGCTCTTCGGGCCCACGCCCGGCAGCCGCCCCAACTCGTCGATCAGATCCTGGATCGCACCCTCGTACATCTGGGGGGACTCAGAAACCGGGCAGGCCGAGGCCGCCCATGCCGCCGGTGACCGGGCCCATCTTCTCCTCGGTCAGCTTCCGGACCGCCTCGCTGGCGTTGTGTACGGCCGCCAGCACCAGGTCCTCGAGCGTCTCGACGTCCTCCGGGTCGACCGCCTTCGGGTCGATCTTGATGGCGGTGATCTCGCCGGCGCCGGTGATCGTGACGGTGACCAGGCCGCCGCCGGCAGTGCCGGTCAGCTCCGCCTCGGCCAGCTCCGCCTGCGCCACCGCGAGCTGCTGCTGCATCTTCTGCGCCTGCTTCAACATCTGCTGCATATTGGGCTGTCCACCCGGACGCACGGCGACTCCTCGGTCGAGCAAATAGCGGTCGTGCCCAGCCTAGTGCGGCCGGTCGCGGGCGGTTGGACCCGCCCGCGACCGGCCGGGTGTTTCAGCCCTTCACGACCACGGTGCTCATGATCTTGTCGGCGAGGGTCTGCCGCTTCGCGTCCCAGATCGGGAAGAGGTAGCCGATGTAGCAGATGATGCCGTCGACAATGTGCGCGAGATCGCGCAGGAATGCCTTGCCGGCGCCGATCGGCTGCCCGGTGGCCTCGGCGACCAGCGAGATTCCGAGCGCCTGCTTGCCCCAGCTCCGACCGGTCTTGCCCGCCTGAATCCAGCGGTTGTAAACGTGCACCGCGAGCCCGAGCAGGTAGAACACGAAGGAGATCGGGCCGGGGGTCCCGTCGTCTCCGGTGAGGACGCCGGCGATCACGTAGAACGGCGCCGTGACCAGGGCGTCGATGAGGTATGCGCCGACGCGCATGCCCCAGTTGGCGAACATCAAGGGGTGCTCCTTAAGAAAGGGGGGTTGCTCAGCCGACGCCGAGCCGAATCAATTGGAAAACCCAACTCGCCAGGGCGAGCAGGACCACCCCCCGACCCATCCGACGGCGGGCCCGAGCCGACCAGGCAACCGGTGCGGAAAGCACACCGACCGCCCGGAGCCCGAGCACCGGACCCACGGCCACCGCCAGTGCGGCGAGGCCGAAGATCACCGGATTAGCTCGGAACGCGCCGCCGACGTCGCCGTGAACCAGTGCGACCGCGGCCGTGGTGAGACCGCAACCGGGACAGGGCACTCCGGTCAGCCAGCGCAGCGGACACGGCGTACCCAACCCGGTACTGTCGGTCAACCACGGCCAGACCGCCGCCACCGGGGCTACCGAGAGGCCGAAAAGGCCGAGTCGCTCCGGCACCGAGAGTTCTCGCCGCACTGTTCCTGACCATTCGAGAGAGGGGGCGGCTGATCTTAAGAGATCCGCACCCGCTCCGCTGACCCATATTCAGCCAGTCTTGAGTGGACAGTCGGCGCATTCACCGTGGTCGCGTTCCCCAGCAACCGAACGACCGATTTCGGACCGTGGCTACTTCGTGTTGTCAATGTCGCCGATCCGTTCGGCACCGAGCTGTTGGCGCAGCAACTCCATCGCCTGCTGCTCACTGGTCTGCCGCGCGGTCCGCTCGTCCACCACCTCGTCGAGCGGCTCGTCACCCGGATCGAAACCCTCGTAACCACCACCGGCCGCACGGGCCGGTCCGTCGTAGTCCGGGTCGTAGGGCGGATCGCCGGCCCAGTCCCGGTCCGCCGTACGCACGGCCGCCTGGGGCTTGGGACCACGACCGGCCGCCGCCGCGCGCGCGGCCGCGAGACCGGCGCTCGGCTGCGCGTTCCCGACCGGAGCACCGGGTACGGAACCGTTCGTCGAAGCCGGCGGGGCCGCCGGTGCGCTGTCCACCCGAGCCACCGGTACGGAATCCGGCCGACCTCCGGTCGGAGGAGCCGCCACCGGGTTGGCTCCACCGGGACGGGCCGGCTCCGGCCAGTCGCTCCCACCGGAGGCGGGCGCCGGTACGGCCGCCGCCCCGCCCGGGCGTGCGGCCTCGGGCCAGTCGGTGTCACCCGCGCCGTTCACCGGAGCAGCGGTGACCGCCCGCCCCGACCCACCACCGGTACGCCCGGCCGGCGCGCTCTCCCTGCCGGGTGTGCTGCCAGCGGCGGTGCCGGTTGTCGTGTCCCACGGGGGCGAATCAGTGGGTGCCGTCTCCCGAGCCACCGGGGCACCCCCCGCCGCCGAGCCCCGAGGCCCCGCCGCCACCTCTCGGGGCGCTGCCTCCCGGACCGGTACGTCACGGGGCGCGGTGTCCCGCACCGGAGCCGCTGGAGTGGTCGAAGCGGTTGGAGCCGTTGGAGTGGTCGAAGCGGTTGGAGCCGTTGGAGTGGTCGAAGCGGTTAGAGCCGTCGAAGCCGTTGGAGCGGTTGGAGCCGCCGGAGCGGGGCGCGGGCCGGCGGAGGCGCCCGCCGAGCGGTGGTCACCAGCCACCTCGCACCGGATCTGCCAGCGTTCCCCGAACTCCTGGTAGATCGCCTCGGTGACCACCTCGACGTTGCTGACCAGCATCTGGGCGAGCACCGGCGACTTGACCGTCAGGACCAGGGTGTTGCCGTCGAGGTCCCGGACCACCGCGTCGCGTACCAGGGCGGCGATGCGCTTGTGGGTGCGGTTGATCATGCCGACGACGTCGCCCCACTGCCGGCGGACGGCTGCGGCGTCCAGCACACCGGGGGCGGCCGAGCCGGGAGCCACCGGGTCGGGGGTGGCCGGATCGGGCATCACCGCCGAGGGCTGCACCGCCCGCCGGGCCGACGCCGAAGCGGGCTCGGACGAGCCGGCCGAGCCGTACGCCGACGAGGCCGGCTCGGACGGGGCGGATTCCGGTGCCCGGCCCGCTGGCGCGGCAACCGGCGTGGACGGTACGGCAGGCGCCGGTCGTACCGGAGCGGGATCGGTGACCGGTGCGGAACCGGCGGCGGCCGACGGACCGAGATCACCGACGTGCGTCAGCCGACGTTCCATCCGCTCCAACCGCTGTAACAGCCCGCCGGTGGAATCGTCGGCACCGGGTAGCAGCATCCGGGCGCAGACCAGCTCCAGCAGCAGCCGGGGTGCGGTGGTGCCACGCATCTCGACCAGGCCGTTGTGCACGATGTCGGCGCACCGGGACAGGGTCGCCGGGCCGAGCTTCTGCGCCTGCGCGGTCATCCGCTCGATCTGGTCGGACGGGCCGTCTATCAGGCCCTTCGCCGCCGCGTCCGGCACCTGTTGCAGGACGATCAGATCACGGAGCCGTTCCAGCAGGTCGGTGGCGAAGCGGCGAGGGTCGTGCCCCGCCTCGGCCACCCGGTCGACGGTCCCGTACGCGGCGGCGCCGTCACCGGCGGCCAGCGCGTCGCACATCTCGTCGATCAACGCGGCGTCGGTGACCCCGAGCAGGGCGACCGCGCGGGCGTAACTGACCCCCTCCGGACCGGCACCGGCGATGAGCTGGTCCAGTACGGAGAGCGAGTCCCGGGCGCTGCCGCCACCGGCGCGGACCACCAGCGGGAACACCGCCGGCTCGACCTTGACGCCCTCGGCCTCGGTCAACTGCTCCAGGTACGGCCGCAGCACACCCGGCGGGATCAGCCGGAACGGATAGTGGTGCGTACGCGACTTGATCGTGCCGAGGACCTTCTCCGGCTCGGTGGTCGCGAAGATGAACTTGACGAACTCCGGGGGCTCCTCGACCAGCTTGAGCAGGGCGTTGAAGCCGGCCGACGAGACCATGTGCGCCTCGTCGATGACGTAGATCTTGAATCGGCTGTTGGCCGGCGCGAAGAAGGCCCGCTCCCGCAGGTCACGCGCGTCGTCGACACCACCGTGGCTGGCCGCGTCGATCTCGATCACGTCGAGCGATCCGGCACCGTCCCCGGCCAGCGACCGGCACGAGTCACAGACGCCACAGGGCTCCGGAGTCGGCCCCTGCTCGCAGTTGAGCGAGCGGGCCAGGATCCGGGCGCTGGAGGTCTTGCCGCAGCCACGTGGCCCGGAGAAGAGGTACGCGTGGTTCAGCCGGCCCGTACGCAGTGCCTGCGACAGCGGCTCGGTGACGTGTTCCTGCCCGATCACCTCGGCGAAGGTGCGCGGCCGGTACTTGCGGTAGAGCGCGAGTGCCACTCGTCCCGCCTCCTCTCGACCGAGCCATTCTCCGCTGCGCCGCCCCGTACGGCCACCTCGCCCCGCCCTCGACGGACAGGTTGGGCGATTGTTGGCGCTCCGGGGCGCTGACCAGGGGCCCGCTGGCGACTCGGGCGGTGCGGTCGTGGACACGCTGGGTGGGCCGGAAACCGGCACCAGGACGCAAAGGCCCCCCGTGCACCCGCCAGAGCCCGCTTATCCTTGCTGCCTTCCGGCCCTGGGGAGGTTCACAGGGTGACGCCACACGGGGGGTACCGCTGACTCTACCCGACCGGGCGTCGATCTTCCGGGGAGGTGCCGGGTGGGAGATTCCGCCGGAACCTGTACTCTGTCCGGCGGAGGATTCGCCTAGAGGCCTAGGGCGCACGCTTGGAAAGCGTGTTGGGTTTACACCCTCACGAGTTCGAATCTCGTATCCTCCGCCAGCACCACCAGGCAGAACGACCGGACCGGCCCCTCAGGGACCGGTCCGATGTCGTTCCGGGGCCTCCTCGGCTCACCTGAAGATCGATGAAGATCGAGAATGCGTCGACCATGCGATTCAAGATTCCGTCCAAGGTCTCGGCAAGCCGGCACCGCCAGGCTCTAGGCAATCGGCACCGACCGAGGGGCCGGAGCAGGCGAAGCAGAGGAGTGCAACGGACATGCGACGAAACCTTGCGATGCGGGTGCTGCTGCCGCTGGCGGCGGTAGCGACCGCGATCCTGGCCAGCACGGGCCCGGCGGCTGCCGCGGGCAACGACGACTACACGGTCTACACCGGCGACTCCCGGCTCGGCGGCGCGGTCGACTTCGTCGACTACGGCCCCGGTGCGCCCGGCGGCGGCAACAACGACGACTACCTCGTGATCCGCGACCTCCGGGCGGACGGTCACGGCGTACAGGTCTGGGCATGGCTGCACGGGAAGTACCTCGGCACGAAGTACAACGGTGGCGGCGCGAACAGCCAGTTGATCTACGACCCGTACTCGATCTTCCCGAACAACGTCGCGGCGAACGAGGTCATCGGGCTCAAGATCTGCCTGGTCGACGGGCAGGACAACCTGATCCAGTCGAGTTGCTCGAGCTTGGAGTGGCCCAGCATCGACGGCTGACCGTGCCCGTATGGGTGAAGCAGAACGCGAGGGTCGGCCCCGCACGGGCCGGCCCTCGCGTCGTCGTGTGGGTGTCACACCAGGGCTGGTGCGGTGCTGGGCGTCAGGCCGCGCAGGCGTACGGCGTCCTGGCTGGGAGGAGCGCCGAACTGGCGGCGGTATTCGCGGCTGAACTGCGACAGGCTGTCGTAGCCGACCCGGAGGCCGACACCGGAGACGTCGTTGGGGTGGCTTGCTAGCAGCAATCGGGCCTCCTGTAGCCGGATCTGTTTCTGGAACTGGATCGGGCTCATCGCGGTGACCGCCTGGAAGTTGCGGTAGAAGGCGGAGACGCTCATCCCGGAGCGCTGCGCCACGTCCTCCACCCGGAAAGCCTGCGCGTAGTGCTCGCGGATCCACCGGACCGCACGGGCGACGTGGGTGAGACTGCTGTCGGCGAGACCGAGCTGACGTACGGCGGCGCCCTGTTCCCCGGCGATGAGCCGCCAGAGGATCTCCCGTTTGATCATCGGTGCGAGCACCGCGATGTCGCGTGGCTGGTCGAGCAGGCGTACCAGCCGGATCGCCGCGTCGAGCAGCTCGTCAGGTGCGTCGCTGACGGCCATGCCGGACGGCGCGCCACTGCCGGCGGGCGGGAGGTCTCCGGGGGCCGCCTGGAGCAGCAGTTCGGCGATGGTTGCCGAGTGCAGGGTCAGACCGAGGCCGATTGCCGGCTGCTCGGGGGTGGCCTCGGTGAAGTGGCCGGTGATCGGCAGGTCGACCGAGGCAACGAGGTACTGCCCGGCGCGGTACTCGTACACGCGGTCGCCCAGCCCGATCCGCTTGGCGCCCTGCGCGATGAGCGCCATCACCGAGCCGGACATGGCCGGCGACGGCGGGTACGGCCGCTCGACCTTCGAGATGAGCACGCCCTCGATGGCGGTGCTCATGTCGGGGCGGGCGTGGCGGGCCAGCAGGTCACGCAGCTCGTCGAGATGGTCCATGAACCGATTGAAGCATTAACCGATCCTCTCTGCAACAGTAGGATTAGGCAAGAGATCGAGAGCATCGCTCTAACGTTTCTCCTGGTGGCGCTGATTTGATTGGTGGGTCGACATCACCGGAGCACAACGGCTCCACGACTTGGAGGGACAACCCCCATGAGCGTCAACCACGGTTTCCACGCCACCATGACCGCCCAGCCCGGCAAGGGTGACGAACTGGTCGAGTTCCTGCTCAACGCACCGTCGCTGCCGAACGAGGACTGCGTCGTCTTCCTTATCAGCCGCTCGGCCAGCAACCCCGACATCGTCTCGGTGACGGAGGGCTGGACCAGCCAGGAGGCGCACAGCCGGTTCTTCGCGACCGACCAGGCGAAGGAACTGGTCGCGAAGCTCCAGCCGCTGCTCGACGGCGAGTCCCGGTACTCCGACGAGGTCCCGGTCGGCGGCAAGGCCGCCTTCTGAGCTCCCGGCAACTTCTCCCCTGCAACATCCGACACCCCCCAAAGGACCAGGCCATGACCCTCGTACGCCCCGACTTCGACCCTGAGTTGCGCGCCCTGCTCGCCGAGATGCAGCCCATGCCCCCACTCAGCCCCGAACTGTTGACGCAGCTCCGCCAGTTCCCGCCGACGCCGGTCGACACCCTGCTCGACGGCCGGGCGGCCACCCACCGCGAGATCACCATCCCCGGTTCGGACGGCGCGCAGATCCCCCTGTCGATCTTCAGCCCGTCCGGAACCGACCGCCCCACGGCCGCACCCTGCGTCTACTGGGTCCACGGCGGCGGAATGATCATGGGTGACCGCTTCTCGCAGATCGACATCCCGCTGGAATGGCTCGACCAGCTCGGTGCCGTCGTGGTTTCCGTCGACTACCGGCTGGCACCGGACGTCACCGGCACGACCCTGGTCGACGACTGCTACGCGGGCCTGCTCTGGGTCGCCGAGCACGCCGACGAACTGGGCATCGACCCCGCTCGCATCGTCGTCGCGGGCACCAGCGCCGGGGGTGGACTAGCCGCCGGAGTCACCCTGATGGCTCGCGACCGCGCCAACCCGGCGATCGCCGCCCAGATGCTGATCTACCCCATGCTCGACCACCGCAACGACACCACCTCAAGCCGGCAGTACGAGGCCAAGCCCGGCGTCTGGACCCGTGAGATGAACGAGTACGGCTGGCGCGCGGTCCTCGGCGACCTGGCCGACGAGGACGTGCCCGCCTATGTCTCCCCCGCCCTGGCCGAGGACCTCTCGGGACTGCCGACCACCTACATCGACGCCGGCACGGCCGAGGTCTTCCGTGACGAGGACGTCGACTACGCCACCCGGATCTGGGCGGCCGGTGGTCAGGCGGAACTGCACATCTGGGCAGGCGGCTTCCACGGCTTCGACGCCCTCTACCCGCAGGTGCCCGTATCGGCAGCGGCTCGCCGTACCCGCACCGACTGGCTCACCCGGGTCCTGAGCCCGACCTCCGACGCCTAGGCCCGGTACCCCGGTCCCACCTTGTAGTCAGTGCGGGCTGCGGATTGTGACCGGCAGGGCGCGGAGCAGACTGCGCGACATGGCCATCTACGACAGCATCGGTACGACGTACAACACCACCAGACGACCGGATCCGAGGGTGGCGGCCCAGATCACCGCTGCCCTCGGCGACGCCCGTACGGTTGTCAACGTCGGTGCCGGTGCCGGGTCGTACGAGCCACCGCAGACCGTGCTCGCGATCGAACCCAGCGCGGTGATGATCGAGCAGCGGCCGGTCGGCGCCGCCCCGGTGTTGCAGGCGTTCGCCGAGAACATCCCGATCGAGGACAACGCCGCCGACGCGGTGATGGCGCTGCTCACCGTGCACCACTGGACCGACCTCGAAGCCGGGATCGCCGAACTGCGGCGGATCGCCCGGCGCCGGATCGTCATCCTGACCTGGGATCAGGAGGTGACGCGCGAGTTCTGGCTGCTCAGCGAGTATCTGCCCGAGGCGGCGGAGTTCGACGACACCCGGGCGGTGCCGGTGGACCGGCTCGCCGCACTGCTCGGCGACGCCCGGGTGGAGGTGGTGCCCGTACCGCACGACTGTGTCGACGGGTTCGGGGCGGCGTACTGGCGTCGGCCGGAGGCGTACCTCGATCCTGCCGTACGGGCCGGCATGTCGATGCTGGCGCAGACCGGTGAGGAGACGATCCGACCCGGCCTGGAACGGCTCGCCGCCGACCTGACCTCGCGACGGTGGCACGAGCGCCACGCCGACCTGCTGGACCTGCCGGAGTACGACGCCGGCTACCGACTGCTCGTCGCCGAGTTGTAAGAAGCCGGGTTGTAGGAACAGGCGACAGCTATCGACGGATCGGGTGGGTCACGGAAGAATCCGGCCGGTGGGTTGGCAGAGTTTCGTCGCGGAGATGACCGGACACCTGGCCTGGCCGACAGCGGTGGTGGTCGTACTCGTGATCTTCCGCCGGCCACTGCGAGCCAGGGTGAGCCAGCTACGGTCGGTTTCCGCCGGCAGCTTCGGCGCCGAGTTCGGCGAAGCTGACCGCCAGGTCGGCGAGGCGGTGGCGGCCGAGGCCGCCCGCTCGACAGAGGCCCGGGTCGGCGCCCGACCGGACGGTCGGCCGGGTGCGGTCAACCCGTGGCCGAGCGTCGATCCGCTGCCGGAGGCGCTACCCGAACCGACCGGTTCGCCGATCGCCGGCCCGCCCAGGCCCGGCACACCGGGACGGCGCCGCCCGACCAGTAACGGGTCCGCGGCCGGGTCGCCCGGACAGCTCGACCGCGGCTTCCGGGACATCGCGCTGCGGGCCGAGCAGAACCCGGCGTACGCCGTGGACGCCGCCTGGTCCGCGCTGGAGGACGCGATGTCCGGGGCGCTGGACGACGTACGGACCGGCGAGTTCGTGGACCGGGCCGGTGCGGCCGTACGGCGCCAGGGTGCGGCGCTGGCCCAGAAGCTGCTGGACCACGGGGTGATCTCGCCGGTGACGTACCAGGCGATCACGAGCCTGGGACGGCTGCGGGACCAGGTCGCGCACGGCAGCATGTCACCGCAGCCCGGATCGGCGGTCGGGTACGTACGCTCCGTCAACGACATCGCACGGGCAGTACGGACCGGCGTGACGACAGTCCAACAGGACCAGCACTGGGGCGTAACCTAATCCGTCGTACACATGTTCTATCCACAGGATGTGGATAGAGGCAGCAACCTTCTGCCGTCCGCTCCGTTGTGCTCCCGGAGGGGATATATGAAAGCCCGCAAAACGGTACTGATCGGCTTCCTGCTGGCGACGCTCATCGCGTCCGCGAGCGGCAGCGCCCCGACCATGCCCGACGAGCCGGCCGTGGGGACATTCGGGCCGGACGTGGTCCACCTGTCCGGGGTACGCAACATCGAGTTCGGCGACACCGAAGGGGAGCTGACCGCCCGGGGCGTACTGGAAGCCGAACCTGAAGCCGCCGACTGCGCCGGACAGATCAACGGCCTCGACACGGTCGGACCCGTCTTCGACCACGACCGGCTGGTGCTGATGTGGGTGAGCCCGCCGATGCGCACCCCGGAGGGCGTGACCGTCGGCACCTCGCTCAACACCGTGCACGCCCGGTACCCGGCAGCCACCGCGCTGACCGCTCCACAGGGGACGTACCGGTTCGACGGGCTGCTCGCCCGACAGGGCGACCGCGCCTTCCTGTTCCTGCACGACGGCCGGATCGTACGCAAAACCGTCGCAGGGTACGCCAACTACGCCCAGAAACTCTTCGACGAGGGCTTCGGCACCTGCTGAGGCGTTTGCGCTGGCCGTACGTCGTGACCCGGCCACAGGTCGCCTCGCGCCTGACGTGCGATCAGTTCGAGTACGGCGATGACCGTGCCCGCACCAGCAATCTCGCCCCTGGCGATCAGCTCGCGTGACCTGTCGAGCGGGATCCAATCAACCCGCTCCGCCTCGTTCACGTCCACAGGCGTACCGGTGTGGTCGGCCTGCCGGGCAAGAAACAGCAGGTTCTCTGCGTCGGCGGTCCCTACCCACGGTTGGAAGGACAGCAACGGCTCGACGGACTTCGGCCGCCAGCCGGTTTCCTCCTCGACCTCACGTACGGCACAGTCCGCTGGATCTTCCCCGTCATCGAGGTAACCGCCCGGCAGTTCCCACACCCACCGGTCGAAGACGAACCTGTGCCGGCGCATCAGCAGCAGCCGGTCCTGTTCATCGAGTACGGCGACCATGGCAGCACGTGGCGCACGGATCAGGTACTGCTCGAACCGCACCCCGTCCGGCAACTCCGCCTCGGCGATACTCAGCCGCGCCCGCCGGGTGTCGTCCACGACCCGCTCGCCATGAACCGTCCACCGGGTACAGCGCCGAGCAGTCGGCCAGTCATGCACCCCGCCTCCATTGAGGAGCGACACGGGTGGGCGGAGGCCTCCGTGTCAGCGTTTAGATCGTGTTGACTACCGCGTATTCCATCGATTAATTTCTTAACGGCGACAACAAGGACCTTCTTGTCCTAGTCAAAGTCTTGTGCCCGAGGAGCCCCGTGACCATCTCGATCGACCCCACCCGCCTGAGCGGGGTCAAGCGATCCAGCACCTACCTCGCCATGCGATCGACGCAGGGTGGACGAACCGTCTACAGCCTCCGCGTACCGCTCGCGGACCTGAGCGTCATCCTGCCTGTCCCCAACCCGGAAGAGCCCGATCCAGACAACCGAAAGGTTGATCGGCGCCACGCAAAGGACTTCGGCGACTACCTACACAGGAAGATCGACTGGGTAGCCCCCGCGCTGTTGGCACGCGACAACGGCGGCTGCAAGTTTGACGGGATCGAGGGAGCCCCCGAGGGGCGACTGGGTTATCTGGAGATTCCCTGGTCGGTCGGTGCGCTGTCCCCCTTGAGCACGATCGACGGTCAGCACCGGATCCTCGGCGTCGACATCGAGATCAAGACCCTGACGGAGCAAATCAATAAAATCAACAAGGACATCGAGCGCGCCCGCTCCGAAGACCGCCTGAGCCAGTTGCGGCAGCAGCGCGACGACCTGCTGCAGCGCCTCCAGCGCATGGATAGCGAGTACGTCGGCCTGGACATCTACCTCGAACCTGACAATATCCGCAGCAGGCAGATGTTCGTCGACGTCGCCGACAACGCCAAGGGCATTTCCAGTGCCTTGCGGTCCCGATTCGACGGCTCCAAGATCGCGAACCGCACGCTCGACCGCGTCATGGACCACGCCCTCATGAAGGGCCGTGTCGACCTAGAGCAAGACCGGATGACGACGAAGAACCCGAACCTCATGGGTGCCAAGCACGTTGCTGACCTCACCCGCGCAGTCGCCGTTGGCGTCGCCGGACGGATCGGCAAGAAGCGCGAGACCGAACTCGACGATGCGGCCGTCACCGAGGCAGTCCACAAGTTCCTGGAATGCATCACCGAAGCGTTCACCGATCTCGCCGCGGTCGCGGATGGGAAGCTGGCTCCGCTTCAGCTTCGACAGCAGTCCCTGCTCGGATCGGTCGGAACCCTGCGTGTACTGGCTGGCACCTACCACGTCTTCACTCAGGAGATGGATCTCGATGACGAGGAGATCACGGAGTTCTTCCGGCGGCTCAACCCGCACATGAACGCACCGGTCACCAGCGCCAGCATCTGGCGAACGACCCAGGCCAGCGCGGACTTCGAGATCAACGCGTCGGCGCCGGTCATGCGGACTCAGAACCTGCAGCACCTGGTCGACGTTGTTGCCGGCTGGTACAAGAATCCCCCCACCGGCCTCTGATCGAGGCAGTATCGTCGGTGGCGCCTTGGCTGCCAAGGCGCCACTAGGGCGCGTTTTATAAGTCCGGTCGGAGCCACTCGCCGATGGCGGTGATGGTCAGGACGGCCTGGTAGCGGACGGCGAGTTTGTCGTATCGGG